>CACYHY010000001.1 GCA_902774305.1 uncultured Pseudomonadota bacterium
GGGGTCAACATCACTTCACACAATACTGGTCCTTTTATTCCTAGCACATTTTGAATTTGCGAATCAAGTTTATATTTGTCACTGATTTTTACAGTTGGCAAATCAAATGCTGCACCAACGCGTATAAAATCAGGAATCGATACACCACTGTCACGCGAACATGCCGTCATACGACCATTAAAGAAATTCTTTTGTGTCTGTTGAATTGAAATATAACCATCATTATTCAAAACAAACAATTTAATCGGCAAATTATAATGACGCATAGTTTGTAATTCTTGCAAATTCATCATAATTGAACCATCACCCGCAAGGCAAATTGTATCACGACAATCATTTGCAAAGCACGCACCAATCGCTGCTGGTAAATCATACCCCATAGATGCATCACCACTGTTCCAAATATAACGTTGACCTTTCTTGACTTGACCGACTTGGAAAGGCAATAAAAACGCAGTTCCATTTCCAGCAACAACAACGGCATCTTTATCAAATTGTTTTACCAGTGTTTCAACAAATGCGTATGGTTCAATTGGATTATCGCCAACACGTGGTGCTTCGGATACTGGGGGATATTTTGCCTTGATATCGCGCGTCCATTGATTCCAACTTGTTTTTTCACGAGATTGTGTCGCGGCATCTAATTTTTTAATAAAATCTTTACAATCTGCGTTGATTTTTAATGCAGGTTTTAATGTAGGTTTATCTAATTCTGCCGCGTCTATATCCACACAAACCAATTTTGCATTTTTAGCATAATTTTCCCAGTTATATGAAATTTGACGGATATTGTTACGCGATCCTACAGTCATAACTAAATCTGCATTTTGCAATGCAAAATTACCAGCACGATTCGCCACAGTCCCAATACGCGCAACAAAATTAGGATTATTTTCATCTATGGTATCAAAACCGTTCATCGTTGTCACAACTGGAATATTCAATTTTGCAACTAATTTTTCAAATTCATCCAAGGCACCAGATAAACGAATACCATGTCCAGCAACAAATAACGGACGTTCTGCTTGATTTATCATTTGCGCCAATTGTTTTACTTCCTTGTCAATATTTGGCAATTTTAATTCATCTTGTTCCGGATTATATTCACGCAGTTTTGTTTCATCTATCATAGCTGCTTGCACATTCAATGGAATATCCAGCCATGTTGGTCCAAAACGTCCATGAGTTGCCAAATAAACCGCCCTATCCAGGTGATATTTAATATCGTATGGATCACGAACCATTTCTGCATATTTAGTCAAAGGTTTGACTACAGATATAATATCAACTTCTTGGTCACCCAACTGACGCAATGGGATTTCTTTGCATGAATCCATTGTTGTTGAATGTTTTACCTGACCAGATAAATATAAAACAGGAACACTATCAGTCCATTGCCCCATAACACCATTCAACGCGTTTAATCCGCCAGGACCAGTAGTCACATTTACGACAGCTAACTTTTGATTAACACGCGCATAACCTTCGGCAGCAATTCCACATGCCTGTTCATTATGATTGCACACATAATTCATATATTTGCCAACACTGTCATTCAAATGCATTGCACCACCACCAGACACCATAAACACGCAATCAGCGCCATATACATCACGCAATCTTTTCATAATATAATCAGAAACTTTTATCATAATTTCATCCTATGTTCTAAATTAATTTTAATAGTTCATTTAATTTATTTACTTTATTGCATTTGTAATTACAAACAGCACCATTTGTCACCAAAACAGATTGAGAACCAGCAACCTCTGCCATTTTAATGTCACTTTCGTAAGTGTCACCTATCATTAAAATGTTTTCTGGTTGTAATTTATATAATTTGGCAACGGTTTCCAGCATCAATATATTAGGTTTACCCAGAACTACAAAATCTGTTCTGTTAACAGTATGCAAAAACGCAGCCGCCACAGCACCAGCACCAGGAGTTAACACACCGTTATCACGTGGATAAACACGCTCCATATTCGCAATAATTATTTGACATGATGGAGTATAATATTTTAATGCCTCTTCCAAATAAGGTAATGTAAAATTATAATCATACCCAATAACAATTGCATCTGGATGTTCAGATTTTGGATTGATTCCATTATCTTTCAATTCTTGGCACAAATTATTCGTCCCTATACACCAGACATCGTGAGTATTTTTTGTAACCAAATATTTCGCTATCAAATAACTGGTATTTATGACTTCGTCTCGATTAAGATTTATTCCTAACTGACATAAACGTTGGTAAACTTGATATTGAGTCAATGCAGAGTTATTCGTTAAAAAACATATGCGTCCAAATTTTTTACGGGCGTAATCTATAACATCTTGCGCCCCTTCGGCTAATTGACGACTGCCAAAATATATTGTACCGTCCAAATCGAACGCAACACATTTTATAATATCTTGATTCAACACATTCATTATTTTTGTCTCTGTATTAATCTGGATTGAATATCTTCTATGCGACGTTTATCTTCGTTCAACATAGTTTCATAGTTTTTATCTTTGGCTTGCAACCACAATGACTCGAACTCCAAGGCTTTTTCAATTGCTATCCTGACATTATTTGAATATAAAACATCAGAATTAAAGATAACATTTCTAGTTTCCAAACCATTTAAATGTATTTTTTTCAACCCTTTGAAAAAATCTATAGATTCGGCATTTACATTGCCACCAACAAATAATTGTTTATTTGCCTGTTTGCATATATTTGCAAAATCAGTCGCAATTTTGAACATTGCGTCCGAATTAACAAAAGATTTCTTTTCGCCCATAGAGCCAACAAAATCTGTACGCCCCAATACAAAACCAGATAACTTTTTTGCATATGGCGAAATTAACATGCTTTCAATATTTTTATAACCAGTGATTGTTTCTATATTAACCATAAAATGAGCATCGTTCATTTCGTCTTCGGTATAAATTTTTGATACAGCATCCGTAAATTTTTTCAATGCATATGCACTTTCTATCATTGGGGCAACAATTTTATCGGCACCTAAAACCTTGGCATCACGAATATCGCGTTTAGCTTCGGCACCGCCAACCTTCATAGATACACCCACACCCGCCCTATATGCAATAGAGGATATTGTTTGGGCCTGGTCCATGTTCAACCCCTCATCTTCAAAAGATATTTTGATTCCTGACAAATGGTATGATTCCTTCATTTCCTTTAATAAATCATACATACGTCTTTCAAGTATATTCATTTTATCTATCCTTTTCCAACTTTTGTTTATCCAACATGTTAATATTTTGTGAATACCAATTATACAGTTCCGCTATTGCTTGCTCAACTGGTGTAAAATGTACATTCGGCATTTCAGTACGCAAACGAGTATTTGAACCGTAATAATCCAGTCCATAACCATTATTTGCAATTTTGATATCTGAATTTCCTGATATTTTTGCAACATTATTCGCAATATCGCGCAATTCTACAAATCCATCAGGTGTAATATTATATGATTTGAACTTAGGTTCGTTTTCAATAAACCATTCCAAAATTGGCATCAAATCATTAACATACAAATAACTAAATCTGCGATTTTGACGCAATGTTATAGGCATATCAAACAAACTTTTACAAATTGCATTTGAAATAAAACGAATTGAATAATCTTCGTGTTTACCAAATATCCCAAATATATTCAAATCATAAAAATTCGGCAGATTGTCTATTTGTTTATGCACAATATATTTGGTAAAGCTATGTTCATCGACCCCCATATTTTTATAAATATCCGTTTCTGTGACACCTGCATTGTTTTGTGCGACATCATAAATCGCACCAGATCCGAAATTTATAAACTTTCCAAATTTATCACGATTACGTTCCAAATTTTCAAACATACGAACATTTGTATATAATAAATTTGTTCTGTCTATCGCGGCTCTGTGGCTAGGTTTTACAGCTGTATGCAAAACAACATCGAAATATTTGTGTGCAAAAAAATTGTCCACAGATGCAGTATCTGCGACATCCATTTCACGATGTGTCGGTGCAACAATATCATATTTATCTGATAAATATGATTCTTGTATATTGCGCCCTATAAAACCACTGCCACCGGTCAGCAATATTTTCTTTTTCATCGACTATCTCGTTTTTTGATTAATAAAATCATGAATTACAGATGATGTTTTTTCCATGTCTTGTGTTGTATTATTTTGTGCAACACCAACCCAGAAAGTATTATGCATAATAAAATCAGCACCTGGTAATTTTACATAATCCGCTTCCGTTAAATCACGAGAATTTTGCACAGGTCCATTACCAACACGCACAGCAACATCATTGTTTTTCAATATTGGTTGACGTAATATGTTGCCAGCAAATAAATTACGTGTCCCAATACCATTTTGTTCCAAATAAGGAACCATTTCTTGTTTTGTAAATGGCGCTTCTGGTTTGACAGAAATTAAATACCCAAACCAAGAAGGTGTACATTTGTCCGCAATTTTTGGCAAAATTAAATAATCTTGCAAATCAGCCAAATTTTTATTCAATACTTCCGCATTTTTACGGCGCATATCCAAGAAAGAATCTAACTTACCTAATTGAGCCAAACCGATTGCTGCTTGCCAATCTGTAACCTTTAAATTATAACCTATATTGGAATATACATACTTATGGTCATAACCATGTGGTAAAGCGCCATATTGTAAGTCAAAACGTTTATGACATGTATTATCTGTTCCTGGATTGCAGTAACAATCACGTCCCCAGTCGCGGAAAGACAATACAGCCTTACGGATTTTTGGATTATTTGTTATAACCGCACCACCTTCACCCATTGTGATATGATGAGCAGGATAAAATGAGAAAGTGCCAATATTACCGATTGTTCCGGCATATTTATCATTCCATTTTGCACCCAAGGCATCACAACTGTCTTCGATAACGAACAAATTATGACGCGCTGCAATATCCATTATTGCATCCATATCATACATATTACCCAAAGTATGCGCCAAGAATATTGCACGTGTTTTTGGCGATATTGCAGGTTCAATATCTTCTATTTTGATATTATAAGTTCCAATTTCGCTATCGACAAAAACCGGCACTAAACCATTTTGGATAATAGGCGTCACAGTTGTTGGGAAACCAGCCGCCACAGATATCACTTCATCACCTTTTTTTAATGCATCTTTACCTAAAATTGGTGATGTTAACGCAGACATAGCCAATAAATTTGCAGACGACCCTGAATTACATGTCATTGCATATTTTTCACCTAACTTATTAGCAAAACTTTTTTCAAATTCATTATTAAAACGACCTGCGGTTAACCACATATCCAAAGATGCATCTATCATATTAGCCAATTCTTCGGCACCCAAATTTTTACCAGATGCAGGGATATACTTTTTTTCTGTATTCAATTTCTCTTGTCTGTCTAAATCGGCATATTCCGCTGCCAATTTCTTCATTTCTGCACGAATTTGTTCTTTTGTTTTGGCCATTTTATCTACTCCATTGTATTTGTTTTGCACGCGCATCGTTAATAAAATTGTTTATCTGATTTCGTGTGTACATCAACATATCTTCGTTTGAATAATAGGCTTTGTACCAACGCGTTGTTTCAGTAATTGCATGTTTTGCATCCCACACAGGCAAAAAGCCTAATTCCTTTTTTGCCTTGGTAATATCTAATTGCAACAAGTTAGCTTCATGTAAACCATCGCCATTTCCAACAACAACACGGCCATTGCCCCAAACATCAGCGACCTGTTGTGCAACATCGGCGACACGCACAGGTGTGCCGTATTCAGGTCCAAAATTATAACCTGTTGCATATTTATCACCGCTTTCTAATAATTTTTGTCCCAACAACATATAGCCCGCCAAAGGTTCTAATACATGTTGCCAAGGACGGGTTGCATAAGGATTTCTGATTTCGACAATCTTGTCAGATTGAAAAGCTTTTATACAATCTGGGACCAATCTATCCTGTGCCCAATCACCACCACCGATAACATTTCCAGCACGCGCGGTTGCCAATGCATACGGTTTCCCATCGGACAAGAAAGAACGTCTATATGAAGAACTTAAAATTTCAGAACATCCCTTGGACGAAGAATACATATCGTATCCTCCAAAAGGTTCATCTTCTTTATATCCTTCTACTTTTTCTTTATTTTCATAACATTTATCAGTGGTAACATTTACAAATGCACGAACGGACGATGTTTTACGCGCCGCCTCTAATACATTCAACGTTCCAATAACATTTGTTTTATATGTTAAAACAGGTTCAGAATATGACAAACGAACAATAGGTTGTGCCGCCAAATGGAAAACAATATCAGGTTGATATTTTGCAAAACATCTATTCAATTCATCTGCATCACAAATATCCGCAATAATGCTGGCATCTAATTTTTTATCCAGATTCAATACGTTGTACATTTTTTCTGCACTATCTGGCAACAAAGAATATCCAACAACATTTGCACCTAAGTTTTTTAACCAAAAAGACAACCAAGATCCTTTAAATCCTGCATGTCCTGTCACCAATACAGTTTTACCATCATAAATATTATTGAAAGCCATGATTATCGTACCTTTTGTTGTCTGTCCCACAATCTCCACGGAGCTTTGTTTTCGTCCCACAGTTTGTTCAAATCTTGTTTATCTTTCAACATATCCATTGGGCGCCAAAAACCGTAATGTTTAAACATTCCTAATTTGCCGTCTTTTGCCAATCCGCGTAATGGTTCTTGTTCCCAAATTGCAGAATCTGTATCTGGAATATAATTGAACACCTGTGGTTCACAAACAAAGAACCCTCCGTTTATCCATTTATCTTCGTTTTTAGGTTTTTCTTGGAAACTAGTGACAGTACCATCCGCCAATGCTTCAACCATACCAAATCTGCCTTCGGGTTGGATTGCGGTCAATGTTGCATATTTTCCAGATTTTTTATGAAAATCTAATAAGTTATTTATATCAACATCACTGACCCCATCACCATATGTCAGGAAAAATCTTTCGCCATTTAAATATTCTTTTGCATAACGGATACGACCACCTGTCATAGAATCTTTACCTGTGTTTAACACAGTAACACGCCATGGCTCAGCACTGTTTTGATGAACAATTTGATTACCATTTTGTAAATCAATGGTCACATCAGAATTACGTAAGGCATAATTTGCAAAATAATCTTTAATAACTTCTTGTTTATATCCGCCCAGAATAATAAAATCATTAAATCCATAATGAGAATATATTTTCATAATATGCCAAACGATTGGATATCCGCCGATTTCAACCATTGGTTTTGGTTTAATAGATGTCTCTTCTCCTAATCTTGTACCAAGCCCCCCTGCCAAGATTACGACTTTCACTTTAATACTCCTTTAGTTCTGTAAAAATAATCTCTATAAAACTTTGGTGTCAAAACACGAAAAATTCTACGCGCAACCAGTTTCAATAATTTACCGAAACTGATTTTTTTAAATTCTGTATTCAAGAAACAGCGCAAAGCCGGTAATTCTTTATACAATTTTCTAAATTCAGCAATAGTAAAACCAAATCTCTGTTCAACATCAGCACGAAATTCATCATCATTCATCAAATCATGTATTTTCAGGTATCCAGAAATGGCAAATGACACGTTTTTGCCCTGTAAATGATGCAAAGCAACAATTAATGGGAAATATTTTTTATCTTTTTGTGTCAAACTTTTAGAATACTCGACATCATCACACACAGATTTAACCAGTTTTACATCACCAATTTTGTAAAATACATCTGCCAGTTTAATCATTTCTAACAAAGAACAATTACCAAAGATTCGAGACACCTGACCATTATGTATACGATAAGAAACTAATTTTTTATTTATTCTTTGCATATTATAACCAGCACACAACAGTTCCACCCATAAAGACACATCTAAAAACATGATAAAACTTCTATCGATAGCGATATTTTCCAACACACTTTTTTTCATCATCACAGTTGGATACTTAACATAGTTATCCCCCCTAGAGAAACTTTTTAATAAATTATCAAAACAAACTTGTGTGATGTGCGATTTGCGGTTTATGTTTTTACCTTGTAAATTTATAAAATCTATATCAGAACAAACACAACCAACATCTGGATGTTTTTCCATATAATTAAATAAAGTCCCCAGACAATCCTTATGCAATATATCATCCGCACAACAGAATTTAACATATTTGCCACGCGCCACAGCCAACATATCCTTGATTAAAATACCGCAACCGGCACCATAGTTGAATTTTTTGTCGATATGAATAATTCTTTTATCATTGTATGAACGTGCAATTTCACGACAATTATCAGTTGTAGCATGATTTAATAAAATCAATTCAAAATCTTGAAAATCTTGATTTAACACAGCATCAATCGCGGAACGCAAAAAATCCGCGTCATTGTAATAAGATAAAAACACCGAAACACATGGTGCTTTTTTATTAGACATGTCACCCAACCCACGCTGTCGTTATTATTGGAACGATTGTTTTTAATCTTGTTATAAAACGAACTACTCTATCTATGCTGATTTTGCATAAAAAATGTGTCGTACAACACAAAAAAGCAACCGTTACATTGTATTATTACAACATAGAATAGAAAAACCAGAAAATCAACCTATTTTTTGTTATATTTATCAAAAGTTGAAATATTTAGCCGCATCTTTTCATTATTATCCACAACAATATATTTCTACAGAATTCAGTGCAACAACCGAGCATTTGCAATATATAGGTATAAATCTATAAAAATACTTGACAAAACAACAAATTGTATACTATAATTTTCCCCGAAAAGAACCTAGGTAAAACAAATGGCACAAGATAAAGATTCTTTTGATAAAAAACCGTTTTCCGACACACCTATTGTGCCATCTGCTGTGAATATACCTAAAAAATTTGGGGTAACCGATTATACTTCCATATTAAACAATGCTTTTTCGCAACCGAATTCCGATTCAGATAATTTTGACAAAAGCAGCTCTATGGTCGAAATAGAATTTCCTGATGATTTACCTGCGGATATGGCTGCATTATTTCTTATTTTGGTTGGTGCCACCCCTGCTGCACCTACTAACGACAAAAGTCTTTTAGGCGCAGATTATGCTAATGGATATATGTTGGTGGCCAACAAACAAGTAACTGAAAGTTTTATAAACAAATACAAAACACCCGATGATTTAAATGACGATCCTGTTCTGTTGCAATTTTATGCAGCATTAGTCAAATGCAAATCCAAAATCAAGTTACGTCCATGGAACCATCGTAAATCTAATGAATTTTTACAAGTGTTGGATAATGCTTATGCAAGCAACCGATATATATTTGATAGATTCAATGCTATTCCGAATTGGTATGCCCCAATACACGACAAGATAAACTTTATGTGCACTTTGTGTTCAGACATTTTCCGTATCGACAAACTTTCCCCAAAAAATGCTAGAAAAGAAGAAATTTTCAAACATTTTATATTGATGGAAATTGAAAGAATTAAAAATGCACCAACTGCTGTTGAACAAGATGTTTTGCTGGATAAATTTATGCATAGTATTGTTATTGAAACAACTATACTGCAACGCAAATGGAATGAATTTTATTTTACTTCACTGGGTAAATTAAAGATGTCCAAACCTTTATCAATGATGGTTGTTTTGGACGATGGTTCACACGCAGACTTTTTCAAGTTAGATAAAGACAAATCTTATCGTATTATGAACCATGTCAATGTTGCTAAAATAAATCAATTTGTTGATTTTTCGAATATTGATGTTGATGGTGGTTTTGGTTGTTCCAAAGCAAAAGTGCCCATTATACTTCCAAAAAGCATATACAATTTGTTAGATTGTTCTCAGTGTTGCGATAATTTTATAACACCGGAAACTCGTTTTCCAACAGGCACTTGTGTTATCGACCTTACCTGCACTATAAAAAGTTTTACAGATTTAAAAAATCTTAATTTACCAGAATCTGTAAACCAGATTGTGCTGGCAAAATCTTTGATAAATTCTGTTCTGAAAGATCCTGCAAAATTAGCTGAGTTTAAAAGTTTCGAAGAAAAGTATCCGAATATAAAAATTGTAGCAACAATAAATGACAAATCATTGCAGGAAATGTTAGCACCAGCAAAACCTGTTGACACCAAACCGGTTACACCAAAGGCAGAACCTAAAATTGCTGAAACAAAAACTGTTATTCCTGCAAAAACATCCGAATGGCTGACTCGTAAAGAAGTCTTGGCTTTGATTGAACAGGATTCTGAATTTAGCAACATTGAAGGATTGGACAGATTTATTAAACGTGCAATAAATTCAAGTGCAATTATAAAAAAAGAAAACAAAACACAAGAAGATGGCGCTGTTGTTTCTTGCGTACACATAAATTGCGTACCAACAATCAAACAAACTGTTTTGCAAATCATTGAAGAAGATACAAAACGTGCAAAACCAAAACAAATTGTAAATGATGTAACCCCAGAAGAAGCACCAAAAGCAAAAAAAGCAAAGAAACAAAAACCAGTAAAAATTGCTAAATTCATTTCACAAAAAGTTTGGAATGATATTAAAAACTCATGCAATGATAGTGCTCATTTGATATGTTCTGTATTGGAACATATCAATAAAGTTAACATTGATTTTACAAAAGAAAAAGTAGTGGCTGGGCCTGTTAAATACATTGATAAAAACGGTAAAATTCAGGTTGTTCCAACATTACACATAGAAGACATCTGTGCAATAACACAAAGCATTGGAAACAGATATACTGGTAAACGCATTATTTGGACTATGAATTCTCATGACAACATCTTGGTTGCAATACGTTTTATGGAAACACATGCTGACAACACAAATGATGCCAAAGAATACAAAGAAACACGTAAATATGCAGCAAAAGTTCAAAATACTGATGGCGAAAATATTACTCGTGATTTTGTCGTTGCCCAAGGTTATTTAAATGTTGCTGATTTATTGAAACAATATAAACCAACAAAAACAGAGGAAAAAACGGAAGAAAAACAACCAGTAAAAACTGTGAAACAAACAGACACAAAAGAAGAACCAAAAACGCCTGTTGTTGAACCTGCAACAGAAACGGTGACTCGTGTAAAACATTCACACAAAAAAACTACACAGACTGATGATTTATTACCAAAACAATCTGTAAAAACTGTTAAACAAACAGAACAAGAATCATCTGTACAAACAGATGCAGAACAAACCAAAGCGACCGTTGTCGAACCAACAACAGAACCGGCAGTTCGTGCGAAACGTCCACGAATAAGAACCACACAAGCTGAAGTTAAATCATTAGAAGCCGAAATAGCCGCATTTATTGAAGGTTTGGATAACAAAATTAAAACGCTTTCTATACGAATGGGTAAACAAAAAGATGATCCTAAAAAACAATTAGAAACATTAAAAGAAATAGAACATTACATACAAGAAAAAATAAATTTACAAAGAGAATAAAACACCGCCCAATCGGGCGGTATTTTGTTCGTGGCAAAACAAACTATTTACGATTTTTTTTAGTTTTATTTTTAGGTTGTTTTTCTTCTTCTAAATCCCAAGCCGCACTTTCTGGGATAATTGCCTGCAACATTTCACGAAACTTTGGATTTTTTGCCATGTAATAACGAATACCATATAATGATGCAACAGTGATATAATGTTCAATATCTTCACGTGTAACGTTGTCTGCCAATCTATCCCGCAACCCATCCAATATATCTATTAACGCACCGCGCGCACGATGAAAAAATCTATTACGATATGCATGACATATTGTTTCTATCCACATCCATATCAACGATACTAAACCAGGAATAATAATACATGCTGCAAAATACCGGAACCAATCATGACACGCAGTTGTCCCCAACATCATTGTGCACATATATTGGCAATGCAACAACATAACAGCAAATATTTCATAAACAAATAATATCGTGATATAAATTTTTGGTTTTAATAACATTTGCGCCCCCTTAACCTATTTACCAATATTGTGACACAAATGCATATCATCCGCATCAAGAACGAAAACCTAAAAAAATACCCCAATAAAATCGGGGCACTTTTTTTTTATAAATTAAAATTATTCCGCATCTGCATTATCGTTATTTGCGCGGGCGGATGTTTCAATTTGTAACAACTGATTTTCCAACGCAGTGCGTTCAGATGATTTATATCCTGTATCTGCATCAGGTTTTACAGTTGGCGCAGGTTTACCCTCGGATTTTTTATCTGATGCACTATCTTTACTGCGTGCTTCACCATTTTTAATTTCATTTGCCGCAGATACCGCAGGACTGATTAAATTCTTATAAATCTCGTCTGCTTGTTTTGTACCCTCAATATCACGTGCCAATAATTTATTTTCAGCACCAGGCACAAACCAATCATCTAATTTAACCGCAGTCATTTGCATTATTGGACGTGTACGCGCATTTTCAATCCATTCTGGCATACGTGGCACATCAGAATAATACCACAACCCAATCCAATATACGATGCCCATAACAACAATTCCACGGATAATACCGAATATGACACCCAAAGTATGATCGGTTACATTCATCATAGATTCTTGTATTCTGTCGCGTAATTTTTGATTTACGAAACCAACCAACAACAATATTACAAAGAATACTACAAAATATGATGCAACCAATGTCACAACCGTAGAATCTGGTAATTTGAACCATGATTGAAACACACCATCCAACCAAGGTGATGCAAAACGTGCAGCAATAGCCGCAGCCACCCATGACAGTGTTGCGATAGTTTCATATACACCACCACGTATTGTTGCCCATACGGTTGATGCTAACAATACGATGATGTATACATAATCTAAACTGGTTAAATCAAACATAGTTCAAAACCCCGATTTTTATTTTTTGGATTTTTTACGAGATACTGTAACCCCTAATACCAACAAAGCAAATATAACAATCGCCCATGTCCATGATGTTACATTGCTGGATAAATCATCAGTTTTTTTTTCAGCACTTTCGTCTGATGCAGGCATAAAATATTCTGTCACAGTTGCAACTGGGGTTGGGTGTTCAGAACGATATTTATCACCGTCTGCAGCAATTGCTTTTTTAACATCCGCAGCAGATTTTTTGGCATCATCACCCAAATCAACTTCTATGGCAGCACGTAATTCATCAGCCATAGATTCACCAAAACCTTGGAAACATTTTTCGCCAATCTTAATAACTGGAACACCACCAGATGAAAAATCACAGCTTTTCAGCACATCCATAAACAATGCACGATGTTCTGGAACTGTCACATCCACAGTTGTTACAGTTATTGTTGGATATTCATAGATAAAATTATTGTTTGTAAAATCCTTGGCATGATGACAATGTGGACATGTTGGTGAATAGTAAATTGTCATATCTGCCGCAGGTGCAGCACCAACAAAACACAAACCTAATAAAGCTGATAAAACTGTTTTTTTCATAATTTCTCCTTTTCAATGATTAGATTATAGAAATATGAAGCAAATCGTGCAAGATAATTTTATGAAAAAATTATATTTATTTTATCTGGAATTCATTAAACGTACATCATCAAATTCTGGATGGCCAGCAAAAACATTTTGAACCGATGGGCATATAGTTAAAATCTTGCGGTGTTGTATGCGCGCCAATTCCACTACGCGACTTACCAGATTTAATGCTATTGGCAATTTTTGATAATCATTTTCTACGAATGTATGATCTATCATTAACTTGTCTATGCCGATTTTTACAAAAGTTATTTCAGCAATATTTTCGCCATTACATTTGGCACAGAAACCACATCCATCTGGCAAAATTTCATATTCAATTTTGTTCATAGCAACACCCTTGGGTTATGGGTTTACTATAAACACAATACTATATGTAATAAATACGATTAAAATCCATTACAGACTTTTATAATTTCTGTAAATTGTACGACCAGATGCACGCAAAGCTTCGGATTCCGCAGCAGACAGCTTTGGCATTAAAACACGTACGACACCATTTTCACCAACAATAGTCGGCAAAGACATTGCTAGGTTTTTTTTCGGGTTGCAAGTACTGACTGTCAAAATACGTTTTTCATCATTGATTATACAACGCAATAAATCATTTACAGCTGCTGCGATTCCATCCCATGTTGCACCACGACCTTGAATAATTTCATATGCAGCATTATGAACACGATGTTCGATAGTTTTGCGTGTTGTTTGTGGCAAACTTAATTTCATAGTGCGACAAAAATCATTTAGTGGAATAGCCCCCACTGTCGCAGATTCCCAATTCACAACCGAAGAATCACCATGTTCGCCCAAAACGTATGCATTTATTGACATTGGTGACACGTCCAATTGACGCGCCAATATAGTGCGCAAACGTGCAGAATCCAACATAGTTCCAGTTCCAATCACGCGTTCAGTTGGCAGTCCAGACAAATCACGTGCCAACATAACCATTACATCCAATGGGTTTGTCACAACAATAATTTTAACTTTCTTTGGATCAACATTTGCCATGACACGTGGGATAATGTCCGCGATAACATTTGCATTAGCGGCTAATAAATCTGTACGTGTTTGACCAGGTTTTTGATTTGCCCCCGCCGCAATTACAACAATTTCAGACCCTTTGATTTCGCGATAATTGCTGGCGGCAGTAATTTTAACATCAAATGAAAAAACCGCAGCATGTCCCAAATCCGCCGCCGCTGCACGCGCACGCACACCATCCCTGTCGAACAAAACCATTTCATGCACCAGACCTGTACTTTTAATTGCGGTTGCAACCGCAGCACCAACCGAACCAACACCAATAATCGCGACTTTCATATTAATCTCCTCTGTTGGTTTTATTATATCAAATAACACTATAAAAAAACAGGGATTTTCATCCCTGTTTTTTTAATAAGATTTCGCAACATAGACATATGTATCATCATCTGGATCCAAACAGCGACGTGAAATTTTATATTTCTCCATTAAACCTTCAAATTCATCATTCAATGTTAAACCATATTTTATTTTGAAAAATCCGGTCGTACCTGCTGCTAATTCTTTTTCCAAATCAGTCAATGTCGCAACAGCGTGTATTTGTTCATCACGGCGTTTTAATGCACGTTCATACATTTCAGATTGCATTGTTGTCATAATATCAGCCGCAGAGGCAATCAATTCATCAACTGTAATCGTGCGTTTTGATTCTTTGCCAATATCACGGCGCGTAATTGTGACGGTACCATCATCCATTTCACGGCTACCTATTTCAACACGCAGTGGCACACCGCGTTTAATCCATTTCCACATTTTGTCAGGGGCGCGCATATCAGATGTATCAACCAATACACGTAAACCTGTTTCACGCAATTTATCACCCAATTTTTCAGCGTACGCGTTTAATGTTTCTGTATTTTCTTCACGAACAACCGGGATAATCACAATTTGATAAGGCGCAATCAATGGTGGCAAAACCAAACCATCATCATCAGAGTGAATCATAAACAAACCGCCCATCATACGTGTTGAAGTTCCCCAACTGGTTGTCCAACCGTACTGTAACTTACCGTCAGTTCCAAGGTATTGAATATTAAATGATTTTGCAAAATGCTGTCCCAAATCATGTGATGTACCAGCCTGCAATGCTTTACCATCTTGCATAATTTGTTCAACAGTGTATGTATGATCAGCACCAGCAAATCTTTCTTCGGGCGTTTTTTCGCCAGCAATTACAGGGGCAGCTAAGACTTCACGCATATAATCTTCATACATTTTATGCATTTTACGCGCATCAGCATTTGCTTCTTCGTGTGTAGCAAAAACATTATGACCTTCTTGCCAATTAAATTCAGATGTGCGTAAAAACATACGTGGACGCATTTCCCAGCGCATAACATTTACCCATTGATTCAATTTCAATGGCAAATCACGCCAAGACTGAACCCAACGTGACATCGCTTCGCCAATGATTGTTTCAGAAGTTGGACGAATAACATACGGTTCTGTTAGTTCTGCTTCTGGGTCCGGTTGCAAAACACCGTCAATCATTTTCAAACGATAATGTGTAACAACAGCTGCCTCTTTTGCAAAACCAGCCACATGTTCGGCTTCTTTATTAAAATATGCGATTGGTATCAACAATGGAAAGTTTGCGTTTTGGACACCATTGGCCTTAATCCGTTTATCCATTTCATCACGCATTAATTCCCATATAGCCCATCCATAAGGTTTAATAGTCATACAACCACGCACAGGTGCGTTTTCTGCTAAATCTGCGGCAACTATTAAATTTTGATACCATTCACTAAAATTTTCTTCCCTCGTTGGTGTTATTGCTGTTTTCATTTTCTATCTCTTTTTTATCTCTTTATCTTTTAATTCCATATATTTGTTTGATACGATTTCGTGTAATTTTTTTGCAATTTCTTTTCTGTCCATACCCTTGACGGGCACAGGATCCAGCGCAGTTATATGAACAGTTATTCCACCCAAACGTGCAACGTGAAATATTTGTCCAAATGCACTGCGTTCAACCTCGCATTTTGGACCAGTATCTTGCTTCGCATTATCAAAATATGCATAATCATTTGCCAAGACCTGATCATTTACGCATTTATTACGTTTAGTACGATATGTTATAACAAGTGGCTGTATAGTCAAATCTGGCATTTCTTCAGCAATATTAAACAATGAAGATTTGAATTCTTTCACATATGCGCCATTTGTTGTGGTTCCTTCTGGGAACAATACAACCGGATAAGACGCGGTATGCATTTGTTTTGACACGACCTCTAAAGCCTCGGCCGCATGCGAAGGACGTCTATCAACAAACACAACACCAAACTTTTTTGCAATCCATCCAACCAATGGATAACTGGCAATATCTATTTTTCCGACAAAAGAACAACCATATCCGATTGGTGCACTAAAAAATTCAAATACAGAAATATGATTAGCAACACAAAGTAACGGACGCGCCTTGGATAATTTTCCGTGTGTATGAACAGTAACACCAGCGGCCTTGCCAATTGTCCACATAAAAAAGCGCATATATTTTACAGAAAAACGACCAATTGGTATCAACATTATAATAGGCACATGCAACAATACAATTATGACAAACAATGCAGCACGCACTAATGCGATTGCATTTTCGAATATATTAGTCTTGCACTTATCCGCCATTACTTTCATTATTCAGCCTTTTCTTCTTCATCTTCTGCTGGTTTATCTTGGATAAATTCTGCATCAGCCGCATCTTCACGCAGTAAAAATCCGAATACAGAACGAACAACACGCATTGCACCCTTGGCCGGTGATGTTATAATTTTACCCAATGTTTGAATAAAGTTTGATGGCAATTCAAAATCTTCGCCTTCGAAACTTTCATCGGTTCCAAAGAAATGTTTTCTGTACACCGCATCCATATTTTTAGTCTGCAACATAACAAATACATCGTATGAATTAAATGGCTTATCAATAAACACACCACGCCCAAATGTCGCATTTATACGTAAATACCCCTTTACCAATGGTGTCATTTGACGCATAGCCTCGGCTTTATCAACAAAAACCTCTGGCAAGATATTCATACGAGTTAATTTTGGATTAACACCTTCGACCAATTTAGTTGTATCCACAGTTGCACGCAGACGTGATGGCGACAAATGATTATAATATAAATACGAAATCGCCTGAGCCGACATAGCAGGATTTGTACCAGCCCAAGATGCGACACCAAACACTATACCAATTTTGTTACGCACGATATATTCGCCCAATCCAACCCACAATAAACGCATAACCAGCGCATTATCACGATATGCCGGATCCACACATGCACGTGACATTTCAGCAATATTCGCACCAGATTTTTTAATCTTGGAAATATCAAATTCAGATTCTGTATAAAAACCGCCCATTTTTTCAGCAGCATCACGGTTGATAATACGATATGTTCCAACCACTTTGCCTTGGTGAAACACAGCCAAATATTCAGCAAATCTGTCGTAAGAATCATATTCTTCGCGTAAATTCTTTTGTTCTTCGGTGGCAGATGCACCCTCTTCCTCAACAAAAACAGCATAACGCAACGCACGCACTTGGCGGCGTTCTTCTTTGGTACGAGTAAAACGAACTTCGAAATCACGAACTTTTATAGCCATTTCTTTTTTATCCTTTTATAACGATACATAAAAGGGTAGCAAAGAAAAAGCCCCATATCAACAGTTTTATTTTAATTTTTCAGATAACTCGTGTATTGCAATTGCATACCAATTAGAATTATTCCAACGCTTTATACGATAGAAATTTGGATATGTTAAATATGCCACTTTGACTGATTGCATTTCCACATCATTATCGGGGGATGCAACCAAACTGGATACGGTGTCATCATTGCTATCTGCGACCAATCCAACAACTGTATCCGATGCAACCAATGGGGTTCCATCCGCATTTAATATTCCCATTTCCGCCCATTCAGAAATAGCACGTTTTTTATCCCCATTTATTAAATCAGAATCAAAATCTGACGGTATTAAAACTTTGCGTGCAATTTGTTCTTCTGGATTCCAGCCCAGTTTGTTTAAGTAGTTTCCAGCACTGAACATAGCATCACTAATATTATTTATAATATCTATTTTTCCGTCACCATTACCATCGGCACCATATTGTGACAATGTTGTTGGAATAAACTGGAAATGTCCCATCGCGCCAGCCCAACTGCCATAAATATTGTTTATATCCAGTTGATTTTTATCCGCCGTTTTCATCAGAGATAATAATTGTTTTGTGAAAAATTCTTCACGGCGACCATCATACATCAATGTAAAAAACGCATCTTTTAATCTGTATGCTTTTTTTACACCACCATAATTAGATTCCATACCCCAAAAAGCCAAAATAACATGTTTCGGCACACCATATTTTGTATATGTCTTACCAAGTAATGTCGGGTATTTTTTAGACATGTAATGACCTGATTTTACACGTTCAGAACTGACAGTACGCGACAAATAATCCTTCAGAGTCAACTTAAATTCAGATTGATTTTTATCGTTATAAACAATCCTTGGAATAAACACCGGATTCTTTAATGTGGCATCAATCGTTTCAGACGATATGTTATTTTTAGTTGCCGATGCACGAACAGAATTTTGTAATTCATTCCATCTGTCAAAATCAAAACTTCCGCGTGTTGCAAAAGCAGATTCACACCCACAGGCAAACATTGCGCCAAATAAAAGAACGCTAAACTTCTTCATTTCCTAACCCCATATCAACTATATTAAAAAGCATATTTAAGGCCCAGATGCAAGCCAAATGATTGCCAAGTTGCTTCTTTTAACGCATCTGTCTCGTGTGAAGTATATGCAGGATGTTCTATCACTTCAATATCCCATTCTGATTCATTTTCAGGTCTTGGTACGGCAACATACTCGTTGTATGCAGCCCAGTAAATTTCACCACCAATGTTGCCAACATGGAAATAATTTGTATCTGCCTTTAATGACAACTGTAATCTATTAGACAATTTCAAGATATATTCCATTTCCAAAGAATATGCCAATGCGCCATTATTTCCTTCATCCAAGAAACTTGGGTGTTGTTGCCAATCTGTACGATTTGGCCAAATACCTTCGGATGAATATTTTGGCATACTGATTTGACCGTATAAACGCAATTTATCCGTCAAGGTCATTTGTTTTTCAATTTCCAAACCAACATAAAAACCAGACCATGTTGTGTTATATTCGTGTGTTTTTCCAGAAACTAAAATAGGACCATCGCCACCAATCACAACACATTCATCATACATTACACCCCATGGAATTATTGACTCTGGATCCGTATTAATATAATCCGATATTGACAAGAAACCATTTGCAATATTTGCAACTTTAATTTGTTCTGGTGACACACAAACCTGATAATAATCATCTACATATGCCTCGGCCTGATCAATTGGAACAGCAAAATATTCGTCCAAATTCTGAGGATTACCAAAAACATAATCGCCATCCGCAGTCATAAGGGGAATATATACACCTGGGTTTGGATAATAGTGATTAGACATCTGGAGGTTATGTTTGAAAATTTCATACCCGATTATAGGTGTTAATTTCCATCCACCAATATCCCAGATATTACGTGCACCAATACCAAAACGCATATGATGACTGTCACCACTTTGATCACCAATAGAAATTGTAAATATACCTTCGGTTGGTCTGGCGTCATCATATGGGCGTAAATCGTAATCCATAGAAAGTCCCCCAGATGCCAAACTGCCGTATGTATATTCACCAAATGCCATCAAATCAAAATTACGTAAAGTAAAATTATAACGACCACCAACTGTAAATTCGTTATAAACCATATCATCCCATTCCAAAACAGAATTTACAGATGTTGTAAATTGAAAATCTGCAAAGCGACGGTTATAACCGCCATAAACGGAAAAACCATTATCAGATGCCGTTGGGGTCGCTATACCATTTGTTGTCATTGTTCCAGCATAAGATGCCACAGGTTGCGCACTTGGCACACGATATGTGTATACATTGGACCCGACAACCTGCTTTGAACCTGATGAACCAACATAATTAGTATAACCATTACTTTGGTAATTTGCATACGCAGCACGGTTCATGGATGTGGCTGATGTTTGATAATATGAAGGCACACCTTCGTTACTGGCCAACGCAGGAAACGACGCACAGATTCCCAACAAAAACGCGATATAATCCTTCCTCATATAATTCTATATGGGATAATTATATCACAAAAACAATTTATAGAAAAGTGTTTTATGATTTGCTGGATTTTTTTATTTAATGTTCTAGTATCATACTCATGAATAATCCGCATAACATTTATATTCATGTACCTTTTTGCATTTCAAAATGCAATTATTGTGCTTTTTTCTCGTCTGCTATTGCACCAGATTGGGAATCTTATGCCAAAGGCATTTGTTCAGAAATAGATTTTTGGGCTAACAAGTTAGGTTGTATAAGTGTTCCAACCGTATTTTTTGGTGGGGGTACACCCAGTTTAATGCCAATTTCTGTATTTGAATCTATTATAAAACACTTGCACAGTAAATTTGATTTATCACAATGCACTGAAATCACATTGGAATCAAACCCAGGAACACTAACAAACGAAAAACTTGCGGACTTTGTTTCTGGGGGTGTAACCAGATTATCGGTTGGCATACAATCTTTTGACGATGACGAATTAAAATTCTTGGGACGCCGCCACGATGCAAAAACAGCCCTATCCCTTTTGGAATCTGCACAAAAATTTGATATCAGACTCAGCGGTGATTTTATTTATGGATTGCCTGGACACAATGTAAAAAATATTATTTCATTATGTGATAAAATAAACAAAATTGGATTAAAACACGCATCGCTTTACGAACTTACAATTGAACAAAACACACCTTTTGGACGTATGAATCTGGATATGCCCAGTAATGATGAAATGGCGGATATGTATTTGGCAATTGCTGACAACTTACAAATTCCACGCTATGAAGTTTCAAATTATGCATTTCCAGGATACGAATGCAGGCACAATCAAAATATATGGGACGGCGATGCATATATTGGACTGGGAAACGGCGCCAAGGGACGTATTTTTATGAAAAATTCTTGGTTTGAACAATCTGGGGGCGATATACAATATTCTGCACTTTCAGATTCAGAACGTGCCACAGAACGCATTATAACAGGTCTGCGCACGACACGCGGTGTCACATTAGATAACACAGTAAAAAATCTAGTTGATATAGATTTCGTAAATGCTCATAATGACCTGGTGAACATAAAAAACAATCGTTTAATTACAACTGATTCTGGAATATTAGTTTTGGACGATTTGTTGACTAATTTGATAAGGTAGTAAACATGAAACATACTGTGTTAAATATTATTGGAATTTGTGCTGTTATCGTCAGCATCACAACTGCAATTTTTTTAGCGAAGGAGAAAACAATGCAAACGGGTATTAATTTGAAAGATATGGATATGACAACAATTCCTGGTGATGATTTTTACGATTTTGCAACACTGGGATGGCGCAATGCACATCCAATTCCAAATGATTATGCACGTTATGGATCTTTTGATGTATTACGTGAAGAAAACGATAAACGCGTGCGCCAGATTGCAGAAACAGATACCGGAAAAATCGGCAAATTGTATAAAATTGCAATGGATGAAAAAAAGTTAAATGCCGATGGTGTCAAACCTGTTCAAAAATATATTGCTGAAATAGATGCAATAAAAACACGTGATGAATTACCTGCATTTTTAGGAAAATTGCATTCATTCAGTGGTGGGTTCTTCAGTGACGGCGTGGCATTGGATGAAAAAGATACAGAACACTATCTGTACAACATTGGTCAAGGCGGCATTGGTTTGTCGCGTGATTATTATTTTGATGACGATGCTAAATCCAAACAAGTTCGCGAAAAATACATTGAATATATGACAAAACAAATGGAAAACTTTGGCATACCGGTGGATGCAAAAAAACTTTATGCATTGGAAGAACGTATGGCAAAATCTTTCTATAAAAAAGAAAAATTACGTGATCCAATCGCAAACTATCATAAAATGCCAATCGCACAATTACGCGCAGAATTGTCCAACTTTGATTGGGACAAATATTTTGCTGCACGTGGCATCGCACCAAATTTTGTAAATGTAAATCAAATTGAACCTGTAAAAGAATCCATCAAAATTATTAATGATACAGATTTAGAATTGTTAAAAACATATTTAAAATGGCGTTTGATAGATTCTGCAGATGGTTTTTTGGATGACACAACATATGATATTGCTTTCGATTTTAGTAAATTTTTATCAGGACAAGACGAAAAGAAACCACGTTGGAAACGCGCAGTCGCTATGATTGATGGCAGTCTGGGTGAAGAAATTGGAAAATTGTATACAAAAAAATACTTTCCAGAATCCGCAAAAAAACGTATGCAAAATTTAGTAAAAAATTTGCAATCAGCATTAGAATTACGCATCCAAGGATTAGAGTGGATGTCAGACGACACAAAAAAACAAGCGTTGGAAAAATTACATACATTCCGTGCAAAAATCGGATATCCAGATGTATGGCGTGATTATTCTAAATTAGAAATTAACGATGATTCTTTATATGACAATATGGTTCGTGTTTCTAAATTCGAAGACCGTTTTTGGTTGGATAAAATCGAAAAAGAAAAAGATCCAAATATTTGGTTTATGAATGCTCACGAGGTTAATGCGTACTATGATCCAACATCAAATGAAATTTGTTTCCCTGCAGGAATTCTGCAATATCCGTTCTTTGATATGGATGCCGATGATGCATTTAATTATGGTGCAATCGGTAGTGTTATTGGTCACGAAATGACACACGGTTATGACGACCAAGGACGCCACTTTGATAAAGACGGTAATATGCATGATTGGTGGACAGAAGCGGACGCAAAATCATTCACAACGCGTGCAAATGTGTTGCGTGACTTTTTCAACAATATACTTGTTGCCCCAGACACACATGCAAATGGCGAATTTACATTGGGTGAAAACCTTGCAGACTATGGTGGCATAACCGTTGCTTATACAGCATACTCAAATTTTGGCACACACAGCGGTGATGCAGATGGAATGACAGACAAACAAAGATTCTTTATTGCATATGCCATGACCGAAGCCGGCAATATTCGTGATGCGGAAATATTGCGCCGCACCAAAATGGATGAACACTCTTTGTCGCGTTGGCGTGTAAATGGCATATTACCACACATTGACGCGTGGTATTCTGCATTTGATGTCACAGATAAAAACAAGTTATATGTTGCACCAGAAAAAAGAGTAAAAATTTGGTAAAAAAATTCGCCCAAACGGGCGATTTTTTTTTAATCTTTATTTCCAACACGTTTACGAAATTCTGTACTGGGACGAAATGCTGCAACACGACGTGCAGATATAACAGCAGGCACACCAGTCTTTGGATTACGACCAATACGCGCAGATTTTGTTAAAATTTTGAATGTACCAAAGCCAGAAAACTTAACATCTTCACCATTAGCCAAAGATTCACTAATTTCTTCGAATACAATATCAACCATTTTGTAAGCATCTGTTGCAGTCAAACCAAAACGATTACGCAAAGCCGCTGCTAAATCATTACGAGTTATTGTTGCCATTTCAAATTTCCCTTTGTTTTTTCGTGATTATTATACAAAAGGACTTTTAAAAAGCAACATTTATTTGTTTTTTATTTGATATGTTGATTTTATTTTTTATTCGTATAAAATCCGTATATCTGTCCTCATAGTTCAATTGGATAGAACGGGGGTTTCCTAAACCTCTGATGCAGGTTCGATTCCTGCTGGGGACACCACGATTTTCAGGCATCAGCAAAGAGGAATAAAATGAAAAACAAAGCCGTTAAAATTGGTATTATTGCAACTATTTTACCGCACTTGTTTTGTTGTGTGCTGCCAATCATATTGTCTGTTATCAGTTTATTTGCCCCAGAGGTTGCTCATTCGTCCAATTTTATGCCAGAATGGTTGGAACCATGGCTCTTTGTATTTTCTGCGTTGATGTTGGGATTGTCTTGGCTTTTGGTAATACGCGAATGTCCATGTAACTGTGATAACTGTCACCAAAATACCAGTCATAAACCACAAAAAATTGTGTTGTCGGTTGTAACTATTTTGTTCATTTTAAGTATTATTCTGCACATTATTTCGCATAATTAAAAAATATTTAGGTTTTCCAAGGGGCAAGATATTATTTCTGCCCTATTTTTTTTATTTGTTTTATAGCCCAAAATATGATAAAATATTTGTAAAAGTAGGAGTGAGTTTGCTATGAAAAGATTAGTAGTAGTTCTTAGTAGTTTGTTGGTTTTACCGGCCTTTGCCGAAGTTGCACCATCGTATTACGATGCCGACATCGTTTTTTCAGATATTGAATTGAATGACGTTGATACCGGTGCAGTTGAAAGCGAACCTGTTGTTGAAACAGCTACGGAAAAAGAAACCGTAAAGAAACCTACCAGTGTTTCTGGACGCAATATTGGTACGGCAGGCGCGACACGTATTGCTGCGGCACGTTCCAGTGTCAGAACGCCTGCAACCAGATCTACTTCTACACGTTCTCGTAGCATTTCTGTACGCAGCGGTGCCACCCCTGTACGTACATCCAGTGTATCAACACGTCGTACTGCGAATACAGGCAACCAAGCCAGAGCCACCAAGGCACGTGCAGCAACTATCACAACCACAACGCCGTTGTATAACGAAAACCCTGTTGTTCAGCCACGTAATTCGGGTTCATCTGTTCGTGCATCTGTTACAACACGTAATTCTACTATGCGTGCTGCTACCGTTTCTTCGACTGGTAATGTCACACCAACAGCAGAATCTGCTATGGACACAACCGCAGAGTTAGATACAATCAAATCTTTGACAGAATATTGTCAGGCACAATATGCTTCATGTATGGATAATTACTGTAACGTATTGGATGACAACCAAGGGCGTTGCTCTTGTTCTAAAAATATTGCAAATTATGAAAAAACCGAACTTGCTTTGCAAAGTGCGACAGAAGCATTACAAGATGTTGCACGTAGCATCCAATATATCGGATTGTCTGCAGACCAAATATCAACGTTGTTCACAGAAACCGAAGCAGAATTAACAATGAAAGATTCCAAAGATAATTCTGCTATACGTTCTAGTTTGGATAAAGTGAGAAAAATGATTGTTGATGTTAAATCAAACACAAATGCAGCAAACGATACCAGCAGTGCTATAAACTTTGATTTATCTGGATTGCTAGATTTCAGCATCGACAGCACTGGCTTTGATTTATCTTCATTCTTGGGCACAACATCCAACACAAACAGCATTTCAAATCAACGCGGTGAATCTTTATACAAAACAGCAACCGCACGTTGTAAAGCATCTGTGTTAAATTCTTGCACAGCCCAAGGTGTTGATGCAGCAGTTATAACAAATTCTTATGATTTGGAAATCGACAAATCTTGCTTGGCATACGAACGTGCTTTGACAGATTCTAACAAACAAATGACACAAACTGTGGCTAATGCAAAAGAAGTTCTGAAAAAGGCTCGTTTGATGGTTGCCCAAAACAAAAACTCATATGATTTGCGTGGATGTGTCAGTGCATTGGAATCATGTATGCAGGATGATTATGTATGCGGCAGTGATTATTCCAGCTGCTTGGATCCAACTGGTCAATTTATCTTTAACGGCAGTGTCGTGATTGGTAGTATGCCTGGAAATAATACAGAAGGCACAGATATCAGCTCTAACTATTCACATGATAACCTGTTCAGCACATGGGATGTCAGCAAGAGTGATAGCAGAAACCCTTGGAAAACCATTGACCCTAACAATTCTGATTATATCACATTGGTTGACTATATAAACGCGACCGTGACCGATAAAGCTGCACAAAGCTCTTCTGAAAAAATGTCTGCATACCTGCAGAACAAAATCGGTTGGCATGACAGCAAAGCTAACAAAGATTATGGTATGTGCATGTCTGTCTTGAATAAATGTCAAGATTATACATATAATTCAAAGGGTAAATATGATCCAGAAAACGAAGTTATTAAACGTTTCTTGCAACGTGCTTTGGTTCAAATAAAAACAACCCAAGACGAATTACTGGCTGAATATGCCGAAGATTGTATCAGTGATGTATCCAGCTGTTTGTCTTCAAACAACTATGACTCTGCAAACCCAGAAAACACAAAGAGCAGAACAGCAATCAATGCTTGCTATTCTCAGATAAAGACTTGTATGTCTGTGAACGGTAATATGTATGGTGCTATAGCTCCAGATACTTTGAAAACTTGGGTAACTGGGACATACGGAAACATTGAAACAATTGAAGATACTGCCGGTATATCAACTGTATGTAGTCAAATTACAGACCAAGCAGAATGTGGCGGCGTTAGTGCAAGCACAAGCGCATATTGTGTTGATCCTTCCACAGGAACAGGTCAAATGTTAACCGGTATTTGTGAATGGGATACCAGTGGCGATACACCTGTTTGCGTGGCAAAGTCTGGTAAATCTTGCAATTAATATCAATTGTTATGAATTATAAAAACCCCAAATTTGGGGTTTTTATTTTATCTTTTTTTTGATTTTGGCATATGCAGATTTTTTAATGATTTTTCCTGAGTAATGCGAAATTCATCCGGATTCCATATTTGAAAACTGTTTCCACGACCAACAAATACAGCCTTGTTTTTTATACCTGCGTACTTTAACAAATCATTTGGTATAACAATACGACCTGTTACATCAAATTGCAACGGTCTGGCATTTGCAAATAATACCGCACTAAAATCGTCCAAAGCATTGTCAAAAACACCTTTTTTACTGGATGCGTCCGCAAGTTGTTCCATGCGTGACATTGATAAACCTTCGATGCATTTATTTGTAAAAGACCGATATAAAACAACACCGGAAAAAATATCATTATTTAATGCCGCACGATACGATGCAGGCACAGAAACACGTCCTTTGGCATCGATACGATTTTCATAAGAAGAAAGAAATAATGACATTTTTATCCCATAAAGTTCTTGGTATTCAATAATTTTTTTTGAACTTCAAATAAATTTTATCATATACCCGGTTCAGAGTCAATGACAAACCATAATCAAATCGTGGGTTTTTATGGTTTTTTATGACAAATTAAACTTTTTTAAAATATTTTTAAAATAATTATATTTTTCTCTTGACGAGCGATTCGTTTTTATTCTAAGATGTTTGTATAGACAAAGGGAATATGTTTGTTTTTGCCAAAAACCCTTGATCACCCGGCAAAAACAAACAAAAAACCTAGTCGAACAACCACTCGATGACTCGCGATTTGTAAATACTTATGTAAATACAGCAAAGGCCATCTTGTTAACCCCAAAGAAAGGAGGGACCCACACAATGCAAAAGAATATCAAGCAAATTATGATTGCTTTGGATCAAGTGTTGAACACCACCGTTTGGGTAAATCAAGATAGACAAATCATCTCGTTAAGTGATGAATTGCATATTGGACACAACAATGCACCACGTTCTATTGAGGATTTGCCACGTTCTTCTTTGGTTGGCGCCTATGTTTCTTTGCAAATCAGAACAGATAATTTTGATGTCGCAGCAGAAACATTGGAAACACATGATTTGGCTTTGAAAGTCAAAGAAATGGTGTTTGCCGAAGCCAAGAAAATTATGGACAACGACGTTGAAAGTTCTGAAAAACACGTAAGAGCAGCTTAAAAAAGTTTCCGGGAGACCGGAAGGAGAGGAGAAGCCGCCAACAAGTAATTGTTGGCGGTTTTTTTGTTTATCTATCTCTGTGTTTTGGCAGCATCATACTGCATTTTTCTGGTTTCATACCACTGGCTTCTAAAATTTTCATCAAACGCGCACGAGATTCTATCCAATGCGCTTTATCTGGATTTGTTTGGGTTTGTTTTTTAGATGTTTGATGTTTTGGGGCTGTTTTATTTTTGTGCCACGTGGCAACTTTCTTTTTCATTTTTCTTTCCTTTGGTTGTATACAGATATTATACCCCGGACATCCATTGTTTTATATCTGCTTATCAACCTAGGAAAAAGAAAAACGCCCAAAATTCTGGGCGTTTTTACAATATTAGGAAAACATTTATTTATTCAATTCATCACGTATTCCAGATACCGATGCCGCACGTTCACTGATAACACTATTAAAATCAGCATTACTAAGTTCAACAGCATAACGAATGGCATTTGCAAACGCCAATGCATCACTATTTCCATGGGTTTTAACAGAAAATCCATTTAACCCCAAGAATGTTGCACCAGCATAAGAACGTGGATCAATTTTATGTTTCAATCTTTTGAATACATGCACCAAGAAAAATGCACCAATCATAGCCAGAAAAGATTTCTTGAAATTTTCAACGATAACGCGTTTTATTAATTTTGCGGTACCTTCTACTGTTTTTAACACAATATTGCCTGTAAAGCCGTCTGTAACGACAACCTGAACCTTTCCAGCACTGATATCTGTTGCCTCAACAAAACCAACATATTCATATGGCAATTCATCACGATGTTCGTTCAAAACATGATTTAATTGCTGCAGAGTTTCATTACCTTTGGTTTCTTCGGTTCCAATATTCAAAATACCAACACGTGGACGTGGCATATGTCCAATAACATCAGCATAAACACTGCCTAAAATAGCAAAATCAAACAGGTTTTGCGCATCACATTGAACGTTAGCCCCCAAATCCAACACAACCACACGTGAATCACCGCCACCGGATGGCAGCATTGTTGTAATTGCAGGACGAGATATTCCATCTATCGTTTTTAATGCCAATTTCGACAAAGACATTAAAACACCTGTGTTTCCAGCACTGACCACAGCCGAAGAATTACCCAAACGGACATCTTTTATTGCCATAAACATAGATGTTCCATCTGCATGACGGATAACATCACGAACTTTATCAGTACCCTGAATTACATCTGGGGCATCAACAACCGTGCAATTACGTTTAACACGAGGGAACTTAGCTAGTAATTTATTTAATACTGCTTTTTTACCAAATATACGAAAATGAATCTGACCTTCACCATATTGATACAAAAATTGGTTGATGCCACCCAGCACCACTTTTGGTCCTTTATCACCACCAAATGCATCTATGGATATAAATTTTGTCATGCTTCATTCCTTAAAAAAAGGCAGATTTCATAATCCCAATTATATCACAGGATTATTAAATCTGCCATGTTTATTTTTTCGGTTTATTATTTTGCACCACATGCAGGACAAACATGATGTGGGCGTTTCTTTTCGCCACATGCCTTGCATACACCGACCGGCATCACACTCAAAGCATCGTGTGAACGACGTTGTGCGCTGCGTGCTTTACTTGTTTTACTTCTTGGTGTTGCCATTTTATAATCCTTTTTATATTAAACTTGTTATATTTTATTCAATTATTCCCAGATTGCAAGGAAAAGTTATTCTTGGATTGGCATCCTGCCAATCCAAGAAACATTCCTTAGATGTCCAGCAATTGCTGGTGTTCACCACCTTCGCGTGCAATCTTTTCAGCACGTTCTTCTTCCTTGGCAATTGCACGAACACGGCGTACATAGGCACCTGTTCCAATTGGAATCAAACGACCAACAATCAAGTTTTCGTTGATACCAACCAATTTATCGGTAGAACCGTTAATAGCAGCATCCACCAAAACCTTGGTTGTCTGTTGGAACGATGCGTTCGAGATAAATGAACGTGATGTCAATGATGCACGTGTCAAACCAACCAAGACTTGTGAAGCTTCGGCAGGTCTGCCACCATCGTGTACCACGCGAGCATTTTCTTCTTCGAAATCAACACGGTCAACAACCGAGCCCATCAAGAAGCCTGTATCACCAGGATTCGCAATTTCAACACGACGTGTCATTTCACGTATCAAAATTTCGATATGTTTGTCGTTAATTGTCACGCCCTGTAAACGATAAACTTGTTGAACTTGGTCAACCATAAATGTTGCCAAAGCTTTTTGACCCAAGATACGCAAAATATCTTGAGGCACAGGTTCACCATCAACCAATTTTTCAGCCTTTTTAACAACATCACCGCTGCGGACTAACAAATTTGTACCCTTTGGCACAGCATATTCTACTGGTGCAGTGCCATCAGTTGGTTCAATACGAATAATGATTTTAGATTTTGCATCTTCTAATTCGATTGTACCATCAACTTCGGCCAACAATGCTGGGTTTGCAGGACGGCGAACTTCCAACAATTCTTCGACTCGTGGAAGACCACCGGTAATATCGCCCGTCTTTTTCGCTTGCACTGGAATACGAGCCAAAATATCACCTGCTGAAACCTTGTCACCATTTGCAACATTCAATACAGAATACACTGGCAACATATATTCAGCAATCTTTTTACCACCCAGTGATATCACTTCGCCCTTGTCATTCACCAATGTAATGGAAGGATTCAAAGCTTTCTTGGTATTTGTTTTCCAGTTGATTACCTTGCGTGATGTAATTCCTGTTGTTCCATCAATTTCTTCTTGGAAGGAAACATTTTCAATCAGGTCATTGAAGCAAACAGTTCCATCTTTTTCTGCGATAATATCGTTAGAATATGGATCCCATTCTGCAACCTTGGCACCTTTTTCAACCTTGTCACCTTCGTTAACAATCAACTTTGATGCGTATGGCAAAGCACAACTGAACAATTTGTTATCTTTGTCATCAACCACAGCAATTTCACCGTTACGAGACAAAACAACTACACGACCAGATTTATTTGTAATTGTGTTTACACCAATCAATTTAATCTTACCGGCAATTGGCATTTCAATAAAGTGACTTTCAGCACTACTTTCAGCAATACCACCAATGTGGAAGGTACGCAAAGTCAACTGAGTTCCAGGTTCACCAATTGATTGTCCAGCAACCACACCCACAGGTTCGCCAACATGTACCAGCGCATTGCGTGACAAATCCATACCATAACATTTTGCACACAAACCGTCAGATTGACATGTTAACACACTGCGGACATCCACAGATGGCAATCCACATTCATTGATAATCTTGGATGCAGATTTTGTAACCAAATCGCCTTCTTTAACGATGACTTCTTTTGTCATTGGATTGACAATATCATGTGCCGCTGTACGACCCAACACAACATCACCCAATGGCACAACCAATGTAGAACCTTGGTACACTGGTTTAGCAGTGATAAATTCATGTGTTCCACAATCGTGTTCTGTAATAACTGTATTTTGAGCCAATTCAACCAAACGACGTGTCAAATAACCAGCGGTTGCAGTCTTCAAAGCCGTATCTGACATACCTTTACGAGCACCGTGAGTAGATGTAAAGTATTCAGACATGGTCAAACCTTCTTTAAAGTTCGAAATAATTGGAACTTCAATAATTGAACCGTCTGGCTTCTGCATCATACCACGCATACCTGCCAACTGCTGAATCTGACCTTTGGAACCACGGGCACCGGATAATGCCATCATGTACACAGAATTCCAATTATCACCAGTTGTTTTACCCAATGTAGCATATGCCAAATCACCTAACTTGTCGGTTGTTTTTTGCCACAAGTCAATCAATTTATTGTGACGTTCACCACCGGACAGCAAACCGTTTTGATATTGATCTTCGATTTCTTCGGCTGCTTTATTTGCATTGGCAATCATTGTTTTCTTTTCTTCTGGAATAACAATATCGTTAAATCCAATAGAAATACCACTGCGTGCAGCTTGTTCAAATCCAGTATCTTTCAAAGCGTCAGCCAATAAAATCATTGCCTTGTCGCCACAACGTTCATATGTTGTTGCCAACAATTTTTCGATTTCTTTCTTTGGCATAACTTTGTTCACCAAATCAAATGGCATATTTTCTGTCTTTGGTAACAATTCACCTAAAATCATACGACCAGCCGTAGTTGCATATGTTTTACCATTCACACGTGCATAAATTGGTGTGTGTAATGTAATGATTTTGTTTTCCAAAGCCAATTTAACTTCATCCATGCCAGAGAAACGTGGTGATTTCTTTTCATCATGCTCACCGTTTATCAAAGAGATGTAGTAAATACCCAAAACCATGTCTTGTGATGGAACAGTCATAGGATCACCACTGGCTGGTGACAACACGTTATTTGTGGACAACATCAATGTACGTGCTTCCAATTGTGCTTCCAATGAAATTGGTACGTGCACAGACATCTGGTCACCGTCAAAGTCAGCATTGAATCCTTTGCAGACCAATGGGTGCAAACGAATTGCTTTACCTTCAATCAAAACTGGTTCAAATGCAATCAGTGACAATCTGTGCAAAGATGGAGCACGGTTTAACAACACAGGATGTTGATAAATAACTTTTTCCAAAATTTCCCAAACAATGTCTTCGCCATTTTCGACCATCTTACGTGCGGTTTTCAAAGTATTTGCATAACCACCGGCCAATAAACGCGCGAACACAAATGGCTTAAATAAATCCAATGCCATTGTTTTTGGCAAACCAACTTGGTGCATACGAAGTGTTGGTCCCGGTGTAATAACTGAACGACCAGAATAATCCACACGTTTACCCAACATATTCATACGGAAACGACCAGATTTACCACGTAAAGAATCAGATAATGATTTCAAAGGACGACGGTTTTGAGAAACCATTGGACGTGCTTTATGTCCGTTATCGAACAATGAATCAACCGCTTCTTGCAACATACGTTTTTCATTACGAATAATGATATCAGGCGCATGCATTTCCATAAATCTTTTCAAACGATTGTTACGAATGATAACACGACGATACAAATCGTTTAAGTCAGATGCAGCAACATGTCCCGCATCCAATGTAACCAACGGACGCATATCTGGTGGAATCACAGGCAAAACATCCGGCAACATCCATGCTGGTTCTGTTTTAGATTCCAAGAAAGATTCAACCAATTTTAATTGTTTGATTAACAATTTGCGTTTCTGTTCAGATTTTGTGTCAGCCAATTCAGCACGCAAACGTGTACGTTCATCACCCATATCCAAATTTGCGATAATGCTACGAATACCTTCGGCACCGATGCCAACACGGAATGAATCTGCACCAAATTCTTCAACTTTGGCCTGATATTCATCTTCGCTGATAACATCATACAATTTCAACGATGTTAAGCCAGGTTCAATAACGATGTATGCATCGTATGAAATAACCTGCTCTAACTTCTTTTGTGGTAAATTGTTCAATAAAACAGCAATTTTACCTTCGCGTAAGAACCAAGTGTGAGCCACAGGCATAGCCAATTTGATATGTCCCATGCGTTCACGACGAACAGATGAAGGTCCAACTTCTACATGACACTTTTCGCAGATAATACCACGATTTTTAATACGTTTATATTTTCCGCAAGCGCATTCAAAATCTTTAACAGGTCCGAAGATTTCTTGGCAGAACAATCCTTCGGGTTCTGGTTTCAAAGAATGATAGTTGATAGTTTCTGGCTTTTTTACTTCACCATGTGACCAAGAAAGAATTTCTTCGGGACTGGCAATAGTAATGCGCAAAGCATCAAACTGTTCTTTGGTTTCGATTTGTCCAAATATCTTTTGCAACATATTTGTCATTTATTTTGCTCCTTTAAGTCGCTTTAAAGTGCTGTTGGTATGTGAACCAGATGAAAGCGATACACCCAGTTCACATCCCAATTTAATCTAATTTCTTTGGTGTCATTGCCAAACCTAATCCACGCAATTCGCGAACGAACACGTTAAAGGCTTCTGGCGTACCGGTTTGGATATCGTTGCTGCCCGATATGATAGCTTCATACATCTTGTTACGGCCAGTAATATCGTCGGATTTAACCGTCAACATTTCACGTAACAAGTGCGCAGCACCGTGGGCCTCTAATGCCCATACTTCCATTTCACCAAGTCTCTGACCACCCATGTGGGCTTTACCAGACAAAGGCTGTTGTGTAACCAATGAATAACTGCCCACAGAACGTGCGTGAATCTTTTCATCCACAAAGTGGTGCAATTTCAACATATACATAACACCAACAGTAACTGGACGTGCAAACTTTTCGCCTGTCATACCGTCATACAATGTAAATTGACCTGTTTCTGGTAATTTAGCCAATTTCAGCATTGCCTTAATATCTTCTGGGCTTGCACCGTCAAATGTTGGTGTTGCAAAAGGCACACCATCACGCAACAATGCGGCTTCGGCACGAACATCAGTGTCTGTCATTTTTTCTAACTTTTCAGCCACTTCTTTACCGTAAATCTTGCCCATGATATTGCGCAAGTCATCAGTCACAGCGCGTTTCTGTTTGACTTCGTCCAAAACTTCGCCAATCTGCTGACCCAAAGAACGTGCCGCCATACCAAGGTGAGTTTCCAAAATCTGACCAATATTCATACGTGAAGGCACACCCAATGGATTTAAAACGATATCAACAGGTGTTCCGTCTTCCATGTATGGCATATCTTCGATTGGAACAACACGGGATACGATACCCTTGTTTCCGTGACGACCAGCCATTTTGTCACCAGGCTGCAATTTCATTTTGTGTGCAATGTACACTTTGACTTCTTTCAAAACACCAGCATTCAACGAATTGCTTTCTGTCACTTTTGCAACTTCTGCATCGGCCTTTTCATTCAATTGTGCCAATTTGATATTGTGTTGTTCGCACAATTCAGCAATCTTGGCTTGAACTTCTTTGTTTTTAACAGCCAATTTCTTGAAGTCGCACGCTTTGATACCTTCAAATACTTCGCTTGTCAATTTCTTGCCAACGAAAGGTTTCAAACTGCCTGTGCCACTTTCAATTGTTTCATTTTCAGCCAATTGGAATATTTGATCAGCAAAACCTTTTTCGATAATTGCGATTTCTTCGCTTCTATCTTTATTAATTTTTGCAATCTTTTCCAATTCAATCATCTGTGTACGTTCGTCTTTTTTAACACCATGACGTGTCAAGACGTTAACACCAATAACTGTTCCTTCTTCGTTTGGACCAACACGCAAAGATGTATCTTTTACGTTCAAAGCCTTTTCACCAAAGATGTTGCGCAACAAAGCTTCTTCTGGGGTTAACAATGTTTCTGATTTAGGAGAAACACGACCAACCAAAATATCACCTTGTTTCACGCGGGCACCAACATAAATGATACCGGATTCGTCCAAGTTTTTAACAGATTCTTCACTAACGTTTGGAATATCACGAGTGAAACTTTCTGGTCCTAATTGTGTATCACGAACTTTGAATTCTTTTTCAACGATTTTTACAGATGTAAATGCGTCTTCACGAGAAATACGTTCGGAAATCACAATAGCGTCTTCGTAGTTATATCCGCGCCATGGCACGAATGCAACCAACACGTTACGACCCAATGCCAATTCACCATAATTCATAGAAGAACCGTCAGCAATGATGTCGCCCGCAGATACACGGTCACCAACTTTGACTAATGGTTTTTGGTGAATGATTGTTTCACTGTTAGAACGTTCAAATTTTTCCAAATTGTAAATATCAACACCCGTCACAACGTTACGTGAATTCATACATTTAACCACAATACGGTTTGCATCCACAGATTCAACAACACCACTGTGTTTTGCAACCTTACCTGTTCTGGAATCACGCGCCACTTCGCGTTCAATACCAGTTCCAACCAATGGGGCCTGAACACGCAATAAAGGCACGCCCTGACGTTGCATGTTTGAACCCATCAAAGCACGGTTAGCGTCGTCATTTTCCACAAATGGAATAAGTCCCGTTGCAATTGACACCACCTGACGTGGTTCAACGTCGATTAAATCAATTTCACCCTTTGGAACCATTGTAAATTCGCCGTCAACACGCGCAGTTACAACATCAATAGCCAACTTACCATCTGATGTTGTTGGTGTGTTTCCTTGGGCGATTTTGTGTCCCATTTCTTCGTCAGCGGTCAAGTACACAATTTTATTTGTAACTTTACCATCTTTAACTTCATAGTATGGTGTTGTGATAAAGCCATATTGATTCACACGTGCATAAGATGCCAAGTGGTTAATCAAACCAATGTTCGCACCTTCTGGTGTGTGAATTGGGCATAAACGACCATAGTGTGTTGGATGAACGTCTCGGACATCGATACCAGCACGTTCACGATTCAATCCACCAGGACCCAACGCAGAAATACGACGTTTGTGTTCCAATTCTGACAATGGATTATACGCATCCATAAATTGAGACAACTGAGATGTTCCCAAAAATTCTGCGACCAAAGAAGACAATGGTTTTACATTGATAACATCTTGTGGTTGCATATTTGCAATATTTGGAGAAGACAAACTTTCACGAACAAGACGTTCAATACGCAACATACCTGTACGGAATGTTTGTTCCAACAATTCGCCAACCGCACGAACACGACGATTAGACAAGTTATCAATATCATCAATTGTATCTTTGTGATCGATAATATTTGTTAAAGTTTTCAATACAGCCAAGAAATCAGCCTTGGTCAACAAACGTTCATCTTCTGGACGTTTACCAGAATCAATTTTCAAACGTTTATTCATTTTGAAACGACCAACCGCAGACAAATCATAATATGCGGCATCAAAGCCTTGGCGCAAGAACAAGCCTAACGCCGCTTCAACTGTTGGACGTTCGCCTGGTCTGATAACATTATAAATTTCAATCAATGCATCTTCACGATTTGTAATTTTATCTGCAGCTAATGTATTGCGCATATGTGCAGTAACTGTTGTATTATCAATCGCGATTATTGAAATCTTTTTAACACCCATTTTATCCAAATCAGACAAAATTTCTTCGGTGATTTCTGTACCAGCTGGATATACTACTTCGCCAGCCTGTGTGATTGGTTCAAATAAATATTCACCAACCAAAGATTCTGTATTGATACCGAACTGTTTGGCCGCAGCAGTCAATTTAGCAAAACGTTTTGCAGACAATCTGTCGCCTTTATTTGCTAATTCTTTGCCGCCTTTTACTGCCAACAAATCGTAATTCAAACGATATTTATCTAAACCTTCAAATACAGCTGTATCGCCAACCCAAACCTTGCCATCAAATGATAATGGAATAGATTTATAAAATGCCGACAAAATTTCAGTATCAGACATACCACGAACATTTGCTTTGCGTGGATCAGATGCCCATTTCTTTTCATCTTCGGCACATGGCAAACAACGTAACAATACTGTGGCTGGAATCTTGCGGCGGCGATCTATACGAACATAAATCACACCCTTGGATTCTTCAAAATCAATCCATGAACCATGTTCTGGAATAATACGCGCAGTATATGTGATTGGATTGCCAGCGATTTTGGCTTCTTTGGTTGTTGCAAAAACAACACCTTGGGCACGATGCATTTGTGAAACGATAACACGTTCAACACCTGCAGCGATAAAGCTACCGCGTTCTGTCATTAATGGTACTTCGCCCATAAATATTTCTTGATCTTTGATATCGCGCAATGTTTTTTTGCCGTCTTCTGCAATATCCCACAAAATCAATCTGAGTTTCACTTTTAATCTGCGTGAGTATGTCAGATTGCGCAACATACATTCTTTTACATTATATACAGGTTTTTCCAGTGTATATTCGACAAATTCCAAGTCCGCGATTCCAGCATAATCTTTGATTGGAAACATAGATTTGAAAACAGCCTGCAAACCCTTATTTTCACGACTTTGTGGGTCAACATCGGCCTGCAAAAAGTCTTTATAAGAGTTATACTGTATTTCAACTAAATCGGGAAGTGGAGTTTGCAAAAAACTTTTGCCAAAAGATTTTCTAAATTTCTGGATGACTGCCATGGGTATAAATCCTTTTTTTTCGTGCGTTTTGCAAACAAAAATGTTTGTGTGTCTTTTTCGCCCTGAACCCGCCAAGAAAAAAATTCCGGCGGGTTCCAAGCAAATCGTAATATACTGTACGATTATCAGTTTTTGTAAAAATTATTTCATTTCTACTTTTGCGCCAGCGGCTTCTAATGTAGCTTTCATTTTTTCAGCTTCATCTTTAGCAACCGCTTCTTTGATGGCTTTTGGTGCAGATTCGACCAAAGCTTTCGCTTCGCCCAAACCTAAACCTGTGATATCTTTCACAGCCTTGATAACAGCCAATTTGTTTGCACCAGCTTCAGCCAATACAACATCAAATTCTGTTTTTTCTTCGGCAGCAGCCGCAGCAGGACCAGCAGCAACTGCAACAGCAGCAGCAGCGCTAACGCCCCATGTTTCTTCTAATGCTTTGGACAGTTCAACAGCTTCCAAAACAGTCAATTTTGACAATTCTTCAACTAATTTTTGAATGTCTGCCATTTTTTACTCCTTATGAGTTTAAGATTTTAATTTTCTTTTTTTCCATACTCTGCTGAAACACGTGCCAAGCGCGATGCAGGTTCGACCAAGATACGCGCAATAGTACCACGGATTTCCAACAGGGAAGGAAGCTTGGATAATTGCACAATGTCATCTACACCCAAAACATCTGCATCCATTTTACCGCCAACGATTGTCAAGTTTGGATGTTCATCTGCAAACTTGGCCAATACTTTGGTAACCGCCAATGCGTCTGTTGCAATTGCAACCGCAGTTGGACGTTTCATCAAATCAGATACAGGTGCGAAATCGGTATCAGCTAATGCCAATTTCATCAAACGGTTTTTAACAACTTTGAACAATGATACCAATGGACGTAATTCATTACGTAATACTTCCATTTCTTTCACTGTCAAACCATGGTTTTCAACAACGAAAACACCGTTTGCGGATTTCAAGGATGACTGCAACGCTGAAATCAAATCTGATTTTTCTTCGCGTCTCATCTATATACCCTTACTTCTTCTTTTGTTTAACTTATCCATCCATGCTTCCATGGGTGGGGCTCTTTTCTTCCTGCCCCAAAGAATCTTCTTTGTCTATGATGGAAATTAAGTGTTGCCACACCATCAGTCTTGGACAGAAATAGCAAAAATGCTTCTGGTTTATTCAACCAGAAACATTTATTATTTTACATCAACCTTCAGGCCAGCGCCTTGAGTTGTTGCAACGCTGCAACCCAAAATGTATTGTCCTTTTGCGGATGCAGGTTTAACTTTTTTCAACTGGTCAATCAATGCATTTGCGTTTTCAACCAATTTGTCTGTTGCAAAAGACATTTTACCAATGCCAGCATGAATAATTCCGCTTTTATCAGCACGATATTCAATTTGTCCGGCTTTGGCTGTTTTAACAGCTTCGGCAACATTTGTTGTAACAGTTCCCAATTTTGGATTTGGCATCAAACCTTTTGGACCCAAAACACGGGCAACTTTTGACATCTTTGGCATCATATCAGGTGTCGCAATTACACGATCAAAGTCGATATTGCCTTCGGCAACTTTTGCAATCAAATCTTCGCCACCGACAACATCAGCACCAGCCTTTTTGGCTTCGTCTTGACTGTTTTCAGTAAATACTGCAACGCGGACTGTTTTACCTGTACCATTTGGCAAGGACAACATACCACGAATGTTTTGATCGTTTTTAGTTACATCAATGCCCAGACGTATTGCAATTTCCAATGTTTCATCGAACTTTTTGGAACAATGTGGACGCAATGTTTCAACAGCTTCGGAAATAGAATATACTTTTTCTTTATCCAACGCAGTTGCTAATTGTTTTTGTCTTTTTGTCTGTTTCATGATTAATCCTCCACCTTTACGCCCATAGAACGGCACTGACCTGCAACAATATTCATAGCAGATTCAATGGTAGAGCAATTCAAATCAGGCATTTTGCTTTCTGCAATTTGTTTAACTTGATCACGTGTAATGGTCCCGACAAATTCACGACCTGGTTTGTGTGATCCTGATTTCAACTTTAATGCATCTTTAATGAAATATGACACAGGTGGTAATTTCATAATGAATTCGAAACTACGATCTGTATAAACAGTAATAATACATGGAATTGGCATTCCAGGCTTTTTATCTGCTGTTTGGTCATTAAATTGCTTACAGAATTCGGCGATATTAACACCCGCCGCACCCAACGCTGGTCCAATAGGAGGAGCTGGGTTTGCTTGTTTTGCAGGGACGACTAATTTAACAATCCCTTTTACTTCTTTTTTTGCCATTTGTTTTACCTCTTTTTTTCAAAGTAATTTCCGTGGTACGATATGGCCATCTGCCACGGGTTTATAACACGATTTTTCGTGTTTTAATCAGGAACACCCTGATTAAACTCTTTCAACCTGACTAAAGTCAAGTTCCATACCAGTTTCGCGTCCGAACACCAATACAGTAACATTCATCTTTTGTTTCACATTATCAACTTCGGATACAACACCATTAAAGCCAGAGAACGGTCCATCGATAACATGAACTTCTTGCCCTGCTTCGTATGTAATATCTTCTGGAACTTTAGCACCTTCTTCAACTTGTTTTAATAAGCGACGTGCTTCTTCTTCGCTAACTGGAATTGGTTTATTTTTTGCACCCAAGAACATAACAACCAAAGGCATCAACTTAATTAATGAAAATGTTTCATTATTCAAAACCATTTGGACAACGATATATCCTGGGAAAAATTTCTTTTCAGAAACAACACGTTTTCCACCCTTGATTTCAGCAACTTCACGCGTTGGAACCAAGATTTCACCAAAGTATGCATTCAAACGACGTTTATCAATCTGTTCACGCAAATTGCGAGCAACCTTGTCTTCACATCCTGTATGAACATTTACAACAAACCACTGCATTTTATCTTCCATTTCCACATCCTTTGATATTTAATTAGAAAATCCAGTTTACAAGGGCGTTCAAAATACTATCAACAACAAAGAAAAACAGCGCTGTCAAGCCTGAAAAAATCAAAATCATAATAGTAGAACGAATTACAGTGTCGCGTGATGGCCAGACAATCTTGAACCATTCAGATCGCACAGATTTTATATATTCAAATACTTTTTTCATAAAACAGCCACTTTTTTCAATGTGTTACATCGATTATATCAACACAAATCCGACATTTTCTGGCAGGGGCTAAAGGAATCGAACCCTTATCCGCGGTTTTGGAGACCGATATTCTACCGTTGAACTAAGCCCCTTGTACCCCTTGATTTTTGCGTGATAAAACCAATATTCTTGGGTATGCTAGCACACGCCAAACAAAAATCAAGCGAAAATATTATAAAGATTTAATTATTTTTACGCAAGCGAAAACTTTGGTTTTGTTTTTTTAATTTTTTTCGTTTTTGTATTGCTGTTTAATTTTTTTTAATTTTTTGTTTTTATATCACTTTTTTTACTTGCGTATGCTGTGTAAATTTTTCTACAATCACTTTGATAAAAGGGAGAGGAAACCTTTGCAAGAACGCATAGAACCGCCAATTTTGATATCCAGACTGATGACCTTTGTAATGGCCACTTCATTGGTCGTGCTGTTTGTATTGGTTTTTACATTGGATAAAATGTTCCCTTTGAACCGTCCACAAGTGTTTGTTTTATCAACACAATCATTAGAGGATAAACAGCTGACTTTGACTGAATTTCCTACTGATGACGCGTTTTTAGAGCAATATAACAAACAATTTATCTTGAATTATGTACGGGAACGCAATGAAATTACGCCTGATTTGGCCATTATGCGTGCAAAATGGGCGAACAGCCCAAGTGGCAGCATAAAAGCACGTTCTACGGATGCTGTGTTTGGCGAATTTGCAGATTCTGATATGGTAAATGCGGTGTATCAAGTTTCAGATGAGCCTTTTAACATCACTTGCACTGTTGATTTTCCATTGAATTATCCGGTTGTTCTGCAAACAGGTACTACTGATACATATACCGTTAGTTTTTCGTATCGTTGCAGTTATGGTCCAATGGGGGAACAGCAATATGAACGTCTGGTTAAATTGCGTATCAAGTTAGAATCAACCGCAAAAAGTGCTATGCGGTGGGTTGAACGCATGGAAAACCCACTTGGTGTACGTGTAAGCAGTTATGAAACCACAGATGGAACACAGGATCCTCTGAATTGGGGTCAACATATCGAAGAATAAAAAAGTAAAAAAGGAAGGAAGCAATGTTAAAAATTTTGAAATTAAGCGGATTGGTATGTGTGCTGATGTTATCGTCAGCAACTGTTGCTTTTGGTGCCCAGGCTGCTTGGGAAAATCCGTCTGCAAATATGGCGGCAGGCAGTATTAAACCTGGATACGCACAACTTTCTTGGTCCCAAGGAACTGTATTACCACTAAAATTGCGTGGCGGTATGGTTACAATGGTTACATTACCAAATGGTGAACAAATTTCTGATGCTGTTATCGGTGATACAGGTTTGTTCGACATCAATGTAACCCAAGGTGATAGGGTTTTGTACATCACACCAAAGGATAATTCAGCAGAATCTGATACAAACTTGATTGTATTGGGTCAATCTGGAAATAAATACATATTCTATTTGACCAGTTCTGGTGGCACAGAATCTTCAGAAATATCATATTCACAAGTTGATATCGTTTTAGACAATGGCGCATCTGTGGGAACAGGCAATGCATCTGCGAGCAAATCTGTTGGCGGTATGGGTTCTATATTCAAAAAATCAAGTCCCACAACCAGCACAGTTGGCGTTGATGGCGAAGATTATGCATGGATTAAATCTATGAAAATTGACCCTTCGGAATTCAGATTTGATTTGGATATCTTTGTTCCAAATCCTGATGATTATGTTATCGCCCCAGAACGTGTATGGCGTGATAAAATCTTTACATACATTGACTTTGGCGACAAGGTTATTTCTATGACACAACGTCCAGTTGTTTCATTGATGATTGAAGGCGGTGAATCCCCTGTTGGTTTCCGCACAGATGGTCAAGATGGTCGTTTGTTGATTGTAGAGGCTGTTGGTGATATGGTTCTGCGTAGTGGTCAAAGAATTGTCTGTATAAAAAAACGTGCAAAACCTTTCTTGATTGCAGATACAGCATCTGTTATGGCTCTGGCCGAGGCAAATGTTGCACAGAGTATGATGTCTGGACAATCTTTGAATAACATTGCATATTCCAATGATATGTCTGCTATAAATGGTGCCGCAATGGATTACAGTGCAACACCAATGTATATGTCTGATACAGCGAACCCAATGGGAACAGGTGTATATATGCCAGCTGGTTATGGCGTCCCAAGTTCTCAGATGTACGGTTCATCCAGTGGCGGAATTTCTATGATTCCAACAAAACGTGAAACTGCGGGTTCTTACCTGCCCCAGACGAATATCCCGCTGATTACATCTAATCAAGCTGGTGTTGCTGTAGAACTGGCATCTGATACATCTGTAAAAGCGTTGGACGATTATTGGGCAGAATTGTTAACTAAATTTACAGGTGATGGTGGTAACGGTTTATTAACACCTTATCAAAATAGTGTATTCTATGCAGTTGATTCCCAAGGTGTTGGCGATTTAGGTTCTGGTTCATCTACTGCAAAATTATATCGTCTGCGCATTGGACCAATTGCTGATGTTGATACGGCACAAACTTTGTGTGATAAGTTAATGAAGTTCCAAGTTTCTGGCTGTCGCGTTGTCAGAATCCAGTAATGTCATCGTGTATAAAAAAATGGATAGAAAGATATGGTAAGTAAGGTAAAAGATAAATTAAAAGAAACATTGGATGCAACGCCCAAGGCGATTCGCTGGATGCTGTTGGCTGCGGCATTCATTGTGGTTTTAATTTTGTTGTTCTTGTTGATAAACAAACCAAAGACTGTTGATAATCCTGGCATTCATGCAGATAAAGAAATTAAACTGACTATTACACCGGCCAGTGCTGATTTTTCAAACACCCAAGTTGGTGGGAAAAAAGATCAAACCTTCAAAATATCTGCGACAGATGACGCAATCATTGACGATGTTGTTATCAAGGATTCTGTTACAGGTTTTAATATAAAACAGAACAATTGTCGTAATTGGAATGTTAACAAAGATATAGCATGTAAAGTTAATGTTACTTTTGCACCTGCTAATGCCGATATATCTGGCGATGTTGTGTTAGAGGTCAACTGGCATGATAATGGGGATTCACGTGATGTAAATCCAAAAACAGAAACAATTACTATTCCTGTTAGCGCTGTTGGTGCAGCAGTAAAACCAAAGCCAGAACCAGAACCTGAACCTGAACCAGAACCAGAACCCGAACCAGAACCGGAACCAGAGCCAGAGGATGACATTGATTCAGATTCTGATTTTGACTTGGATTCCGAACCAGAACCAATTATCGGTGGCAATGAAAATATTTTCAACCAACCTGAACAAGAAAAAAAACCTGTTGAAACACCTAAACGCAAAGCACCAGAAAAGTGTTCTGATTTTGCGATGCCAGGATATAGTCCATCAGGTGTCCATATTGGTTGGATAAAACCGAAAAATGGTCGTTATGAATTTCATCCATTTTCTGATACGGATTGCAATAAGCCAACAGGAATTTACAATCCTGATACAGGTATAATCACCAGCATTGATGGCAAGGGTACAAAAATTGGTACAGATGCCGATCATCGTGGTGCCACAGTTAATTTGAATTCGTTGCCAAAATTAAAATCAAAACCGGGTAATGTGGCGACACGTTCTTCATCTTCATATCAACCAAGTGGAATGGGAAACTTGCGTGGCACATGGACTGAAACAGGTGGTGGAATACATTTAATAAAGAACAATGTTAACGAAGAAGCCTTAAAAGGAACCGCATCGGAATCAGAATCAGTGTATTCCAGTATGCCGTATGACAGAACCTTTATATTACGTCAATTCAAACCAATTCCAGCAACAATTGTGTCCGAGGTTCGTGCTGATCCGTCTGTTTATAACTGCGACAGTAGCGGTAATTGCAAAGGTAGTGGTATTCCTGTACGTGCAACCGTGGACAGAAATGTTTATTCCGACAATGGTCGCACAGTTATTATCCCAACCGGAACATTATTGATGGGGTATTTGACAGGTGAACTGCCAGGGCCATATAAATCTATAGGACGTATGAAAATAAATTGGTACCAATTTATCCGTCCAGATGGTGTAGAATTTAATTTTGGTGGCAAAGGTCAAGACCCTTATTCTGCTGATTCCCAAGGACGCGTCGGCGTTCCAGGATATGGCAGTACCGACTATGTTGAACAAATGGTTATGCCATTATTGACGGCGATTATCCCAGCTGCGGTAAATATGATTGCACCAATTGCTGATACATTTGTAAATCAAATTGATTTGGATAATAATACAGTTGTGCAATCTGGTACCGTACGTTCATCAGAATTGGCCAAGAACGAGGTTATTTCAGCTTGGAATAGAGTTGCACAAAAGTTAATGGTTGATGCATTAGATAACACAGTTCCACCATTTTCAATTGCAGCAGGAACACGTATTACAGTATATTCCCCAGTTGATTTAATCGCCACATGTGGTGATAAAGATGGCGAAAATGCTGGCAAGAAATGCGCCATACATGAATTCGGAAGCAAACAACGTCGCGAATGGAAAACCGTACAGGAAGAAAGTGAATTAACCGCGAACTATGACGATGCTTCTTGGACAGGTCAGGTTCGTTCGTTTGCTTTGGATGGATATTGTTCCGAACCAGATGAAAAGACTGGTATCCGCGGTGTTGATAAAAGCAAAATCGGAGACCTGCAACAAGCTGGATATGATTACAGAACGGTTTTGGCATATTGTCAATCTTTGGCATATCAAGCAAAGAATCAAGCCAAATATGAAACTTACTATCAGAATAAATTAGACAATGGTATCCAAGGTGTTGATAAAGACGGAAATGCTATCAAGTTAGAGAAAGGATCCACAGAATATAACCAACAGATTCTGGGATTACAATATGCCAAGGATGCAGATGGTAATGATACAGACATTATCAAAAATCCATTTGAAAAAACTTCATCTGGGGCTGGTTCTGAACCAGTGGGCAGTTTGGACTGTGATGGTCAGGCACCTGATCAATACGGTTGCTGTCCTGGTGAAACATATACAGAATTACCTGAACAAGGTGGATTCTTCTGTTGCCCAGATGGTGGTGGTGATTGCTTCCCGCCGCTGGACTTAGATTAGTTTTGTGATATAAACAAAATAAAAAACACACATCGTTTGATGTGTGTTTTTTTATTAACAATTGAAAGCATTTATTATTTTGTCGATTCGATGTTGAATAGGAAAATATTGCTAAATAATTTATTTTTCGATTCGATAGTCAACTTTAAGTTGTAATATTTGGCAAATACTACCGCTTTCTTTTATAACAATATTAAATATAAAGGAGAAAAAAATGAATGAATTACAACAAACATACGATAACACTGAAAAATTCCACAGTGCAGAACAAATGTGGTTTTGGTTTTTATATTCTAAATCTATGCAATCTGGATTTATAAATGGTCATCGCCCAGGTTCCAGAAAAGTCTGTGAATTATTAGATGTAGAAACAATGATTACTAAACTATTTCTATCCGGTCAATTAACCGAAGAACAATTGGCTGTTATGAAAAAATTTGGTGATAAAAGACGCGCACCGCACCAATATATTTGGGCAGAAAATCACGCCGCATATTTATGGAAATGTGCAATGGAAGTATTGGAAAGCGCTGCACGTAAAAATAATTGGATTGCTTAACAGTGGGGTAAAAAATGGTTATTATTGGTTTTTCTGATAAAACATCTAAAACAGTTGTTCGGTTACTATGCGGACATTTTAAGCATTGCGTAATAATTGAAAAAAACAAACGCAAATTTGTTTTACATCAATTTGTAAAAAGAAATAATGTCCAGCATATAGTGGTCACCGAACATGGTATAGCCCAACTGGAATTGAACGGTTGGGTTTTTATTTACATAGATTCACAACCAAAAAATTTTAATCCACACAAATTAACCTGTGTTAATTATGTAAAGCATGCCATGGGATTACGAAACATATGGATTCAAACCCCAAATGCTTTGTATAAATATATTAAAAAAAATCTGACATAATTGTCAGATTTTTATAACTCTTTACCTGTTATTGCATCGAATCGCTGCTTACCAACATTTATCACTTTTTTATCATATACAGGGGCTTTGACCTTTTCTAATTCAGCACGCCAATATATTGCCCCATCTGATAAACGAATCGCATATAACGCATTATCTAAACCTGAAACATAGGCAACATTTTTAAGCAAAACAAATGGATGCCTTGTTCCAATTGGTGTGCACCATTTTTTATTACCATTGGATGTATTTATTTTGCAAAATGCGTTTCCCATACCACCAACATATAACCATGTGCCATCAATCACCAGTGGCGCAACAATATCCACAGTGGCGGCACCACCTGTCATATTTGATTGACTGTACACATCAACCATCCATTCAATATTGCGTGATTTAGGCGCGACTTTCACAACATCACCAGTATTTAATCCTGCATAAACATACCCAGAATCACACACAGGGTGCGTTTCAACATCAACAGAATTAGGCGCAGGGAAACCAACAAAAATCCTGCGGTCTCCATCACGAATCGTGTTTGTACTATCAATTGTATAATTACATTCAGAAACCTTGCGTTCTGGAACGGCGTCCGGCAAATCAGGAACATCCGTATTCAAAATATTTTGATTTGTACCAGTATCAAATATAGACGTCCGCACACCTGGCAAAATTGGGTCATGACTGTCACAACCAGCCAGTATTAAAATGCTACAAAATAATAATACATACCTGCGCATGAATTTTATTCCATAATTATCTTAATGTTTGTGCAACCCCATAGATTTCAGCAGGACAATCAGTATCAGCGATAATTTTATCCAACCATTTGTTTGCTGTTTCAACATCACCCGAAGCCAAATATTTCTGGGCAATTGTCAACATTGCTGTATAATAAAATGGTGATGATTTTGTATTCAAATCAGATAAGTATTTTTCAACCTCGGCTGCTGTCATTTTATCACCTTTGACACCAACAACATGCAAACGTGCTAAATCACGAAAATCACGAGTAGCCCCATGTTCAGCCAATTGTTCCAACTTTTTTATATCTTTATTTTCGTCCATTGTATAAGATTGGAACAATGCTAAATCTGCATTTGCACCACGACCATTTTCACCAATGGATGCCAAAGCTTTGACATCTGTTTTTTCCAATGCAGTTTCATAATTTACGGCCATTGCCATCTGATTCGCACGATATGTACGAACACCAATTTGATAACCTGCAACAACAATCAACAGCGCCAAAGCCCCACAAACCATCTGTTTATAGTATTTTTTGAAAAATGCGATTGTTTTCTCGTTATTCACATCTTCCCACACTTCGCGATAAAGTGCATCTTCGGCGTAATCTTCGCGGGTTTTCTTTTGTGGTACTGCTGGTTTCAAATTTTGTTTTCTTGCAAGGATGTTTGCCATTTTTTATCTCCTGTCTTGATAATTCTTATTTTATGGTATACTATAAAAGTTATGAAAAAGCAAATCAAGAATACTTTACCAGCCACACAAAATACCAGTATCATTGCTGCACGCGGTGTCAGTGATGAATCGGGCTTGGCGCAGTATATACAAAGCATACAAAAATACCCAATACTATCTGCCGAAGAAGAGTATGAATTTGCAACTCAATGGACAAAACATCACGATTCGGTTGCTGCTGAAAAATTGGTCGCCAGCCATCTGCGTCTGGTTGTATCGGTCGCTTACGATTTTAAAAATTATGGTGTGCCGGTTGCCGATTTAATTGCATCGGGAAATATGGGTTTAATGCAAGCATTACAGAAATTTGACCCAGAACGCGGGTTTCGTTTTTCTACATATGCTATGTTTTGGATTAAGGCTGAAATTTATGAAACAATTCTGAATAACTGGTCGATTGTGAAAATTGGAACATCTGCGAATCAAAAACGCGTATTCTTTAATCTGGCACGTGCAAAGCGCGCGCTGGGGATTATGGACAACAACCTGAACAACGAACAAACAAAGCAGATTGCAGACTTTTTGAATGTGTCTGAATCCGATGTGTCGCGTATGTCCACGCGTATTGGTGCGCGTGATGTATCATTAAACGCACCAGCGCACAATGATCCAGATGCACATGATATTTTATCAAATTTATCAGACGACAAAATCGGTATCGAAGACAGCATAGAACAACTGGAATTCAAAAAACGTGGCTATGAATTATTACGTAAACATTTAGCCGATTTATCCGAACGCGATCGTGAGATATTGACAGCACGCAGGTTATCTGAACCGGTGGCAACATTGGAATCTTTATCACAAAAATACGGCATTTCGCGCGAACGCGTACGCCAAATAGAAGAACGCGCATATAATAAATTGCGTGAAGCAATTTTGAAAGATGCAGATGGGGGGAATAAATGAGAAAAATTGCCTTAATAACCACAATTTTAACACTCACAACAATGGAATCTGCAAATGCTTTGCAATACGCAACTGGGCGCAGTGCATTAAAATTCAACGCTATGGGAACTGCCGGTGTTTTTGAACCAAAATTCAAAGATACTTTATTCTTGGGCGATTTTGATTTACGTCTGCAATATAATTATGCTGTTGCACGTGGTCAAACACTGGGGCTTGTTTATGATTGGGATGCCGAAGCATTGGGCAACAATGATTATTCACACGATGCATTTGCATTGTGGGAAATACGCGATGTCGGAAGATTAGAAGTTGGACTTACTGAATCTGTGGCACATAAACTGGGGGTTGGTCTGCCAGATGTAGGTGGTCTGCGTATAAATCACAAACCTTTGTTTTATAAAAAGATTTCACCACGCGGTAATGTTATACCAGATACAAGTGTAACATCTGGTCATAATTCACCACGCGTGAATTTGGTATCTGTACCAACAAATATTGGTCAATATGGTATATCAGTGGCGGCATTTGGTGGTGATTTTGATTATTCTGTGGATGGCGGTGTTAAATTTAGATTTCCAAACGGTAAATTAAAGTCAGCTGTATCTTTGGGTGCATCATTTATGGATAAACCGCATAAGTACAGTTCAACAACATATACCCCAGATATAACTGCGGATTGGCGCGCCCAAGGTTCAATCGGGTATAATTTACAATATAACAGTTGGATTTGGGGAACATCTATTTTAGGAATATATGATAAAAACCCGATTGGTACAGCAGGGGATGGTATATCTGCTGGTACCGGTGTCAGTTACGATATTTTGAATTATTCGTTGTCTTTGACATATATGTATTCACATACAGGCATTTGGCACGATGATATGAAAAAATATGTTGAGCATAATGTAATATCTTCATTCAGATACAAATATAATGAAAATCTGGAAGTATGGACATCAATCGGACTTACCACTAAAACACCATATATATCAACGGCAATGAAGTTAGCATTTTAACATAAAAAA
>CACYHY010000002.1 GCA_902774305.1 uncultured Pseudomonadota bacterium
TTTAATGCATTAAAAAAGGTTAATGCATCGTCTTTGTTACTTATATTAATGCAGGATGATTTAGAAAAATCTGATTTTACAGGTCGTATTTATGGCGCTTTGACAGAATGGGATGCGTACCCAAATATGGAATTGCATGTGATGTTAAATGAAAGTTATGGCAGAGCAGAGCAAGTATATCGTTTGGTTGCAGCTATGCGTCCAGAGTTGTTAAACAAGTTGAAATTTTTTGTTAGTTACTGATTAGTTAAAATCATATATTTTGGTGCGTCTGTTTCGGCCATATTTTTATTTTGGTAACGTGTATGAATTACAGAAAGTGGCGGAAACGATGCGTATAGCGAAGTTTTTGTTACTTCATTTTTTATCCAATCGAAATATTCCCAATGGTCTGTACCAATAATAATTTGACCATTTTTATCCAGATGTTCGCTTAACAATTTTAAAAAATCTGAATTTAATAAACGGCGTTTTTCATGACGTGCCTTGGGCCAAGGGTCAGGATGTAAAACCCAAATTTCAGAAAATTTATAATTCGAATCGTGTAAAAGTTTACGTACATCATCCGGCCAAATACGAATATTTTTATATTCAGGTAAAATTTGATTATCCGATTCGTTTGTGATTGCAGAAAGTAGGGCCGCAACACCGTTCATAAATGGTTCTGCACCGATAATTATCGATTCGGGATTACGAATCGATAAATCGCGCATATGTTCACCATTACCAAAACCGATTTCCAAAATTAAATTACCGGTGTTTTTGATGTTTTTTGGCGAAAAAGCCGGCAAAACCGTTTCCAGCAATGTTTGTTTGCGGGCGGATAATTTTTTGCCGTGTCTGCGACCAAATGTTCTTATTTCTTGTTTTTCCATATAATTAGTATAGAATCATAAAGTTATAAACACAAGGAAAACGAAAATGCGTAATGGATTAAAACCAGATTTGATTGAACGCGTCTTGGGCGCAAAACCAAAATATACTATTGCAGAATTAGAGGAAAAATTTCCGGAACGTAATTTGCCAGATGGTGCATTTGTTACCCGATTCGCACCAAGTCCGACTGGATTTATGCATTTAGGTAATTTGTATAGTGCCTTGATTGATTTTAAACTGGCCTCTCAATCTGGTGGTGTGTTTATGTTACGTATAGAGGATACGGATACCAAGCGTGAAGTAGCAGGTGCGGTTGATATCGTTAAAAACACGATGCATCAGTTTGGTTTTAAGTATAATAATGATGAAAAATATGGACCGTATTTTCAATCGCAACGCAAAGATATTTATCGTTCGGTTGCAGCTGATTTATTGGCGCGCGGATTGGCGTATCCTTGTTTTTTAACTGCGGATGAAATGGAAGAAATTAGAGCAAAGCAAACAGCAGCAGGTTTTGCAACTGGTATTTATGGTGAATTTGCGCGTGACCGTGATATTACTGATGAAGAAATTATTGAACGTTTGGATAAAGGCGAGGTTCCATCGATTCGTTTGTATTCAACAGGAAATCCAGAGGTAAGAATTTTCTGTAAGGACGCTGTTCGTGGTTCTATATCTTTTCCAGAAAACAATGAAGATTTAGTTTTAATTAAATCAAATGATGGATTGCCAACATACCATTTTGCACATTTGTGCGATGATCACTTTATGCGAACAACACATGTTGTTCGTGGGGAAGAATGGTTGCCATCTTTGCCTTTACATTATCAGTTGTACAGAATGATGGGGTGGACACCACCAATCTATATTCATACAGCAACTTTGGACAAGATAGATGCAGAAACGGGTAAACAACGTAAAATGTCCAAACGTAAAGATCCAGAAAATAATTTGGACTTTTTCTTGGGCGGTGGTTGGCCAACCGAGGCTTTGATTGAATATTTAGGTAATATTTTGGCATCTGGATACGAAGAAGCAAAATTAAAGGGTGCTGTAAAATCTTTTTGGGAATATGAAATGAAGCCGAAGAAAATTCCAATGTCTGGCGGCTTGTTTGATATGAAAAAATTAGAATGGTGGTCAAAAGAATATATTGCGACTTTGCCTGTGTCAGAATTGGTAAAAAATGTTGTCGATTGGGCAAATGAATACGGCGAAGACGTGCATAAAGAGCAAATCAAAGATATTGATTATTTGACTGGCGCATTGTCTATTGAACGTGATAATCCAAAACGCATTCGTAAAGATTTTATTACATGGAAACAGACATTGTCTGAGATTTCTTATTTCTGGGATGGTTTGTTCCAACCAAATTGTGAATTCGAATTTAACAAAGATGCGTTAAATGAATTCTTGAATACTTTTGATATTGCAGATGATAAAGATACTTGGTGGAATAAGATTGTTGCTGTTGCAACAAAGTTGGGTGTTAAAAATGGCGATGTTGCGATGAGCTTGCGCGTTGCAGTAACAGGTCGTACGAATACACCAGATTTGTATTCTGTAATGCAGGTTATGGGCAAAGAAAGAGTCGTAACAAGAGTAAAAAATTCCATATAAAAGTAGAGGTAAAGGAATGACAAAAACTAAACGTGCGATTCGTGCGAAGTTAAAAAGTGTTAAAAAAGATGCGCATGCATCGCGTTTGTTGCGTGTATTGCAAGCAACTGGTTTATTCCGTTGGGAAAGACCTGTAACACATTCAGAATCTGTATTAAATATTTTAACACATGGAATTGGAATCGGATTGGCAATAGCAGGACTGGCGTTGTTGGTTGCATATGCTGTGTTATATCATAATGTATGGGCGGTTGTTTCGTGTTCTATATTTGGCGCAACAATGTTTTTTCTGTATTTTGGTTCAACGATGTGCCATGCAATGATTGGTGAAAAGAGTGAATGTTTTTTTGAGGTTTGGGATAGTATCGCTATCTATGCGTTGATTGCTGGCACGTACACACCTTTTTTACTTGTTAATTTGAATCGCTGTCATCATATGGGATTAGGGTGGAGCGTTTTCGGTATAATGTGGGCGATTGTTATTTTTGGCGCGATTATGAAATTCAGAAATCCTCATAATCAACCAAAATGGGTTGTCAGTTTATATTTGGTTATGGGATGGGCATTGGTTTGGATTTTGCCGGCTATGTTGCAAACAATTTCTGCACGTGGAATGTGGTTTGTTTTGGCAGGTGGTTTGTCATATTCAGTCGGGGTGATTTTCTATCTGTGGCGTAAAATGAAATTTTCGCATGCGTTATGGCATTTGTTTGTTATAGGCGGTAGTGTGTGTTTCTTTTTTGCTGTTTTATATGGCAGTATAATTGATTTTCCATTGCCAGTGTGTTTGAATTAAAAAATGGGCATAAAGCCCATTTTTTTTATTTTACATTCACATTAAATTCGTCACCATATGTTGCCACGGTCTGACCACCTATCGTACATTTTAAGTGTTCAAATCCAGATTTTATTTGGTGACTTTTAATAATTTTGCTGGTTACAACACCGCCAATTGTCCCCAATACCACGCCAGCAATAGAATCTGATGCAAGACGTGCAGTGTTAAAGTTGCCTTTGTCGTCTTTCCAAACAGAACTATCTGAAAAATGCAGTTCTAAAATTGTGTCCAGACTATCAAATACTGATGTGACATGGCATTGGGTTTCCGAAGTACAAGAAACGCCCGAAGGAATAATAATTGGTTCTGGGGTAATAATTGGACTGGGGGCTATCGGGGGTGTTTTTGGCGGGTTGTTTGGTGTAACAACTTCTTCTTGGCAGCCTGTGTTTGCATCAATACCTGGACGATAGTTTTTTACCAATATCGCTTTACAATTTTTATTTTTGTTGTTTGTACAGTATTTATCGCAATATGCTTGGGCTTGGGCATATCCGTCTTTACACTTTGTAGCGGTGCAGGTGAGTTCGTCTTTGTCGCCGCATCCAACAAGATTTTTACAGGTCGCAGTTAATGCGCCTGTGACCCGAGATGCACAATTGTCGCCATCCTTTAGATTTTTGCATTTACCTACATAAGAGTTATCGCGTTCAGCGGGGCAAAGTTTAGTGTCCGCATAGCTGGGTAACACACAAAATGTGTTTAATACAATTGGAATTAATATCAGCAATGATTTCATTTTAGACAAACCCCTACCACAAAATTTTACCATATTTTGACTTTTTTGCAAAATTGAAAGTTATAGAACATTTGACTTTTTATTTATATTGTCTTATCATATGGATATGTTTTATAAGAAATTTATCTTTACTGCTACCGTTTTCACAACCCCTTTGGGGGTCTAGGTGTTATTACTTGCACAAAAATTTAGTGCGTATTATAATTCAAAACAATTTCGAAAATAAAAAACAAATAGAATAAAAAAGGTAGTTATTATGTCTTATCCAATTGAATTAATTCGTCACTCGCTGGCACACGTTATGGCAGCGGCTGTGAAAAAGTTGCACCCGGATGTTAAGTTTGCGGGTGGTCCGGCTATTGAAAACGGATTTTATTATGATTTTGATACCGAATACAGATTTTCCGAGGAAGATTTTGCGGCTATTGAAAAAGAAATGCGTGAATTGATTAAATCAAATGGTCGGTTCGAACAAAAAATTGTTGATTTGGCCGAGGCTAAACAGATTTTCGCAGATCAACCATATAAAATGGAATGGTTAAACGAATATGATGCCGCAGGCGAAAAGTTATCAATTTATACTTTCCGTGACTTTACGGATTTGTGTCGTGGTCCACACGTTGAATCATCAAAAGATTTGCCAAGGGACGGTTTTAAAATCAGAACGGTTGCTGGTGCGTATTGGAAGGGCGATTCTAAAAATAAAATGTTGCAACGTATCTATGTTGATGCATTTGCTAGCAAAGAAGAATTAGAAGAGTTCTTGAAAATGCAAGAAGAAGCAGCAAAGCGTGACAATCGTAAATTGGGCAAAGAGATGGATTTGTTCCATTTTGAACCAGAATATGCCCCTGGGGCTGTATTTTGGCACGATAAAGGCTTTAAGGTTTATCGTCGTTTGATTGACTTTATCCGCGAAACACAGAATCGTTTTGGTTATTTGGAAATTTCAACCCCAACGGTTATGGAACGTTCTTTGTGGGAAAGATCTGGCCACTGGGCAAAATATGCAAGCCACAATTATTCCGGTAAAACTTTGGATGGTAAAGATTTCTGTGTGAAACCTATGTCTTGTCCAGGTGGAATGTTGGTATATGCCCAAGGTATTAAATCATACAAGGATTTGCCTTTGTATCTGGCTGAATTCGGTAAAGTGAATCGTTATGAAGCGTCTGGTGCGTTGGCGGGTTTGATGCGTGTACGTGAATTGACACAAGACGATGCACATATATTCTGCACAGAAGATCAAATGCAGGAAGAGGTTATCAAAGCTTTGAATTTGATAAAAGATATCTATAGCAAATTAGGATTTACAAAAATCTTGTTTGATTTAGAAACTCGTCCTGATAGTGAATTTAGAATCGGTAGTGATGAAGTGTGGGATTTTGCCGAAGATACTTTGCGTAAAGCTTTGGATACTGCCGGTGTAGAATACATCGTTGCCGAAGGCGAGGGCGCGTTCTATGGACCAAAAATTTGTGCATATTTGTGGGATGCAATTGGTCGTAAATGGCAATGCGGTACAGTGCAATTAGATATGAATTTGCCAGAAAGATTTGATTTGTCTTATATTGGCGAAGATGGTGAAAAACACCGTCCAATTATGTTGCACCGTGCTATGTTGGGTTCTATTGAAAGATTCTTTGGAATTTTGTTGGAATCCACGGGTGGTAATTTGCCATTATGGTTGTCACCAGAACCGGTGGTTGTGGTGCCTGTATCCGAAAAGTATCGTGAATATGCGGAAAAGGTTGTCGCTGATTTGCGTGCTGCGGGTGTTTATACTCGTGCTGATTTACGTGATGAAAAGGTAAATTATAAAGTGCGCGAATTATCGTTGTCTAAAACACCAATTATCGCAGTTGTCGGTGAAAAAGAACAAGCTGATAAAACGGTAACTTTGCGACGTTTAGGTGTCGAAAAGCAAGAAGTGATAAGTTTGGCAGACTTTGTGTCGCAAATGGCTGATGCAATAAAAATGCCTGCTTAATAAAATGTATTGCCCCAGTCGTTTGATTGGGGGCATAATTTAAAAAAATAATGGACATCTGCTTGTTGTTTATTCGTTTATGTAGCATTCGTACACTGCACTCGTAAACCACCACGCATCTGTCTCATTATTTTTCTAAATAGCGATAAGTATCTATTTATCTTTTACTAAAAAGGAAAAAGAGATGAAAAAGTTTGTGTTATTTAGTTTGTTTGTGGCGGTATTGGGGTGTTTGTCTGCTTGTTGTAATTGCGAAACAGAACCATTAGTTGAACAAAATCATAAATTGATTGTGCCACCAAACTTTGGAAATATGCCAAAATAAATTTGAGCTTGCGATTTGTTTTAATGTATTTTTTATGATATAATATCCCTTAGATAGGAAATCTAAGGGAGTTTTTTATGAATAGCGAAGACAATACAAATTTGGATTTATTAGATTTGGATGGTGATACATCTGATTCTTTACCAGAGGTTGCTTTTACAACACCACGTCCAAAAAAACCATGGCTTTTGTTGGGAATAGGGCTGGTCGTGATTGCTTTGGCAACATATATTATTGTACGGACAGTTGGTGGTAATTCGTCTTCGACTGTTGAAATTGATTTGGATGCTGCACCAGAGGTTATTGTTGATGGTGGTGATATGCCAATGCCACAACCAATGCCAGATGTGAATCCACAACCATTACCAATGCCTCCAGTGCAAACTGCACCAGTTGTGCAACCGCAGCCAGAGGCTGTACCACAAAAAACAGCACCTGTTGTGACAGAACCAGAACCAAATGTTCGTGTTGTTGAAGACAGACGTGAGGTCGTGTTTAATCCAGAAAAACCTGTGGTTGAACCAAAGCCTGTTGTTAAAAAAGCAGAAGTAAAACCTGTGGCGAAAAAAGCAGCGCAGAAACCAGCCGTTAAAAAAGCAGAAAAGACATCTGGTGGGGCAGCTTGGTATGTTCAGTTCGGTTCATATGCAACCAGAGATGCAGCAAATGCAGCTGGAAGTAAAATGCGTGCTGCGCACAGCAGTTTGTTCGCAGGTAAACAATTTGTTGTTTTGGCATCTGTGTTAAAAGATGGCCGGACAACATACAGATTGCGTGTGGCATTTAATAATGTTAATGATGCAAATGGATTTTGTCGTAATGCTAAATCAGATGGTTTAGATTGTTACGTGGCCAAATAAAGGAGCATATAGATGAGATTAGGTTGGCTTGAAATACTTGTTATTGTCTTGTTGGTGTTCATTTTGTTTGGACATAGTAAGATACCAAGTATGATGAAAAATTTAGCTGATGGTATTAATGTTTTTAAGCGCGAATTGAAAACAACGTCAAAAAAGACAGAAAAAAAGTCTGATTTGGTTGAAGACGATTCTAAACCAGCACCTAAAAAGGCAAAAAAAGCTGTTAAAAAACGCTCTGTTAAAAATAAAGTAAAAAAATAATATTTTATACTTGATTCGGTTTTATAAAATTTACTATCATCTGTGTAAGGGGAAAAAGTAAATAATGAGACCGAGAGTGGTAATTTTCAGTTTTTTGTTGGTTTCCTGCATGCTTTGTGGTGTTGGAACTGCTTTTGCTGCCGGTGCTGGTGCAAAGATTGCTACGACAAATTTTGTTGATACCAGAATACAACGCGACACCAGTGGTAATATAACAATAAATAATTCGACCAGTGGATCAAAGGTTACTGTGGCTAATAATCCTAGTACCTCGAATATTACCACTAATTCGAAAGAAGTTGCGACTGTTGGTTGGGCGGATAGTAATAGAACGTCCAAAGTTCGTGATGGTCAAAGTGGTAGTACTTTGGTTGATATGTGGATTGAGTAAAGGTTTAAGAATTTATAAAAAACTGGGTTATTTTTGTAACCCAGTTTTTTTGTTTTTTTAGTAATTATTTATTGCGAGCTTCGTATTCTTCTTGTTCTTCGGTTGTCATAGTCGCCAAAGGACGTGCCAACAGGCGAGATATACCAATTTCATCGCCAGAAATAATACTGTAACCAAAAGTGTCGTTTTCTAATCTGTCCAAAGCAGCATTAATTTTTTTCAATAATTTGCTGTCACGTTCAGACATACGCAAATTCATGGTTAAAGCCTGTTCTTGGGATGCGTTGTCAGCCTCGTCACCACCACCAGCGTTTTCATTCACTTCTGCATTACGAACAGTGTTTAATACATCTGTATTACCAGAAGTTAATTCTTGCTTTTGTGCAAGCAGAATTTGATAAAAATACGCCTTTTGCTCTGGACACATATATGGTTCAGATTTTTTTGGGACATATTTTGCTGGTAATTCTAATTTTTTATAGTCTTGTTTTGCCATGATATTGTTCCTTGGTTTATTAAGATTGTAATTCTTTTATCCATGCGATAACGGTTTCTTCGTCCATCAAACCTGTGCGAGCTTCAACCAAGTTACCATCACGAAAAGCTAATACGCTTGGAATACTGCGAATTCCAAATTTTGTTGGTGTTGAACGGTTCGTTTCATCTACCTCGAATTTAACGAAATTAACATCAGGTACTTTTTCCGAAACCGCTTCAAAAATTGGACCAAACATACGGCATGGACCACACCATGTTGCCCAGAAATCTACAAGCGTTAAACCATTTTGTATGGTGTTTTGAAAGTTTTCGTCTGTTGCATGTTGTAAAGCCATTTTTTTCTCCTTGGATTGTTGATATTTGGTTTGAGTGTATTATAATCTGTAAGAAAAGCAAGAGTTTTTATATATGAATGAAATCGTATACTTAGATGCTGCTGCAAGCTTTCTGAAACCGGAACCTGTTATAGATATTCAGGCTGATTTTTTGCGTCATCATTATGCTAATGCAGGGCGTGGGGTTTGCGCGCGTGCAATGGCTGTCGATGATATGGTTCGTGATGTCAGGGCAAAAGTTGCAAAATTTATAAATGCTGATGCAAATCAGATTGTGTTCGTATCTAATGCTACAGACGGATTAAATCGTATAGCAAAGATTATAACCAGTCAAACATGGTATAAAGAATCGTCTGTGTGTGCGGTATCTGATTTGGATCACCATTCTGCGCGTATGCCGTGGCACGAATTGTTAAAGTCGGGGAAAATAAGCAAAATAATAAAATGTGAGTTGAATAAGGATTTTAATATCAAAATTGATTCGGTGCCTGGTGTGGATATTCTGGTTGTGACAGCAATGTCTAATGTACTGGGAATACCGCAAGATGTTTCTGAAATTGTGCGTTCTGCACGTGCAAAAAATCCAGATGTAATTGTTATTGTTGATGCAACGCAATATGTCGTACATAAAAAGATAGATGTGCGCGAATGGAATGCAGATTTTGTTGTGTTTTCTGGACATAAAATTGGTGCAGATACTGGTGTTGGGGTGATGTATATTCGCGATTCGGAAAGATATGAACCAGATAAATTTGGTGGCGGCATGGTATCTCGAATAATGAATGATGATAAATGGGTTTTGCAAAGTGCACCAGAAAAATGGGAGGCAGGAACACTGCCGTTGACACAAATTTGTGGGTTAGGTGTCGCGCTGGATGAATTAGAAAAAAAACGTCCAGATTTAGGTTTGATAAAATATTTGTATGATGAATTAAGGAAAAATCCACGTATCAAAATTTTAACTTCACGCGAATCGGCGCTATTGACTTTTTGTGTTGATGGAATGCATGTATTAGATTTTGGTGCGCTGGCAGGTGCAAGTGGTATATGTTTGCGTGTCGGAAATATGTGTGCATCATGGATACATCAAGCAATAGGTATAGACGGCAGTATTCGTGTGTCTGTTGGTCCATGGAATACCAAATCAGATGCAGATAAATTTATATCTGTGGTAAATAATATAGTGAAATAGTATGGCAGCGAATCGTGATAATATTATAAATGCATTAAAAACTGTGTTTGACCCAGAAATTCCTGTGAATATATGGGATATGGGGTTGATATATGATATTAAAATTGATGAAAAAAATATTGTTATAGATATGACTTTCACCAGTCCAACATGTCCAATGATGGAAGAATTATTGGCGCAGGTAAAACAGGTTGTGGAAAATGTGGCAGATGGCGCCAATGTGTTGGTGAATTTAGTATGGGAACCAGCGTGGGATTTATCGCGTATGTCTGATGCAGCAAAACTGGAATTAGATTTAACAAATCAAGGATGGTAGTTTTATGTCCTATGAGCAAATGAAAAAAATTTTAGAATCGCTTGAAAATCCAGTTGATAAATTGGAAATGGTGATGGATTTTGGTGCACATTTAGAGACGGTGCCAAATAATGCGGAGTGTACTGAAATTACTGGCTGTGCATCGCATGTTGAAATTTGCAGATTAGGTAATCATTTTTGGGCACATGCGGATTCTGGAATTGTACGTGGTATTGTTGCTATTTTATTGGCTATGGTCCAAGATAAAACACCAGATGAAATAAAAAAAATGGATTTAGCACAAGAGTTTGCTTCTTTGAATTTGTCTTTGGGGGCGGGGAGATTGTCAGGTTTGAATTCTATGATTAGTTTTTTACAAAATTTATGATAGAATATAAATCTGGGATTATGGATGACGGATATGAATGAAGAACAAAAAATGTTTAGGATTGGTGTTTGGTCTCTGGTCGGAATTATCTTTGTGATTGTCGGCCTGCAGGTGTGTTACAGAACACAACATAAATCCTTGAAATTTACTCATGATGAAATTGTAAAGACCCAGCAACAAATTGCAATAGAGCAGGCTAAATTTGAATCTATGACAAATTCTGAATATTTACGCGGGATGGTGACTGCGGTAAATCCACGTGTGGAAATTATAGGTTTTCGTAAATATGCAGAAATTGAAGATTTGCCGTTAAGGAAAAAGTAAAATATGTACGAGATAGGAAAGGATATTTATAGATTTGGTGGCAGAGTCGCAAGACGGCGTGATTTAGAACGTTCCAGATTGCGCGTTGTATATGGTTTTATTTATTTGTTGTTCATAGTTTTTTTTGCCAAAACTTTATATTACGGATGTATAGGAACAGATAAAACAGGTAAAGCCAAAATTGGTGGTGATTGGGTAATTACTCGTGCAGATATCGAAGATAGAAATGGTGTAAAATTAGCTAAAAATGTTGTGTCTGGACATATTATGGTGCGTCCTGGTGCGGTCAAAGATGTGGATGCTGTGGCGCAAAAAATTCATGAAGTTTTCCCATACAAATATTCTGTGGCACAGGCATATGATATTTTGAACGCTAAAAAATTTATGTATTTAAAACAATATGCAACAGATGCAGAACGTAAACAAATCAAAGAAGCAAAATTAGATGGATTAGAGGTTGAAGTGCAACAAATGCGTCGTTATCCAAAACATAATTTGTTTGCGCATGTGGTCGGTTTTGTTGGCAAAGAAGGTGATGGATTAGAAGGTGCAGAAAGAATCTTTGATTCTTATTTGCGTGAAAATACAGATCCATTAAGACTGTCATTGGATACCAGAATCCAAGAACAGTTCCATACCAGATTGTCCGAGGCTGTTCAGAAATATCATGCCAAGGGTGCTATGGGAATGTTGATGAATTCGCGGACTGGGGAAATGTTGGCTATGGTGTCGTTGCCGGACTTTGACCCGGAACATGTGTCTGATTATCCTGTGGCGAATCGCAGGTTTAAACAATTGCGTGATGTTTTAGAAATGGGGTCTGTGTTCAAAATATTTAATACAGCATTGGCATATGAAAATGGTATTCGTGGAAAATACTATGTTGAAAAACCTTATATATTGCGAACAAAGAGTGGTAAATATGTGCATACTTTCCATGATGTATCAAAATTTGATAAAAAATGGATGGATGTTGACGAGATAATGGTGCATTCGTGTAATGTGGGAAGTGTTCAAATCGCTTTACAGTTTCCAGAAGGGGCACAACCAGAATTCTTGCATAAATTGCATTTGGATGAAAAATTAGATTTAGATTTTGGTAAGACAGAACATCCTATATTCCCTAAAAAGAAATGGAATATTACGGATGTTGCATCTGTATCTTTTGGTCATACAGTTGCTGTAACACCAATACATTTATTATTGGGTGTGAATGCGGTCACAAATGGTGGAATTTATATAAATCCAACAATCAAAAAACGTGATGTTGGACGTATTCAAGGAACACGAGTGTTGTCTGAAGAAATATCTGCAAAATTACGTGAAAATATGGTGCGGGTGGTTGAAGAAACAAGTGGAAAGTTAACAAGAATAAATGGTATTAAAATCGGTGGAAAAACAGGGACTGCGGAAAAACGTATAAATGGCGTGATTGATAAAAAACGTAATATGACCACTTTTGTAGGTATTTTCCCAGCCGAAGCACCACAGTATATAATTATGGTGAATTTAGACGAACCCCAAGGGTTGGCAGAAACTGGTGGATGGAGAACTGCATCGCAAAATTCTGTGCCAACAGCGGGAAAAATTCTTGATGGAATCCTGCCATTGCTATTTGAATAATTTTCAGTTATAATATACTCGATAAGAAAAAAAGAGTATAAGTTGAAAAAGTTAGTAGAAAAATCCATGCTGGGCCAAGCGTGGGTGTTGTCAGAGTGTATAAATTTTGGCGCAAATACGGAAATGACCGATGATCTGGTCAAGAGCATCTTGGCTGGTCGTGGTATTACTGATGATAAAGAAATAGCAAAATTTTTATCTCCAACAATTAAAGAGTATATGCCTGATCCATTTGTATTGCGTGATATGGAGCGGGCTGCAAAAATTATTGCGGATGCAATTTGTGCAAATAAAAAAATTGCTGTGTATGGGGATTATGATGTCGATGGAATTACATCTACGGCTATATTTGTGAAGTTTTTGCGGTCATTTGGTGTCGATGTTATGTGGCATGTGCCCACACGTGACGGAGAAGGGTATGGATTAAATATTGCTGCGGTTGATGATTTGGTGGATAACGGTGCGCAGGTGTTGATTACTGTGGATTGTGGAATCAGTTGCATTAAAGAGGTAAAACATGCAAAAGAACGAGGAATGTCTGTTGTTGTAACAGATCATCACTCGCCAGATAATGTTTTGCCTATGGCGGATGCGGTTGTAAATCCTAAGCGGGCAGATGATGATTCTGGGCTTAATTATTTGGCTGGTGTTGGGGTCGCATTTTTAACTTTGGTTGCTGTAAACAGAGAATTGCGTGGGTGTTTGCATGATGATGAACGGTGCGCATTGCAATCAAAACATATGATGGAATATATGGATTTGGTTGCTTTGGGAACGATATGTGACACTATGCCTTTGATTGGATTAAATCGTGCTTTCGTTTCAACAGGCTTAAAGGTTTTAGATGGTAGAAAGAATTTGGGACTGCGTGTTTTAATGGATGTTGCAGGTGTCAGACATGCGTCCGTATATGTGGCTGGATTTGTGTTGGGACCGCGTTTGAATGCGGCGGGCAGATTGGATTCTGCAAAACCTGCATTGGAATTGCTGTTGACTGATAATCCACTTGTTGCGCGTGCGTTGGCGGAAAAACTGGACCAGATGAACAAGGATCGCATTGATATTCAAAATGCAATAATGTTGCATGCATCAGAACAGGCTGAAAAATGTTGTAAAAGTGGTAAATGCAGTGTTTTTGTATGTGGTGATAACTGGCATGGGGGCGTGATGGGGATTATTGCTGGACGATTAAAAGACAGATATAATCGGCCTTCGTGTGTTGCAACCAAGATTGATGGTGTTATAAATGGTTCTGGTCGTTCTGTTTCTAATGTCGATTTGGGACGAATTATTCATGAAGCATTGGCGTTGGGTATTGTAACCGAGGGTGGTGGACATGCCGCCGCTGCCGGTTTTTCATTGACCGCAGATAAAGAAAAAGATTTTTGTGAGTTTTTAGAAAAGTCTGTTATAGAACAGTTGGGTGATAATCCGTCTGTGCCAGAAATAGTTGTTGATGCGGAATTGGATGCCAGTGGTGCAACAATGAATTTGGTGTCTAAATTATCGGTGCTTGCGCCATTTGGACAGGGAAATCCTGAGCCTGAATTGGTTTTGAATGGCGCGATTCTGCAATATGCAACGGTTATGGGAAATGGTGCGCATTTACGTGGAATGGTGAAAACTTCACTTGGAACCCAAGTCGCATTTGTTGGTTTTAATTTGGTTGGAACGCCAGTTGGTAATTTTTTACTGGACGATGCGAATACAAACACTACAATATCTATGTTGGGTAAGTTGAAAGATAATGAGTATAATGGTCGGCATACGGCTCAGTTTATGCTTGAAGATATTGCAATCGGTGAATTATGAAAAATGAAACAAAAATTTTTTTAGAAAAAATTGAAACAGCAAAATCTATCCTGCTGACGGCGCATAAAAATTTAGATGGTGATGCGCTGTGTTCAATATTGGCATTATCTCAATTAATCTACTTAAATTATGGCAAGAATTGTGTTTGTGTTTATGATGGAAATATTCCAGATGCATTTCGTTATGTAACTTTGCGTGGTCGTGTTCGTTTTTTTGATCAGGTCGATTTATCAAAGCCATTTGATTTGGCTGTTTTGTTAGATTATGGAACTGTCAATAATATTGGTGGTTATCGTAATGCGCTGGATTCTGCAAAGTTTTTGGTCGAAATAGATCATCATAAAAATGATAATAAATTGGGTCAGTTGTGTTTGGATGATGATACAGCGGCTGCAACGGCATGCGTGTTATATAATTTGATGATGGATGCTGGTTGGAAATATGATGATAAGGTTTTGGATTTGTTAGCAATGGGTATCTTGACAGATACAGGCAGTTTCAAATATGCCAAGGACGGTCGGGCTTTGCGGATAATGGGTGATTTGGTTGATAAAGGTGTTGAAATTCAAAAGTTATTAGAAACACTTAACAATAAACCGCGTAAAACAATTCAGACCGAGGCTCGTGTTGTTGCAGATGCAGAATTCTTTTATCGTAATCGTTTAGTGATTGCAGTGGTCGATTCGGCTGCTTATAAAAATTTAGATGGACGTGGTGAAAATGCCTTGGCATTACTCGGACAGATAAAAGGTGTTGAATATATTGTTTTATTAAAAGAACAAAAAGAAAATCAGATTGGCGTGTCTATGCGCAGTAAAACGGCACCTGTTAATAAGTTCGCTGAACAGTTGGGGGGTGGTGGTCATATGTGTGCCGCGGGTGCTGTGGTGCGCGACAGTTTGGAAAATGTTAAACAACAAGTCATAGATTTATTCAAGGGAGTATAAAGAGATGAAAAAGTTTTTTGTGATTGTTTTGTCGTTATTATTATCTGTTTCTGCTAATGCGGAAGTGAATAAAAAATATGTTCAAAATGCTGAAAAATATTTGAATTCTGTAACTGGATTATCTGGTGATTTTATCCAAACATCAAATGGTAAGGTTGCAAAGGGTTTGTTTTCTATGTTGCGTCCAGGTCGTGTACGTTTGGATTATACGAATTCTAAAATTCAATTAATTTCAGATGGCAGTGATTTGTATTTCTTTGATAAATCTTTGGATCAAATTACAACTGTTCCTTTGACCAGTACACCAGCTGGTATTTTAGTTCGTAAAAAAATCGATTTACAAAATGCAGATATCGTTGTGTCAGATACTTTTGATGGGGGTTCCACATTTGCTTTGACTATGTATATGCGTGATAATAAAGGATTGGGCCATATGACTGTTGTATTTGACAAAAGTCCGGTTAAATTAAAATCTTGGACTGTTGTTGATGCGACAGGGGTCAGTACAGATGTCGTGTTCAGAAATTTAAAACCTAAAACAGATTTTGATAAAAATTATTTTCAAATAAGTCGTCATAAAACAATCAGCAATGCTGGTGGTGATGATTTCTATGATTAAAAATGTTTGGTATCAGTTGGGCTGAATTTTTAGTAATTTTATTAGTCGCAATTTTAGTTGTGCCTGTTAAATATTGGCCTGATGTCGCACGTTGGTTGGCGAGAGTAGTTGGCTATATTCGTAAAATTATTTGGAAAATTACAGATGCATCGGAAAAAATAAGGGATCAAATAGATTTAGAAAAGCCTATTGATGATATTATTCAAACCACAACAAAAGATGTTTTAGATGATTTTTCAGAACCAATAAAAAAGGTACGTAAACAGAAAAAAAGTAAATCGAAATGATAACGAAAAAAATGACTTTGATGGAACATTTTTCTGAATTGCGTAGGCGATTTTTGTGGTGCGTGTTTATATTTTTATGTGCGTTTGTTTTTGGATGGTATATTTCGCCATGGTGCCAAGAATTTCTAACCATGCCTTTATTGAAAATTTGGGGTGGGGTGTTGTTGTATAATGGTATTACAGATGGCTTGATGATACGATTGTCTTTGTCGTTGGCTGTTGCGATGTTAATAAGTTTGCCAACTGTACTGTGGCATATATGGGCATTTGTTGAACCCGGGTTAAAGAAAAAAGAAAAGAATTTTATTTGGCCTATGTTGATTGCTTCACCGCTTTTATTTTTAACAGGGGCTGCATTTGCGTTTTATGTTTTATTCCCATTTGTGTTCGGTTTTTTTATAGAGTTAAATCAATCATCGCCAGTTCCTGCTGTCGTTTTGCCGGCTATGCGTGATTATCTGACGTTTTCGATTGGTTTATTAAAGGTTTTTGGAATTGCTTTTCAATTGCCGATAGTAATGATTTTGTTGAACAGAATAGGTGTGTTAAAACGTTCTGTGGTTATATCTATGCGGCGCTATGCAATTATTTTTGTGGTAATTATTGCTGCAGTTTTAACACCACCTGATGTGGTTTCTCAGATTTTATTGGCTTTGCCAATGTATGCTTTGTTTGAATTAAGTATTTTGTTTATGCGTAAAGACGATTAATTTTACGTAATCAAATAATTGGTTTGTCGGTAAAAATATGGTATAATTTACCTTATGAGAAAGGTTTTTAATGCATTTATTTTGTTAATTGCTGGAATTGTAGCAGGGTGTGATTTGCAACCAAAAATCGCGTCTATACCCGATAGTGTTGGTGATTTTATTTCTGAACGATATCCAACATTATTGGCGGAACCTGATAGTGAAATTTATAAAACCGCTGTGGCAGATTATGGCGTATACGCATCGCCAACTGTATATGGTAATGGTGATGTTACTGGTGAAGATTATGTTTTATATTCGTCTGCGGATGATTATATGATGCCAGCCCAAGATACAGAGATTGCAGCGGATGATGTTGGTATGCCGAGTGAAACAGAAGATGACGAAGAAGAAGTGGTAACAGAAGATAAAAATGATGAAGAAGAAGAAACAGATGGATATGCGCCAGATACCGATGTTGATGATTTGATAATACCTGATTATGTAAATGAAAAACCTGTGGAAAAAGCTGAATCAAAACCAGAGGTTGTTGAACAAAAATCTGAAGTTGAATTTGATGATGCCAATGCAGAAATGGTGCGTGCACCGGTACGTGAAATAACAATAGAAAAGGGTGATACTTTGTATTCTGTATCACGTAAATATTCTGTGCCTGTAAATGATTTGGCCGTTATGAATAAGATATCTGCACCGTTTACTTTGTCTGTTGGACAAAAGTTGAAAGTGCCAGACATTTTATCTGTGCCAAAGTACGAAGTAAAGGCAGATAAACCTGTGGTCGCTAAAGAAGTAAAAGTAGAACAAAAGACTGTTGCGTCACCTAGAAAAGTTGAAAAAGAAGAAATTAAAAAAACAGAAACAACACCAGTGAAAAAAGCAGAACAAAAAACGCCGGATGTTCAAAAGACGAAAGTTGAACAGCCAAGAAAGGCGACCGAAACAAAAGTAGAGACTAAAAAAACAGTGCCAGTTGCAAAAACAGAAACACAGAAAAAGGTTGTTGAGGTCAAAAAGACTGATGCTAAAAAAGCAGAAGTTGGTAAAAAAATAGAAACTAAAAAGGTAGAACCGAAAAAAACGGAACAGAAAAAAGTTGATGTAAAACAGACAAAAAAGACAGAGACCAAGAAACCAGAGACCAAGAAACCAGAGACCAAGAAGCAAGAGAGTAAGAAAGTCGAAAAAACTCCTGTGAAGAAGGCAGAACCCAAGAAGCAGGAACAAAAGAAAAAAGCGCGTACCGCACAAAAAATGGTGGCACGTTCATCATCCAAATTCTCGTGGCCGGTGCGTGGCAAGATTTTGTCTGGTTATGGATCTAAATCAAATGGATTGTTTAATGACGGTATCAATATTAAAGCAAATCGTGGTACGACAGTTTTGGCTGCAGAAAACGGTTTTGTTGCGTATGCTGGCAATGAAGTAAAGGGAATGGGTAATTTGGTTATTATCCAGCATGCAGACGGTTGGATGACAGTGTATGCTCATATGGATTCTATGTCGGTAAGACGTGGTCATAGTGTAAAAGTTGGCCAAAAAATCGGTACAGTTGGTATGTCTGGAAAAGTTGATCAGGCACAATTGCACTTTGAAATCCGTAAAGGAACCAAGGCGTATAACCCGATAAGTTATTTGAAGAAATAGGCCGTATTATAAAAACTTGATTTTATCAGATTTTATTATATAATTCGGCTTGCAGTTTTGGATGCGTAGCTCAGTTGGTAGAGCAACTGACTCTTAATCAGTGGGTCCAGGGTTCGAATCCCTGCGCGTCCACCAAAATAAAAAAAGACCCGAAAGGGTCGTTTTTTTATTTTGTTCGCACATGAGGATTTGAACCCTTTGGAGCGGTAGCGACTGGTTCGGAGACGGATAGTTGGTGAGAACAAATAAAATGCAGTTCGAACCTTACGAGTCGATGACGAAGTCATCAATCCCTGCGCGTCCACCAAAATAAAAAACGACCACATTTGTGGTCGTTTTTTTATCTTGTTAACAGCTTGTCCTGACGTAACATGACTTGATGGAATAAATCTTGTCTGGATGCATGATTTAAACGCATTGGTTCTTGTTCGGTACCACGTGGTAACCATAGGCAAATGTTATCTTGTTCTTGTGTGATTTTTACAAAACCGTTGATACCGGTTTTATGAAAATGAATTTGGTTTTGTGGAAACAAACTCAAAACTGGTTCGCCTGTTTCTTTATCCAGATATTCAACAATTGTGCTAGCTAATTTTTCACCCATAATAGGTTTGTATTTTCTGAAGTTTTCAGTCATTATTGTTGCACATGGATTTGGAAATTCTGCGCATCTTAACCAATCGCCTTCTGGTTGCATGGCTTTGCCATTTAATGTGGCAACGTGCATAATTGTGTTTTGGCATCTAGAAAACGCATCAAAATCGACAAGCATGTCAGTCAATTGCACGATGTATGTATTCTTTTTCTTGTGTGTAGGTTTAAATACTTTTTGTGCAGAAGTTTCTTGTTTTTTATTGAATATGGTCATTTTAATACTCCTTTTGCTGTTTCTTGTTAAACAATATAATACAAAAAGAATAATTGTCAAGCGTTTGTGGTAAAAACACAAATTAAGAATTTTTGTGTGTTATTTGGCTTTACATGGTGAAATCTTCGCCCAGGTACACTTTTTTAACACGTGGGTCGGCAGTAATTTCTTTGGCGGTGCCTTCTTTTAAGATTTTACCATCGTGTAGAACGTAACTGCGATCTGTGATGCCCAGTGTTTCACGCACATTATGGTCGGTTATAATAACGCCCAACCCTCTATCTTTTAATTGTGATACCAATGAACGAATATCATTTACGGCAATCGGGTCAATTCCAGCGAATGGTTCGTCCAGTAATATAAATTTAGGATCATTTGCTAATGCTCGCGCAATTTCAACACGACGACGTTCGCCACCAGATAGTGATGTTGCTGGACTGTGGCGTAAATGTGCAATAGAAAATTCTTCCAGTAATGAATCTAATTTTTGTTGACGTTTCTTTTTGTCTGGTTCGACAACTTCCAATATCGCCATAATATTTTGTTCCACACTTAAACCACGAAAAACACTATTCTCTTGGGGCAGATAGCCAATATGTAAACGTGCGCGTTGATAAAAAGGCAAGTGTGTTATATCTTGGGAATTAAGAAATATTTGTCCTGATGTGGCATTCAACTGTCCAGTTATGCAATAAAATGCAGTTGTTTTGCCGGCGCCATTTGGTCCCAATAATCCAACCGATTCGCCTTGGCGGACAACCATGGATATGTCGCGAATAACAGTGCGCTTGCCATAGTTTTTAGATAAATGTTCAATACGTAATACAGACTGTTTCATAGTTTTATCACCATTTCTTTGGTTATTATTTTATCGCCATTACTGGAATCAACATGAACATTGCCAATCAATTTAATGTTGCGTTCTGATTGATTGTATTCAGCAGTATTAGAACGAATATTATCGGTTATAAATTTTCCATTTTCTTTGCGAACTGTTGTGCCCCTCACAGTTTCTAGGTATATTATGTCGTTGTTATCATATTTTTGGTGGCCTGATTTTGCTTTGATAGAAAAAGGTTGACCGTTTTTATCAATTCCAGAAAAATTTGCATTTGTCATTCTGAACTGATTACTGGTTATATCAACCATGTTTATTGCAGAGATTGGTGTCCATAACAGTTGTTTTGTGAACACAGCACCTGCGACTAATGCTGCCACCATCACCAATCCCCATCCTGTAAATAAAAATTGCCACAGACGGGTCAAACGGCGGTGTTTTTTAAATATAATAAAGTTTCTATTATCTGACGACATACCATTATGTTTGCACAAGATAAGTCAAAAAGCAATTTTTATATTTATTATGAACTTTTTTTATGATATAATAGAGGCATGAGAGAGATGAAGAAAAAGTTCGCTTTTTTGATGGCGTTAGTTGTTGGCTTGACCAGTTTTTCGGCCATGGCGGCTGATTTTTCGGTCAAAGATTCTTCTTTTAAGGCTAAAAAAGCATCGTCTGTGAAGACACAAGAAAAGTCCGGATTAGAAAGTATAACCAGTGGTTCATTATTGCCAGGTGTTATAGGAATGGTATCAAATGTAGCTGCTTTGACGAAACAACAAAAAGAATTAGCAGCAGAATGTGTGCCATCTTCATCGGAAATTAGTTGGGTTAATGATATGGTAAAGGAATATGCCAAGGTCGGTGAAGAAACAGCTGGTGAAATGTTAAACAGGTTAAAAATGACCAGATGTGGCCCTAATGAACATTATTCTAAAAGTGTGGAAGTCAGCAGACCAGCGAATTTAGAGCCGTGTACGGATGTTTTTGAAGATAAGGATACAATTTGGAATGGTTATCCCATGGCCGCGGTGGCATCGTATTGTGCAGATGGAATGGAAGTGTGTTCTGGATCCAAGAAAAAAACAGAATCTAATGTGTATGCGATTTTTGGTGCTATATCATTTACTGTTGATGATTATGCAACGGATGAGGCAGATAAATATACTAAAATGATGGCAAAAATTGAAAAGTGTGCTCCAGAAAAAATATCTGCTCGCAGTAAACAAGCTTATGCAGACTTTTTGAAAACAACGATTAGTACAGCTGGTGGATCGGCAAGTAGTGGTGCCGTGTGGGATGCTGTTGGTGGTTTAACATCTGGGGGTGGATTATCTGGGGTGCAAAGTTTGATGCCGGCGGTTACACAATTCTTGGATAAATAATTTTGTTATTTATGGTAACTGTTTGTTTTTTCCACTTTACTGAAATATAAAAACATAGTATAATATAGAGAAGATTTATTACAAAGGAAGGTCTTATGGCAAACAGATTTTTTTCACGTATTTTGATTGTAACTTCGATAGTTGCACTGGCGGGTTGCGCTGGAACTAATCGTAATGATGTGGCTATTTCAACCCCAACGGTTGATTATGTCGAAGGGCTGGATGTTTATTCTGCGCCACATAAGGATTCTTTTTTGAATCAGTTGGCGATGAATTACCGTTCTTATGCTATCTATAATGCGCGGACATCAGGCTATCCGGAAATGGGTGAATTGTTTGCTCAAAAGGCTGTGACAGCGTTTTCAGGTGAAACACCGTTCCCTGAAACTGTTGGAAATTGGCCGTTGAATGACAGTGATGAAGAAGATGAATTGGAAGTCGCATATGATAATATGATTGATCAATTCAAAAATGATGCGACAGATGAACGTCCGGATGTAGCGGCCGAGGCTCAGGCTAAATTTGATTGTTGGCTGTCTGCGGCATCGACTGGCCAGACTGAAACTGCACAACAGTGTCGTGAACGTTTTATTGCGGCTATGGATGTATTGCAAAATTGTAAAAAAGGTGGCTGCAAGGTTGCTAAGAAAGCAACAGCTGCACCCGCATCAATTGAAATAGAAAATAAAGCGTTTTATCCAGATACACGTTCATTGAATTCTGTGGGTAACATGTCTTATCCACGTGATGGTATCGTTATTGTAAATAACATCAGTGTCCCTGGTAACAATGGCGGTAATTTGATTCAGACAATACCTGTGGGACAACAACAAGCCGTTCCTATGGTATTTAATCAGAATATCTATGGTGGGGACAAAAAGGTTTCTAACAGTGGAAACACAGTTGCTGTGAATTCCAGTCATGGTGCATCACGTTGTGATTGTGATACAGGACGTCCAATCGTGATTGAATTGCCAGAGTCTGAAAATGGGGCCGCGCCAGCGCCACAACCACAAGATTGTCCATGTCATCAGGAAGAATTGCCAACTTTGGGCGAAGAATTGGTAACACGCGATGAATTCATCAATATGATGATGGCTATGCGTGCAGAAATCAAAGCAATTAACGATCGTTTGGATGCTTTGAAACCTAATGACGACAAGGCTGTGATTAAAGTTCAACAGATTCCTTTGGAACCAACACAGCATGTTATGGAAGAAATTTTTGAAGTTCACTTTGACTTTGATAAAGCCAATATCAAACCAGAATATGTTGATTTAATTCGTGAATTGGCTACTGCAACCCAGTCAAACAAGAATATAAAGGTTTCTGTGGTTGGACATACAGATACATCCGGTAGCAATAGTTATAACTATGCTTTGGGTGGCCGTCGTGCCGAAGCTGTACAAAAAGTGTTGATTAGTTACGGTATCCCAGCAAGCCAGATTGTCGCTGTTTCTGCAGGTGAAGAAGATTTGAAGGTTCAGACTGGTGATGGTGTTCCAAATGCTGAAAATCGCCGTGTACGTGTTGTAAAAGAAACACATTATACAGAACCAGGCAAGGTTGTTCCTATTGCTGTGGTATCAGATGGCGATGTCGATATACAAGAGATTGGGGAAGAATGTCTGGATTGTGGGGAATAGTTTTGTAGTAAATAACAAAATACTTGACAAAAACAATTTATTAGTGTAAATTAGTTTTTGCCAGAGAGATGTTTGAAGAGGCAAGACATGACAAATGGTACTGAAAATAAATTAAAATTTGCGCAGGGGACATTGGGCGTGCGCATGAAACACGGTGAAGGGCAACAGCAGGCTGTGGACTTGGCTGAAGTATTCGGTTTAAGAGGTATTAAGTTCCCTGGAACTGATATTTAATAGCGCCGTGTATTATTCTTATTGCAAAGGGCTGTGACGTATTTGTCATGGCTCTTTTGTTTTTTTATGCATTTTGTGATAAAATAGATGGTATTACAAAGGGTTTTATATATGAAAATTGTAGGTTTAACATCTAAACAAGTTGCGCTTAATAAAAGAAAATTTGGAACAAATACTATCCCTGGGGTCAAACCCAAGACTGCCTTACAGTTTTTTGTGGAAACATTCCAAGACAAAATCAACATGATTTTATTGGGAATGTTGGGCTTGTTTTTGGTGTTGGCGGTGTTCGGTTTTGGTGGATATATAGAACCAATAGGTGTTGGTATGGTTTTGCTGTGCGTTGGTATTATCGGGACAGTTACTAAGTTAAAAGCTCAAAAATATTCTATGGAACTGAAAAATAAAACGGCGGTACGGTTTGCTATGGTGGTAAGGGACGGAAAAATTAAAACCATTAAAACTGATAATATCGTTGTTGGAGATGTTGTTTTCTTGCAATCTGGGGAAACTGTGCCAGCCGATGGATATATATTGAAGGGGCGTATAAATGTAAATAATGCTGTATTAAATGGCGAAACAGAAGAATGCCCAAAGTCGCCGATTGATGGTTTTAAGTATAATCGAAATGCAAAAGTTACGGGCGATGATTATGTAAGTCAAAATTTGTTGTTTTGTGGAACAACAGTGCAAAGTGGTGAATGTTATATGATGGTTGAAAAAATAGGCGTTCATACTGAAAATGCCAAGACACTGTTAGCTATGCGAAATATAGATGAAGTAAAAACTGATTTAGATATAAAACTGGATAAATTGGCTGTCAAAATAGGGCGTTTTGGTTATTTTGGTGGAATTATTGTTGCCCTTGTTTTATTGACTGATTCTGTGATTCAAGCAGGCGGTTTGCAATTGTTTTTTGCATCCGGAACATTGAATGTCTTACATAATATAGCAACAGCATTTATAGTCGCTTTGACGATTGTTGTGGCGGCTGTGCCCGAAGGATTGCCTTTTATTATTACGATGATTATTTCCCAAAATGCGCGCAATATGATAAAACATAATGTGTTGGCTAAAAATACTCATAAAATACCAGAGGCTGGAAATATACAAATTTTGTGTACAGATAAGACTGGTACATTAACATACGGTAATTTAATCCCAATTACAAATTATTTGGGCGATGGCAGTCAGGTTGATTTTGATTCTGATTTGCCTGTATCACGATTTATTGTAGCAGATATTTTGTTTAATACGGGTGCAGCGTTTGATGACAAAGGAACAATCGTTGGTGGTACCAGTACGCAACGGGCATTGTTATCTGCATTAAATCCAAAATCTAGGTTAGTTCGTGCGGTTACAAATGAAATCAAAACATTGGATAAAATACCATTTGATAGTGCTAATAAGTTTTCTGCAGTGCGTGTGGTAAGAAAGAAAGATGAAAAACAATTTGTTTTGTACACAGGTGCCCCAGAAATTATTTTAGAGCATGTAACCAAGTATATAGATGTGAACGGTGTTACACATACAATAAACAAAAGTAAAATGTTTGGAATTATACGTGAAAATGCGAAACAAGCGAAAAGATTAGTTGCACTGGCGTACGGAACAGGAAAAACTTTAAACACAAAATTACCTGATAATTTGGTTTTGGTATCTTTGGTTAGTATTCGTGATGATGTTAGACGCGAAGTTCCAAAAGCTGTGGCATGTATGCAAAAGGCGGGGATTCATGTGATTATGATGACAGGGGATATCATAGATACTGCGCGTGCAATAGGTGTTGATACTGGAATTATAAATAATGAAAATGATTTGGTGTTAACCGCGCGTGAACTGGATTTAATGACAGATGCAGAAATAAAAAAGAATCTGTATAGATTGAAAGTCGTGGCGCGTGCTGTTCCACGTACTAAATTAAGATTGGTAAAAGTTGCCCAAGAAATAAATCTGTGTATTGGTATGTGTGGTGATGGCACAAATGATGCACCAGCGTTAAAACGGGCAGATGTAGGTTTTGCTATGGGCAGCGGAACAGATGTTTGTAAAGAAGCTGGTGATATTATAATTGTTGATGATAATTTTGTGTCATTGGCTGATGCTGTGCTATTTGGCAGAACATTTACGAATAATGTTACAAAATTTTTAATGTTTCAAATGCCTATAAATTTGATGCTGGTTGTGTTGAGTTTGGTTTATCCTATCGCATTTTTGGTTCCAGCGTTTGTTGCTGTACAAATTTTGATTATTAATATCGTGATGGATAGTCTGAATTCGTTGGCGTTTGGTGGTGAGCCTGCAAAATCTGAATATATGCATGTTTCACCGCAACCAAAAGGTGCATCTTTATTTGCGGGAAAAACTTTAAGCAGGATTGTTGCAGGCTGTATAGAATTTGGAATAATTTTTGCATTGTTGTTTGTCCCAGATGTACAAGAAATTTTTGGTGATAATCCGGATGTTAATTTAACGGCCAGATTCGCATTGATAATGTTGATAGCCGCCTTTAATGGATTTAATGTACGTGTTGATAATGTACATTTGTTACATGGTATAGATAAAAATCCATTGTTTTTAACAATTGCGTTAATAATTATTATAGGTACAATAGGAATTGTAAATTTTGGTGGTCAATTGTTCCAAGTCGTGCCTTTATCATATGAACAGTGGTTTGTTGTGTTCAGTTTGGCGTTTTTGGTTATACCGATGGATTTGTTAAGAAAAATATTTAGTAAATAAAAACAGTCGCTATATGCGACTGTTTTTTTGTAGTTTATAGTGAAATTAGTTAATCTAAAAATCCCCATGCAGCACGGTAACCATTGTCGCGTTCAAAGAATATAGTTGCGCCTTGTAATTGGTTCGTACTCATGTTGTTGATAATAAATGTTTCTTGTAACATAGGGTTGTTTTTGTTTTTTCTGGTAAGTGGCATTTCCAAAGACATATATGTTTCCATACAGCATGTGTCAGGATTTGTGCATTTGGCATCTTTGCATTGGTATATTTTTGTAGTATAGTCTACACCGTTACGTAATTTATCTACATTAACAACCATTTTTACATCATTACCTATATCATAAAATTTAACATAACCAATTTCTGATGCTTCATTGTGATTGTTTCTGGTGTACATTTTTGTATGTATTTTGTTTTTATGGTGTTTGTGTGCTTTGTTTGTACAATTTGCATCTTGGCATTGTCCTATGTTTTTATATTGGTGTGTTTGTTGGTATTGGCAATCATTTGCGCAACCAGCAAATGTTAAAACAACTGCTAATGCAGATATAAGTTTTACTATTTTTTTCATATTATTTCTCCTTTGGTTATATGAAATACAGGTTTATTGTATATATTTTTATTTGTTTTTCGTTAGGTATGTTTTCCAAAAAAAAGGCGGATTCTATGCGTATAGAACGTGATACGAATATTGTCTTGTTTGTTTTTGTTTGTGAAATTTGTATTTTGTGATTGCATAACAAAAGGAGAAATAATATGTATGAATTATTACAACATTTAATTGCTTTAAAGTATTCGTGTAAAATAAATCATTGGTCCACAGATGACTATGCACGACATTTGTTGTTTGATAGATTAAGTGAAGATATAGATGATTGGGTTGATAAAATTGCAGAACGTTATTTTATGGCAACCGAAGATAAAAATATTTTCAAAGCAAATATATTAAATCCTAAATTTGTTGAATTAGATATTGTTAAAAAATGTGTATATTTGATTGAGACAATCGAAAGGATTGTTGCAGATCAAGAAGTAAATCAGGGAATGGTGTCTTTGTTGACCGATATAGAATCCGGACTTTTGAATAAATTGGCTTTGGCAAGGTTATAATAGTGCCATATAGTTATGATTATGCCGACCAAAAAATGGTCGGTTTTTTATATAAAAACCCATACGCTTTTGACGTATGGGAAACAGATTGTTATAAATTATGAAAGATTTGTTTTAGAACATAAATCTGATACCTAAATCAGCACCAAAATTATGTAAACCGGACATTACATCAACATATGTATAACGTGCCGCAACATCTACAGCAAATTGTTCCATATCAAATGTCATACCCATCATACCAGTCGCAGAAAAACCTGCTTTGTCATTTGTATGTGAAGCAATACCTGCGCCGGAACGTTTAATTGATGCAAAACCAGCACCAGCACCCAGACCGACAAATGGTCTGATCATTGCTGTACATGGACCAAATTCCATATATGTGTTCATCAACAATGTTTGTAAATTTGTTTTTACATCGACATCTGCTGCACCAAATCTGGCGGAATCTTTGGCGGCGCCGTTAATTGACCATTCAATTTCAGAACGGAATTGTTTGTTAATCTCTAAACCCATAGCAACACGTCCTTGAAGAACGGCATCTGTCATAGATTCTTTTTCGTTTAAGTAATTATAATTTAAGTTAGAATAGGTTATACCACCACGTAATCCTACATATGGGTCTAAACCACCAACTTGCCAAGAACTGCCATCGCGTGGATGACCAGCAAAGGCAGGGCATGCGATTAATACAGCAAGTGTAGAAATAGCAATTTTTTTCATATCGTTTCTCCTTTTGATTTTTTTGTTTTTCTTATGTGTCGATACAAAAATAATATCAGATATTTGCTGGTTTTTATATAGGTATGGATGCCCAATGTTTTAAGAATTTTTTCCTTTATTTTTATCGATAGTTTATTAAGATGTTTGGTATGAAAGGAAACTTGTTAATTTTTTGTTTTATAGCATTGGCGTGTATTGCTACGTCTGCTTTGGGTGGTATAATTTCAAGTCCAAGTGAATTGATGTCTGTTACACCAGGGGAAGATGTTATAATTAATAATGGTGGTATATATTCTTTACATGATTTGGATTCTGTTGGTGCAAATACAATAAAAATTGATTTTGGTCTGGGTGGCGGTGGTTCTAATCCTAATATGTTATTGGTAGCAAATTCTGATTTTGATGGCACATTGAATGTACCATTAACAAATTTTATAGATAATTTACAAATACGTTTGATGGATGATTTTTTGAATAATGTCAGTGGTACTGAAATTTTACATTTTACAAGTATTACTAATACCAGCGGTGTTATAAATGTTTTTGAAGAAACAGATTCAGGAATGTATGTGTATAATTGGGCCACATGTTCAGGTGGAACAGGAATTTGTGTTATACGCAGTTATTCTGATTCATACAATGCTGCAATCAGTGCAAGCCAGCATGAACAGCAGGTTAGGGCAGTCGGTGTTCAAAATAATCCCAAAATGTTATTACGGCCCATGACGACAATACATCAACATGAATTGTTGGGTTTATATGAATTTTCAGATGATTTGTCTGTATCTGTTGCACCAGAATATTATGCTGCTAAAAATTTTCATAATCTGGGATTAAAATTAAATTCTGGAACAAAGATTGGTGGACGGTTATCTGTGGCGTTTGGTGCATATGTGTCCAAGGCAGATTTTCATAATGATGTAAGTGAATTTGAATCTGATGTATACGGTGGAAATCTGCGGTTTTATTATAATATAGACGAGATGCTATTCTTGCGTGGTGTTGGTGGTGTTAGTTATGCCAGTATAGATTGTGATGGTATAAAAAATGGTGATGGGGTCAAAAATAATCCTGGTGCATACGGATTTTATGCAGGAATGGATTTCGGAACAAAAATTAATTTTGAATCTGGTTTGTTTATTTCTCCATTTATTGGATATGCCACGCAGTATGAAAAAGTAGTCGATGCCAATCAAAAAGATTCTTTTGTGCATGTTGGTGGCGATGTCGGTTTTAAGTATTTTATGGATGGTGTTACATACAGTTATATGTTACGTGCAGGTATCAACACACAAGGTTATTTTGATGGCAGTGCAGGGGTTGGTATATGGACTGTTTCAGACAAAATAGGTGGTTCTATATCATTAGGCTTGTTGAATACAGATTTTGGTTGGTCTGGGAAAGTTGCAGCCGATATTAAATTTGCTTTTTAATCAATTATTTTTCCATGCAAACATGACTTGTTTGCAGATGTAATAGTTATTGTTGCCATATTGGTAGGATTATCTGTGGTAACAATACATGGTTGCATATATGGGGTTCTGTAAATATGTTTTTTGCCAGTTTTGTCTGGACCTTCGTATAAACATTCAAAGGTTTTATCTATGCATGATAAATTGAATTCACGTTGTCTTTCGTTTAACAAGTCATCGAGTTTAATCAATCGTTCGCTTTTTATATTTTCGGGAATCTGGTCAGGCATTATTGCCGCCGCAGTATGTGGACGTGGCGAATATTTGAACGAAAAAGAATTTATATAACCAACATGTTTTGCAGCATGCATTGTTTGTTCAAAATCATCGTCCGATTCGCCAGGAAATCCGACAATAAAGTCACTGGATATTTGGATATCTGGACGTATGTTTTTGAATTTATCAATTATTGCCATGTATTCTGAAATACTGTATTGGCGATGCATGCGCTTTAAAATATTGTCAGAGCCACTTTGTATTGGCATATTCAAAAATGGTAATAACTTTTTCTCTGTTCCAAAAAGTTCTATTAAATCATCAGTCATTTCTGTTGGATAGCTGGATGTAAAACGAATTCTTTTAACAGAATCTATTTTTGCTGTTGCTTTTATAACGTCAGATAAACGATATGTTTTTCCATTTTTATCGGTAAATTTATATCCATTTACATTTTGTCCCAAAAAACAAATTTCAATTGCACCAACTTCAGCTGCATGCATTGTTTCCGCCATTATATCGTTAAAGGCGCGTGAAATTTCAGGTCCGCGAGTGTATGGTACAATGCAATATGTGCAACAGTGGTTACAACCTTCTTGGACAGGGATATATGCAACCAATGGTGATTTTGTTATTGGTGGTAATTCATCAAATTTTTCAAGACCACCAAGGTTTATATCCAATAATTTTGTGTTTGGGTCGGAAAGAATTTCTGGCAGTTTATGATAACTTTGTGGTCCTAAAACGAAATTCAAATCTTTTAGTTTACGAAATGCATCACTGCCGGATTCACGAGCCACACACCCAACAATTCCATATATAGCATCTTTCTTTTTTGCAAGACGAATACGCCCCAATGCAGAATATACTTTTTCTGTGGCCTTGGCACGAACGGCACAAGTATTTAATAATATTATATCTGCATCTGCAATATCGTCTGTATGCACGTATCCGTGGCGTTCAAGCATTGCAGTAATACGCAATCCATCGTATACGTTCATTTGGCAACCGAAAGTTTTTATATAGAATTTTTTTTGCATTGTATAAAATTATTTTTGTCTTATATGTTTTGTGTGCGCAATTCTTCTGTATTTATTGCGTGAATTATAAAATCTATCCAGTCTTCTTTTTGTGTTGTTATTGTATTCCGCAACTTCAACAGTTCCATAACGAACACCAGTGATTGCATTGTCTTCAATAATAGTAACTATTTGCATTTTCTTTCCTTTTTTATTTATGTTTTGTTCTTGTAAAAAATTTGTTGTTGCGAATGTTATTCACACTTTTGAATCTGGATAACGATTGTTTGGGATATGTATTTTTATGGTGATGAGATTTATTTGGCATTGGGGCATAAATGACCTCTGGTATATTTGCCATTAAATCTTCCTTTAATTTAAAAATTTGTCCCCGGGTTTCATCCACAATTTTTTCGGCGATATCAGCCAATGTTGCGGTTGGTTTTTTCGGATCTGTGGCAATCACTATTGATTGATGTTCAGATTGTTTGTCGTATAACACAGGTTCCAAAACGACGGTCGCATTACGCCTATCGTCTGTGGTTTTTATTTCGCGCATACGCATTAATTCTGCGATTTTTTGCTTATCATCAACGGTAAATTTTGGTGAAATAAATACGACAATATCAGACATGAATTTATCCCAACTTCTTTTTCATAATTTCATTTACAACAGCCGGGTTTGCCTGACCTTTGGTTGCCTTCATAACATTACCAACAAAGAATCCAAGTAATCCAACTTTGCCGGATTTATATTGTTCAACCTGGGCTGGATTGTTTTTGATAACCTCGTCAACGGCGGATTCTATTGCACCTGTATCAGTGATTTGTTTCATTCCGTATTTATCAGCAATTTCATGAATTGTGCCACGTTCGCCGTCCAGCATTTTGATAAAGATTTCTTTGGCCTGTTTACCATTGATTTCATTGGCAGAAATCATATCAACCAATTCAGCAAGGTTTTCTGGTGTGATAATACGTGGTTCGTCTGCATCACGTTCACGCACTTCATTTGTGATATCAAAGTTTTCAGGATGTGCGAATAATTCAGAAATCATCCAGTTAGCAATTGCCTTGGCACGTTGGGGTTTGTCGCCAACCGCAGTATCAAACCATTTTGAAATATCTGTTGTTTCGGTTAAACGTGCCGCGTCATATTCAGATAATCCCAACTTTGTCATAAAGCGTTCACGAGTAGCCGCTGGTAATTCTGGCATTGTACGACGCACGCGTTCGATTTGGTCATCTGTGATAACCAATGGCAACAAATCTGGATCAGGGAAATAACGATAATCCAAAGCATCTTCTTTGGAACGCATAACAGTTGTTGTGCCGTCACCTTGATTAAATCTCATTGTGCAACGGTCAATTGTACCGCCGTTTTCAAGTATTTCTATTTGACGTTTTGCTTCGTATTCAATAGCTGTTTTAATGAATTTGAATGAAACCATATTTTTTATTTCGCAACGTTCATTAAAGGTGTTGGAACCCGCACGACGAACAGAAACATTAACGTCTGCACGCATAGAGCCTTCCTCCATATTGGCCTTGGATACACCCAAGGCACGCGCCAGTTCACGAATCGCACGTAAGTATTTTTCAGCTTCATCTGGGGAAGTAATATATGAATTGTTTTCAGGATTTTTTGTGTCCAAAAAAGTAACGATTTCCAGCAACATAACCCCAGAACGATTCAAATCCACGAACGATTTTGATGGGTGCATATCGTGTTTGTTTTTTGCAGCGTCTTGTTCCATGTGTGCACGTTCAATCAAAATCTTTTTGGGATTACCGTCATCACCCATAATTTCAATCCAACCACGACCGACAACTGGTGGTTGGTCCGCAGGTTGTGAAATTTGATATCCCTGAGGCAGGTCAGGGTAGAAATATTGTTTGCGGGCAAAACGACTGACACGAGATATTTCAGCATTTATACCAAGTCCGAATTTGATTGCTTGGTCAACACAGTATTCGTTTAATACCGGTAACATTCCTGGCATAGCAGCATCAACCATGGAAACCTGGGTATTTGGTGCGACAGATGGATTATAATCAGCGGATGCACCACTGAAAATCTTGCTTTTTGATAGAACCTCGATATGAGTTTCTAATCCAATAACTACTTCCCAATCACCTGTTTTTCCTTTAATAGTGTACATTTTCTTGCCCTTTATTTTTTATACAGAAATCTATTTTAACATATTTTTCCTTGCATTTTATAATTTTATACTATATTATGCTTCTCACGGATGGCCAGATAGCTCAGTTGGTAGAGCAAGGGACTGAAAATCCCTGTGTCAGTGGTTCGATTCCACTTCTGGCCACCATTTTTTATTCCCCCATTATTTTTGTTGGACGATTATCAACCCCCGCGAATTGCTGGATATGTTTTGCTAATTGTAATACACGCAAATCATCAAAACGGCGACCTACAACCTGCATTCCAAGTGGCAGTCCATTGGTCGCCAATCCTGCAGGTGTGCTGACTGCTGGGACACCCGCCAAATTCATTGCAACGGTAAACAAATCCAATGCGTAATATTCCAATGGTGATAAATCAGAATCTAATGGCATTGCAGTACCAGCACCGGCTGGGCATACAATTAAATCGCATTGTTCAAATGCGCGTGTAAAAGCATCTGCAATTAAACGGCGAACACGTGCAGCTTGCATAAAATATACATCGTATGATTCAGAAGATAATACAGCAGTGCCGATAATCATACGGCGTTGAACCTCTTCGCCAAAGCCAGCAGCACGCGTCTTTTTGTATGTATCGTAAATGTCACTGCCTTCGACACGTAAACCATAACGAACACCATCATAACGTGCAAGGTTTGATGAAGCCTCAGCTGGGGCGATTATATAATATGCCGCCAATGCATCTAGAATGTTTGGAATTGAAACCTCAACAATTTCGGCACCAGCAGATTTCATATCAGCAATGCGTGTTTCGAATAATTTTTTCATGTCGGCTGATATTTCAACATCTTTGAATTCTTTTATTATACCAATGCGTAATTTTTTGCCATTACCCAAAATTGGTTCCAGTTCAGATTCTACATGGAAATTTTGATTTGGGGCGCTGGTTGAATCTTTTGGATCGTGACCTGCCATAATAGATAACAAAATGGCAGCATCATCAACTGTACGTGCAATTGGACCAGGTGTATCCAGACTGGATGCAAATGCGACACATCCCCAACGAGAACACAGTCCATATGTTGGTTTTACACCAACCAATCCTGTGATGGATGCTGGAAAACGAATCGAACCACCTGTATCGGTGCCTGTTCCACCCATGGCAAGTCCACCCGCCACAGCGGATGTTGTTCCACCCGATGAACCGCCAGCGGTTAATTTACGTTCGCGTTGCCATGGACTAACTGGGGCACCAAAATAGGAAGTTTTAGAAAAAGTGCCCATTGCAAATTCGTCCAAGTTGGCTTTACCCAACAATACAGTTCCGGCATCAATATATTTTTGTGAAATAGTTGATTCATATTCTGGAACAAAATTTTCCAACATGTGTGATGCCGCAGTTGTGCGAATACCACGTGTGGCAAATAAATCTTTCATTGCAATTGGAATGCCGTCCAAAACGCGTGGTGTACCCGCAGCATAACGTTCGTCCGCTGCTGCCGCATCAGCCAATGCACGTTCAGGGGTCGTGGTGATATAGCAATTTAATTCAGACCCGAATTTTTCAATACGTGAAAGGTGCGCACGTGTCAATTCAGTCGCAGATATTTCGCGTGATTTTAATTTTTTTAATGCTTCAACTATTGTTAAATCAATCATTTCTTTCTTCCTATTTTTCATTTTGATATTTATCAGCAAATAATTTTTTACCGATTAAATTTATTACAAATTCTTCTTGGCATTTACCTGATGCAATTTGTTTTGGACAATGTATTTGTTTATGTATCCCACATTTTTTGCATGTGTTAAGGTTGATTGTTAAATGTTCTGATTTGGATGCCAGTTTGAATATTTTCATATTGCAGAAATATTGTGACAAATCGACAGACATTGATATTATGCAAGATTCAAATGGAATTTTTGCATTTTTGATTTGTTCAATTAAATCATTCATTTCATCAGCAGATAAATGGCCACATGGTTGCGCACCAGACAATCCATAGATGTGTTCAACTGTTTTTAAATGTACATTCGACTTTTTTGCCATATTACTTTTCCTTTACACTTGTAGCATTGATGATGGCAGCATGAAATTTCTTTGCAAAATTTTGCCAATGACGTAATTCTGGATTGCTATATTTACCAAATGATTTGTATACGTTAACTTGGTCTTGGCAATATTTGTATGTGCTGGCATTCAATAATATAACACCGTATTTCATATACAAATAATAGTGCAGGTTATGTTCGACCTGGGACGTAAACGATAAATCTTCTTGAAACTTGCTGTTTTCAATTTCTTGTTTTAGCACAGCGGCTTTTATACTGCCACGCTTTTGCATTTTTTCTAATTTTTTAATTGCGGTATCGGCATGCAAAGGTTTGCCACGACGTGCAATATTATTTTTAATCAAAAAGATTGCACTGGATTCTGCATTCAATTCATTTAATTTCTTTTTATATTTATTAAATATCTGATGAAATTCCTCGTTGAATTTTTCTTCCTCGGGCGATATAGGTTCACCGTCTTTGCGGAATGGAAAATTATATTTTTTACTCATTTGATTCCATTCGGTAACCATTTTATCAGACAATACACAATATTTGGCATTTAAATCCAACATACGTTTTGTGTGTTTTTCTTTGCGTGTTCTTTTTTTTATAACAGCACCACACATAACAGTATCAGTTACTGTTTTCATTGGATCGTGAATTTTGCGTTTTTTTACCATTATGTTGTCCCTTTAATCGGCGTCCATAACCTTTGGTACGGCGAAATATCCACGTGATACACCCGCCTTGTCAGGTGAATTGGCTAATATTTTATCGCGGATATTACCATCCGTCACAACATCCGCACGTAATGGTAAATCATGTTCAGATGGGTTCAACAATGGTTCAACACCCTTGGTATCGATTTTTTGTAATTTATCCAACCATTCGACAACACTGTCGATATTCATTTTTTCTAGTTTTTCGTCAGAGATTTCAATTTTGACAAGGTCTGCGAATTTTTGTAATTGTTGCTTGCTAAATGCCATTTTCAATCCTATATTTATAAAGTAAAGGAATTATACAATGATTTTGCCTAATTTCAAGGATTTTCCTATTGCAGGACGCATAATTGGACTTGACTGGGGCGCACGGCGCACAGGGGTTGCAATAACAGACGAAAGTTGCAGTTTTGTCTTTGCTCGTAAGCCGATTGTTTCAAAAAATTCTGATGATTTACAGAGTAGGGTGCTTTCTTTGATTAAAGAAGAACGGGTGGCAGGAATCATAATTGGTTTGCCATTGCGTACGGACGGAACAGAATCAGAGACAACGAAAAATGTTCGTGATTTTGCAAATTCTTTGGCAGAAAAAATAGATACACCAATTTGTTTTCTGGATGAAACATTGTCGTCAACGGCTGCGCAGGAATCGATGGGGCGGGTCAGAATTTCAGATATTAAAGAGAAATTAGATTCTGAGGCTGCACGTGTTATTTTAGAAAACGCAATAGCGATAATTAAACGTCAATAAAAAATCCGCCAATACGGCGGATTTTATGCATATAGAATAAATTTTAATCTTCTGTTTTATCTGGTATTTGACCGTCTGCGGAAAGTAATACTGCAATCCAGCGTGTTGAGTCAAATTGTGCTGTGATAATAAATAGGGCTGCCAAAATTGGTACGCTGAAAAACATTCCAGCAATACCCCATAATAACCCCCAAAATACCAAATTGATTAAAATTGCGAGTGTAGATAGGTTTAATGTTTTTCCCATAAATTTTGGATCCAGTATATTTCCAAAGATAATTTCCAAGACAATTAATCCACCCGCGGTTAATAATGGTAAATCTATGGAATTGCTGGAAATCAATGCGTATAGGATTGGTAATGCGCATGCAACAATAGAACCAATTGTTGGTATATAATTCATAATAAATACCAAGAAAGCCCAGATTCCAGCAAATTCCAAACCGATTATACGTAACCATATATATGCGCCGATGCCAGTAGCTGCGGCGATAACAGTTTTTATAAACAAATATTTTTTCATGTTTTTATCAAAACTTTCGACAATAAATTTGAATTTATTTGTTTTAGATTTTGTTTCAAACAAATTATCTAATTTGCGGTGGAATGTGCTTTGTTCAACAAACAAAAATAAAATATAAATTAAAATCATTCCCAGTGATGTTGCTAAGTTAGCAGCGGAAGCACCAACTGTTTTTACGATATCCGTTAAATTTGGGAACATATTTATGTCAAAATTAAGTCCAAGTTTATGAAATGCGTACGTGCTGATGTCTATTAATTTTGCTTGTATTTCAGGAATACGAGCAACCAGTTCTGAAAACATAGGATTTATTTGTGTTGAAAATGCATAAAACAACCAACACAAACTGGTCGCAGATAATAATATGGATAATATGTTAAAAAATCCCGGCCAAAATGTTGGACAATTTTTTACGCAATAATTGAAAGGTAATACTTTGCGAAAATATGCGGCAATTGCGTTAATCAAATACCACAAAAATATTGCAACTAGTAATGGAATCAATATAGAACGACCGAACCATAACAACAGGACCAGTCCTGAAAAAATTATTATTCCGTTCATTTTTGTTTTCTCCTTTTTCCTTGGTTTTTATGCGTATAGCACGTTTTTTATATCTTTATTTTTCCTTTGTTCAAAGTAGTTGTTGCTGATGGATTAATTAAATCTGTAAATTTTTGTTGATGACTAATAAATATAAAAGTTGTGTCCTTCATAGATTTAATTGTGTCAGCAATTTGCTGTTGCGTTGTGGCATCGGCACCAGAATCTGGTTCGTCCAATATTGCGAATTTTGGTTTTGTCATAACCAGTTGCAATAACATTAAACGTTTGCGTTCGCCACCTGAAAAACCAACATTAATACTGCGCGATAACCAGTCTTTTGGAATATCCAATTTTGTGCGTGCAGATTCTAACATTTCCATAAATTTTGCCATAGATAAATCGCGACCTGTTTCAAATTTTGTATGTGCAGCACAAGAATGTTTTAAAAAGTTCAAAACTGATAATCCAGGAATTTCTGGTACATTTTGTGAACCCAAGAATATTCCGAGTAACGCACGGCGGGTTGTTGATTCGTTTGTGATATCAATACCATTGAAAATAATTTGTCCGTTTGTAATTTTATATTCAGGATTTCCGGCGATTGTTTGTACCAATGTTGATTTGCCAGAACCATTGTGTCCGGCTAATAAATGGCGTGCGCCTTTTTTGACAGACATAGTTATTTCGTCTAATAAAACTTTGTCGCCATATGCTACTGATAAATTCTTTATTTTTAACATTTTAGTTATCCCTTTGATATCGCCATTTGTATCAATTGTTTCGATTCTACCAAGAATTCCATCGGTAATCTAGATATAATTGGATTAGCAGTTGCACCAATAATTAATGCAATTGCTTCATCAGTACTGATGCCTGATTGTTCCAAGAAAAATAATGTGTTTGCATCCAGACTGCCTGTTTTTGCTTCGTGTGATTGTTTGTTTGTATTATTTGTATGCACAATTGTTGGAATTGTATTTGCAGTCGCATTATCACCAACGATTGTTGTGTCGCATTTCGATGCGTTTGTGCAATTTTCACCAGTAAAACTTACAAGACTACGAAAAGTCTGTTTTGAATCATCCAGCGCCACGCCGTATGATAAAATATTCGATACAGAATTATTTCCAATATGAACCATTTTTGTTCCTGTATCAGATTGTTGTGCGCCACGTGTAATTGTCAGTGAATAAAAGTCGCTATGTGCATTGTTTCCGGACAAAATCGTAGATGGGTATTTCCATGTCATGGCGGAGCCAATTTCAATTTGTGTCCAATCTAATGTTGCATTATTTTCACATTTACCGCGTTTGGTTACAAAGTTCAAAATGCCACCAACAGATTTTTTTCCATTCTGTTTTCCTGCATACCAATTTTGCACAGTTGAGTATTTTACATGCGCGTTATCCATTACAACAATTTCCACAACACCACTGTGTAATTGATGGTTCGGACGACGTGGGGCACTGCAGCCTTCCATATAACTGAGTTCTGCACCTGTGTCTGCTATAATCAGTGTGCGTTCAAATTGTCCTATCTTGGCGGTTTCAATTCTAAAGTAACTGGCCAAATCAATAGGGCATTTTGTGTCTTTAGGAACATATACAAATGTGCCATCAGAAAATACAGCCGCATTTAATGCTGCAAAAAAGTTATCATTGGACGGCACGACACTGCCTAAATATTTTTTGACCAAATCAGGATATTTTTTTACTGCATCAGAAAATGGCAAAAATATAATTCCCAATTTAGATAATTCTTGTTGATATGATGTATGCACGGATTGACTGTCGATGACTGTATCGGTTGCCATACCCAGTAATGCCTTTTGCTCTTGTTCCGGCAATCCCATTTTTTTATAGGTGTCTGCTAATTCAGAATTGTCGATTGGTTTTGCAGTGGCATAATAATCGAAAGAATCATAATCAATTGGGTCATAATCTATTTCAGCCCAATGTGGTTCTGTCATCTGTTTCCAGATATTAAATGCATTCAATCGCCAGTCCAAAAGCCACGCGGGCTCTTGACGTGCTTTGGATATTTTACGAATAAGTTCAATGTTTAATTTCAAATTTAATCACCACTTTCTGCCAATTGTTGCGCTTGGCTGAAAAATGTCAAGGATTGCCCGAGCAGTCCATCTGTAAATGTTGATGCCAATATCCCATCTGGTTCAGTTGTTGTCAGGTACTGTAACAATCTGTTCGCGCCAGTAATGTAATTATTCACATTGTGGGCGATACTGCTGTCTAATTTTATACAACGGCGCAATTTTTCCAAAGCAAATGGATTTTTTGAATATTCATCCATAATGCCGCCTAGTGCGCGCCATAACGGGTGTTCGTTTGTGTTGCGTGGCATAACATCAATCGCAGCCATAATTGGAATCAGGTTTTGTAACAAATCCTGGTATACGATTTCTGCATTTTCAGCAACGGCATTAGTTGCGTTTTTGTTTTTTAGTACAGATTGAATCTTCATAATCAGGTTGTATTGGAATGTTAAAGTTTTAGTTATATCCGCAATTTTTGTATTTAAACTTTGAACGGATACAAATATTGCGATAATTCCGATAAAAATTAGCGCAGATAAAGATAAAATAATGATGTTTTGCATATTAAAACTCCTGATTTCCCTATGTAGTATAGCATACATTTTTCCGATTCGTAGGTTTTTATCTGGAAACAGTATAAAAAACAATAATATGCGTTTTTTAGTCTTGCACAGATTCGGTCGAATTGTTATAATAAGTACATCTAGATTGAAAGAAAGGACCTTTAAATGTTTCGTAAATTTTTGATTTTTGCAATGTTTGCAACGGCTGCGGGTTATTGCTTTGCGGATGAATATTTACCACAAGTAACAACTTCCGAAGTATTCGTAAATGAACAGTCTCAGTCTGAGGCTAAATCTGAATCAGAGACACAAGCTAAATATGTCAATGACTATTCGAATGTTCCGGCTTGGCCAATTGCTGGATCGGATGCGGATGTCACCGTAAAATGTGATGATGCAAAGAAGGCTGATAATGGGAATAGTATCCGTATTGTTTCTAAAATTGGCGATGATATGATTGTTGATAACAGTTTCGACTTTGATGGCAGTGGCTGGACAGGTGGGGCTAATATGTTGCATGGTAATCAGATTCCAATGGGGTTTGATGATGAGTGTGAAAATGGTGCCGAAATGCCATTGTTGCGTCGTGAAACATTGGAAGACGATGGGGGTAATGTTTTAGCTGTATCACGTAGTGGTCGTAAAAATTGTGCAAAACGTAATACTGCTATGGATTCTGCATTCTTTGAAATGGATGAAGAAAAAGATGTGTCTGAAATCGCAGTAGCACAAAATACTGATGCCGAAGCACCAAAGTCACAAACAGATCAAGTTCGTTCTTGGGTGGTTGCCAATGGTCAGACCTTGCGCGAAGTTTTGCAAGATTGGTGCGATAGAGAAGGTTGGGATTTAGTGTGGGCTACATCACGTGAATATCCTATTGAAGCCAGTGCTGTGTTCAAAGGACGTTTCGCAGATGTCGCTTCTGCATTGGTTCGTAATTTTGGACGTGCGACACCTGTACCTTATGCAAAATTTTATAAAGGTAATTTAGTTTTGGTAATTTCTACGAACGAAGAATAATTTGAATTTTGTATCCACAGTAGGAGAGTAAAGATATGAAAGCATTATTGAAAAAGTTTGTTGTGTTCGCATTCTTGGGGGCTGTATTGGCGGGGTGTGCGCGTGAACAGTCGGCCAAGGTTGCATCAACTGTGGATCAGGATTTTGTGAATGCGTATGATGCTTTTGAAATGGCAAAAAATCCACGTGCCAAGGTTGCAAGTGGTGATACTGTATCTGTGTCCGAAGGTGTGTGGTTGGGTGATAAATCTATTTCTTTTGAACACAAAAATAATTTACCATCACAATTTGAAACAGATACAGGGATTACTATATTATTAGATGAACCTGTAACTTTACAAGTTTTGGCAAATAACATAAATTCTGTGACACGTATTCCTGTTAAAATCGATAAACAAATAAATGGCGAAAAATTAAAAAAGACAGTTAGTGTTGCATATACGGGTAAATTGTCTGGATTGTTGTCTCAGGTTGCAACTGACTTAGATTTGTTATGGTATTACGACAAGAATTCTATTGTGTTTTATGAAACAGAAACCAGAACATTTACATTATATGCGCTGGGAACGGATATTTCTTATCAGACGGCCGTCCAAGCGGATAATTCTGGTCAGGTTGTTTTGGAATCAACAATGAAAGAATGGGACGAAGTTGAAAAAGCTTTGACTGCCATTGTGGGTAAGGCTGAAAATTCTGACTTTACGGTTTCGCGTAGTTTAGGAACAATTACAGCGACAGCGCCACCATCTGTTTTGGCTCGTATTGGTGATTATATTGATAAACAAAATAAACGTTTATCTCAATTGGTGACGATTGATGTTAAAGTGTTGCAAGTGTCAATATCTAACAATTCTGCGTTTGGGTTGAATTTGGCAGCGGCTATTAATTCAACATCAGGATTAAATATTGTTGCAAATCCAAAGAATAATTTGGCAGCAACTGGCGCGAGTTCTATGAATATTGCTGTTTTGTCAAATGCTTTGTCTGCGACAACTGGCGCAACACATACAGAAAATGGTAGTGTGGTCAGTGGTGCATATACAAATGATCAGATTATGAATGGGTCTTTGGCACGTGGTGCAGGTAGTGCTGGTTTGATTGAAGCGTTGGCAAAGCAGGGTAAGGTGTCTTTGGTCACTAATGTTGGTGTAACAACGCGTAATAATCGTGTGGCACCAGTTAGCAACATGACATCAACTGGATATATTAAACGTTTCGAATCCAGAAACTTTACAACAGTTGAATCCAGTACAGTTGACCAGGCTGATTTGCAGACAGGTTTCTCGATGCAGTTATTGCCAAATGTTCTGGAAAATGGAAAGATTTTGTTGTTGTTCAGAATGTCTGTTCGTGAATTGTTAAAGATGTCAACACAGACAATCGGTGAAGTTACATTACAGTTGCCAGAGGTGGAAGAACGTAGCTTTATGCAAGAAGTAATTATGGAATCTGGTCAAATGCTGGTTGTGTCTGGATTTGAAAAACAAACAAATAACGACACCCGTTATGGTTTAGGAGATCCTGACTTTATGGCACTGTCTGGTTCTAGGGAGACGGCATCAGGTCGTGATGTGCTGGTTGTTATCTTGACACCACAAGTGTTAATCAGCCCGTTGGATTCTGAACGTAGTATCCAGCAAAATTGGGGTGCGCCGTTGAATTAAAAAATTATAAGGAAGGAAAAAAAGTCGGGCGAAAGCCCGATTTTTGTTTCACGAAAAATACCCCACAAAAAGTGGGGTGAAAACCTTGATGCTTGTTTTATTTAAGCAATCTTAGCAACTTTCTTGGCTAAACGAGAAACTTTGCGGGCAGCGCGTTTTTTTGGCATAACTTTGCCAGCTGCTTTCATAATTTTGCTTTCAGCAGCGCGTACTGCAGCAGTTGCCGCCGCCTTATCACCAGTTGCAATTGCAGCCAATGCTTTCTTTGTTTCTGTTTTAACAGCACTGCGACGAGCGGTGTTAATAGCATTTTTCTTGATTGTTACCAAGATTCTTTTTTTAGATGACTTATGATTTGCCACTTTATTTTCCTTTTATTTTTTATGTGTTTATGTTATTTTATATAAAACAAATTGAAAATCAAGGGAAATCTAAAAATGTTATGTTTTTTTATCGCTATAGTTGCATACGTGCTGGGAAGTGTCCCTATGGGACTGATATTTACTAAATTTATGGGTAAGGGTGATTTGCGCAAAGTTGGCAGTGGTAATATTGGGGCAACTAATGTTATGCGGGTCGGCGGATTGCGTATGGCTGGTGTAGTTTGGATTTTGGATATGTTAAAGGCGATGTTGGCTATATGGTTAGGAATATGGGTTGCAGGTGTTGGTTTTGGTGCTTGGTGTGGTTTTTTTGCTATTGTTGGACATTGTTTTCCTGTGTGGTTAAAGTTTCACGGTGGCAAGGGAATATCTTCTTTGTTTGGAACATTATTGGTAATTAATCCTATTATGTTTGTTGTTTGTGGAATTGAGTGGCTGATTGTTGCATTAACTTCGGGTAAATCATCTGCTGGTGCGGTTGTTGTATTTTGTTTAATGCCTATATTGGGATTTGTTATGGATTCAACTGTCGGTTGGGCTTTTTTGGCAATTGCAATTTTATGCGCCATCCGTCATCGTGAAAATATTTTAAGACTAATTCATGGTGATGAATCTAGCATTGAATGGAAGTGGAAAAAGTAAGCGTTTTCTGAAAGTACTTGGATTTTTTGGCGTTTTGTGATATAATATAGCAAGTTGATTTTCATAATGTAGGATGGCTCATTTATGAAAAAGTTTCTTGTTTTATCCTTGATATGTATGTTTGTTGTGCCTGGGGTTGCTGCAACCAGAACGGGGGCTGTGGGAAAGCATTCTGTGGCGCGGACATCTGTATCATACGGTGGCAACCAAGTTACATCGGTTAACAATTCTGTTAGCAATAATGTCGCTGGAAATGATAAAGGTTCAGTTGTAAATAATCGCGACAGAGAACGAATTGCATGTATAGGTAATAATGTGGGTATTGGAAATACTTTTGTTTGGGCATCAAAATATAGTAATACCGATAGTTATTCTAGTATGATTGAAGATACAAATAATCCAGAAAATAATGTGTGTTTCGTTCTGGTTAGTGTGCAATCTGATGATGTAAAAAAACAACAAGAGTTCTGGGGACCGTTGGTGGTGTTGTTGGTGGCGCAGGTGTCGGTGTTGGTGCGATGGAGTTATTTGGTAACAAATTGATTGGTGGTGCTGTTCAAGGACAACAACAATATGCTGACGATAAAACCAGTGTTAATTGGTATAAAACAAAAGCATGTGAATTAAAGAAAAAAGATATAGATACGTATAATGATTTTGAAAAATTGGCTAAAGAGTTAAAACAAGAATGCAAAGAGTATAACGACGAAAGATGTAAGGACAGTAAGTATGCTAATTTAATACAATGGTATGATAGTGCGCGTGATTGTGGAAATTAAGATGCTTGGAAATACTGTGCGCCCCCAAGGTTTGTTGCTTTGGGGGCGTTTTGTTTATGGTTGAAAATGCTTGTATGTTGGTGTATTGTGCGCTTGGGGTATAAAATGTCTGAACTGATAGATAAATTATTAATTTTGCGTTCGCCAGGTATCGGACCGGTTGGATATGAAAAATTGATTCGACAGTATGGTTCGGTTTCTGCTGTTGCTGATACTTTGCGAAATAATATAGAATTATTAGATTCTGTGATGCGTGAAATAGATGCTGCCGATTCGATGGGGATACATTTTGTGACTGATGATTCTGAATATTATCCTGTCAGTTTAAGAAATGTAAAAGGGCACCCACCAATTATATGTGTGCGTGGAAATTTAGAAACATTGTTAAGACCAATGGTTGGTATTGTCGGAACACGTCATGCAACAGCTGCCGGAATGAAATTTGTTAGTGATATTGCTAAGACATTTGCTGAACATTCTGTTGCTGTTGTATCAGGTATGGCAATTGGAACAGATACCGCGGCGCATCGTGGCGCTTTGCTGGCATCAGGAAATACGCAAACTGTTGCAGTGTTGGGTGGTGGTGTTGATTATGTATGGCCATTAGAAAACGAATCTTTATATTATGAAATTATTGAACGTGGGGCGGTTGTTAGTGAAATGCCAGTCGGATTTGTTCCAAGGGGAACGAATTTTGTTCAAAGAAATCGTTGGATTGCAGGAATGGCTGGAAAATTAATTTTAGGCGAGGCTGATTTGAAATCTGGCAGTATGACGACCGCGCGATTCGCATCTGATTTTAATCGTGAAATTTGGGCGGTGCCAAGCCATCCATCAGATCCGCGTTCGGCTGGACCAAATTCTTTGATTGCTGGGCATATAGCAAAATTGTGTTCTGGTCCAATAGATTTTTTTGATGATAACAAGACAAGTGCAAAAAATCGTTCAGGGGATGATAAAAATTCTGAATCGGAAAATGCATTATTAGATGCATTGGGAACGGTTCCAGTTTCTGAATCTGTATTGGCAGATGTTGTCAAAAAAACTGTTTCGGAAATCAAACGCGATTTAGTTGTTTTAGAATTACGCGGTTTAGTTCAAAAAACAAATGGTGGTTATGTCAAAGTATGATTAAAATCTTGTATATACAGTGTCTATACATAAGGCACAAATTGGGCAAGAAAAGCGAATCGTTGTCAAAAAATAAAAGTTAAAAAATCAGTTAAGATTTTGTTGAAAACCATAGATTATGTTTTACATTGTGGTTGTAAAAAATAACAGGGAAACAGGTAATCGTTAAAACATAATAAATTGTTGAAATGTAAACTAAACATCAAAACAAAATAATGTGTTAAAAACGAAAACCAAAAAGCGAGAGAACAAAGTAGGCTGATGTAAATATTAAATTTTGTTTTGCAAAATATGATGAACAAAATTTAATGTTTATGTGCAGGTGTTTTTGAATCTTGCGCGGGCAGGAAACTCTTTTGAAGGAAGGAAAGGAGAAAGGGCATGCAGGCAGCAATAATAAAACAAAATTCTGATGTTGCATCAATTAAAGCTATGATTGAACAACAGATGGATTCTGCGGCTTTTACGTCCTGGATTGCGCCATTAGATTTTAATGTTTCTGAAAATCTTTTAGTATTGGCTGCGCAAAATCAATTTTCTGCAGATTATATTTCAGGTGTTTACGGTGCAATGTTGCAAAAGGTTGCATCTGAATTTGGTTTGAATGTAAAATTGATTGTTCGTGGTACTAAATTATCTGCATCTGTTGCAAATGATAATAATGTGCAGTCTTATGCACCAGTAATGGAAAAGTCTGCACCTGTGGCATTCGATGCTTTCATACCATCTGATGAAAATGCATTTGTTTTGTCGGCCGCCAAGAAAGTTGCTTCGGGGGCCGTTTCTTTTTCACCATTGTTTATTTACGGTTCTGCGGGTTGTGGAAAAACTTTGTTGGCAGAATGTATTAAATCACAATCTGAAAAAGTGATTTTAATGTCTGGTGGACAATTTGTTTCTGAATTTGCACGTAGTTTACAAAATAGAACGATATTTGCTTTCAAAGATTTTTGTCGTAATTGCGATACATTTATTTTAGATGATGTTCAGGCTTTGTCTGGTAAACATGCGACAACGGATGAATTTTTACAACTGGTTATGGATTTGCGCGCAATGGGTAAGAATGTTGTTTTAACAGCATGTTGTGCACCAAATAATCTGTCCGGATTTGATAGACGTGCACAATCTTTGTTGGCATCAGGTTTGGTTGTTGATATGGCTGCACCAAATGCGAATGTTAAACGTGTTATGTTGATGCGTGCCGGTGTTAAATCCGATGTCGCTGATGCTTTATCACCACGTATTGCGTGTGACGGTCATATGATTGCTGGTGTTGCAAATAAAATTAAAACATATACAGAATTGATGGGTGGAAATGTAACTTTGGAAATTGCAGAACACTTGTTAGCAGATACATTAGAAAAATTCAAAACACCAATTGCTATGGTTAAATCAATATCTGAAAAATTAGGTGTTGCGTATGATGCGATTTGTGGTACAAGTCGTGCAAAGTCTCTGGTTTTGGCACGTCAAATCATAATGGTTGTTCTGAAAAATTCTACACATTTGTCTTTGTCAGAAATTGGAACATATGTTGGTAATCGTGATCATGCCAGCGTATTGTATGCAATCCGTCAAATTGAAAAATTAAAACAGACTGATTTGGTATTGAGTGCACAAATCAATCAGTTGATTTCTGAATGTAAATAAAATTAGTAAAGTTTGTCAGGATATGATATAATACCCATGTTAGTTGGGGGTATTTTGATTTATAAAAATTTAGTGATATGTATGCGTTTGATATTAGCGGGATTAGTTTGTTCTGCGGTTGATTTTGACGCATATGCTGCTGATAGCATTGGTTTGTCTGCTGCATTGCAAGGTGCACGCGAAGCGTGTTCAGGAATTTCCGAATCTATGTCTGGGATGAAAACGATGGCTGGTATAAATACTGCGGTGACCGGCGTTGGTACGGTAACTGGTGGTGTTGCATTGGGAACCAGTATTGCGAAAGCGAATACAGACGCCAAAATCGCAGAAACAGAACAGTTGCTGAAAGAATTGGAAGAATCAAATAAAGATGCCAAGGAACCGACCAAAGAAGAAGCTGAACAATTTTTAAAAGAATTTGAATTGTCTTATGAAGAAGCGTTGATTGATATTAAAAAAGAAAAAGAATCGTTAAGTGAAATGGAAAAGAAATCCAAAACATTAGGAAATATTAGAACTGGGACGATGGCGGCATCTGCGGTTTTGGATACAGCAGGAACAATTATCGCGTTGAATAATCGTACAGATGCAAGTTTAAAACAACGTGTGGATGGATGCATTGCTGCGGTCAATGTTTTGCACGATGAACGTATGCGTGCCCGTGCCGAAAATACAGCAATTGAAAGAGATTTGGTTGCTGCTGAAAAAATTGTAAAAGAGTGTTCCGATTGGGAAAAAGTCGATTTATCGTCCATAGATGATCGTGCAACAGGGGCTGCGATTTCCAGTGGTGCTGGGGCAGTAATGGGCATAGCCGGAACGATAACATCTGCATCGGCAAATTCTGATTCTGTGCGCAGTAATAACAGCGAAGAAGGCAAAGCAAAAGAAAAGAATTTAAATACCGCATCAACTGTTTTGGCTGGTGGCACAACAGTTGCATCCGCGGTTGCAACAGTGTTTAATGCAACACAAATAAGTGCGATAAAAAAAGCGGTTGCTGCGGCAGATAAATGCGAGGGGGCGCTGAGATAATGAAAAAAATTATTTTTGTCTTGGCGTTGTCTTTTTTTACGGTGCCATGTATGGCAAATATTAAGTTTGATGGAAAAGTTGTTGGGGATATTATACGAAAGTATGTTCCAACAGAGAATGTATCAGCGGCTATAAAAAAATATAACGAAATAGTTAATGCGACGAATGATGGGACCGGGTTCCCTGCGCAAAAATTGTGGAATATATGCGATGCTGCAGGATGGAATGTAGAAGAATGGGATGGTAAACAAAAGTGCGAATATTTTGTACAGGCGTTATTGCGGGCCAGTTATTCGCAGTACTATGATGTATGTGAGAAAAAAGGCAATTCGAAGGGTACAGAGAGATGTATAGAGGCATTTGAAGATATTCAGGTACAATTGGCTCAGGCGGAAAATTTGGCCCAAGAATATGCCAAGGTCAAATATAATGATGATATCAAATGTTCCAGCGCTATTCGTATATCTGGTAATGATGATTATATACAATGTACTTCGTATGATAAAAAGGTTTTTTATGAATTTCGGTTTGATGATGCACGAGAATCTAATTATTTAAAAAATGCATTTATTCGAAGAGAGTTTGGTAAGGGATTATGTATAATATACGGTGGAAAGCTGAATAGTTTTGGAAGTGAATCTAAACTAAAGTTAGCGCAACTAGATAAGGTACCAGGGGTAGATATAAAAGATTTATCTTCGGGATGTACAATAGCAAGATGTGATACATTGGGTACAAAGGTAAAAAAATGGGGCTATGTAACAAATAAGACAAATGATACATGTGTTGTTTCATATAAGGGTGTTGATGATATACCTATGCATAGAAATTATGTTGCAAAATTTGATGGAAAAACGTTTGCTGTTTATTATGGAACCGAAAAAATTAAAAGTTGGCCCGCGGTTTCTGGACGCGGTAAAACATCACAAGATTCAAGACCTACAGTATGTCAAACACCAAAATATCAATCGTGTAACCATGTCGGACCAACACCAGCAGGAACATACTATATTTCCCAAAATGAAATTGAATTTGCTGACAATATAGAGTCAGGTGATTTTGAACACAATAGCCCTAAATATTCAAAGAAGAATGCTCGAGGAAATAGAGGGGGCTGGGGAGATTTTCGTGTTCTCTTGGTACCAGATAAATCGACGAATACGTATGGTAGGAGTGGCATGTATATTCATGGTGGAAAGTGGAGAGGTAGTGCGGGGTGTATAGATTTAACAAGTAATGTAAATGATTTTATGAATTGGTTTAGTCAACAGACAGATTTTGTAAAGTTAAAAGTGATTGTTGATTATGGGCCTGTTTCTGGATTGTGTTGTACTGGAAAATCATGTAGCAGTGAATGTACATGCCCAACCGAGGCAAACGTGGAACAAGAATGTAAATATTTATAGATAAAAATATCGCCCAATCGGGCGGTGTTTTTTTTATACGAATAAATCTTTTACAAATTGGGCGTGTTCGGTAATAAACTTGAAACGGAACTCTGGTTTTTTACCCATCAGTTCTGTCACGATTGTACGTGTTTTTTCAGTATCTTCGGCACCATCATCTGTGCGCGGTGGTAATTCAATACGAATTAAGCGGCGGGTCTTTGGTGACATAGTTGTTTCTTTTAACTGATTCGGCATCATTTCACCCAGACCTTTGAATCGTGAGATTTCAACTTTCTTGTTCTTATATTTTTCGTTCTTTAATTTTTCTAATTCTTCATCAGAATCAACATAGAACGATTCGGTACCACATGTAAATTTATACAATGGTGGACATGATAAATACAAGTGCCCGCCATAAATCAGTTGTGGCATATATTGATAGAAAAACGCCATCAGCAGGGATGCAATATGGCTGCCATCGACATCGGCATCGGTCATAACGATAATTTTTTCATAACGCAATTTATCTTCGTTCCAATCTTTGGCGGTGCCGGCACCGATAATATCAATTAAATCATTTAATTCACGATTCGCACTGAAACGTTCGTCTGAATTTGATAACACATTTAACACTTTACCACGCAGTGGCATAATAGCCTGTGTTGCGCGGTCGCGTGCCTGTTTTGCAGTACCGCCAGCCGATTCACCCTCGACAATAAATAATTCTGTTCCTTCGACACCATGTTTGGAACAATCAGCCAATTTTGCAGGCATACGAATTCTTTTTGTTGGTGTTTTGCGTGCGATATCTTTTACTTGTTTTGTTTTGATACGCGCGTTTGCCAAATTGATTATAAAGGATAACAATGCATTTGATGTTTTAGGATCAGATGCCAAAAACATTTCCCATGGATCGCGTAAAACACTTTCAACATAACGCGCGATTTCAGGATTAGATAATTTTTCCTTGGTTTGACCCAAAAATTGTGGTGTTTTATAAAATACAGAAACAATCGCAGCAACCGAATCAAAAACATCATCGCTGACGATTGTTGCGGCTGCTTTGTTATTTGTTTTTTCGCCGTATGCTTTTATACCACGTGTGATTGCAGATTTAAATCCACTTTCGTGTGTGCCGCCATCGATTGTTGCAATTGTGTTGCAGTATGATGCGAAAAATCCGTCGTCAGATGCAGCGCCATTTTCGTCTGTTAAAAATGTCAACGCCCATTCAACACGACCAGAATCATCTGGAAAATCGAGTGAGCCAGAAAACATTCTTGGTAAAATACGTGGTTTAGAATCAGTTTTTTCAGCCAAGAAATCACTAACACCATTCGGATAATAGAAAGTTGTTTGTGCCGGGATGTTCATATCTTCGGTCAGTAATTCAGGATTGCAAATCCAATCGATTTTTATACCACGTGACAAGAAAGATTTTGCACGCGCCATACGATAAATCTTAATTGGTTTGAATACTGCGTTTGCGCCGAATATTTCGTCATCCAATGTAAAACGAATTTTTGTTCCATGTGCCTTGGTTGCATCACCACGTTGAATTGGTGTTAAAACCTTGCCACGTGAAAAAGCCTGATGCCATTCGTACCCATCGCGGGACACCGTTACAATCATTTCAGACGACAAGGCATTTACAACCGCAGATCCCACACCATGCAACCCGCCAGATGTTTTATAAACATTGTTATTAAATTTACCGCCAGAGTGCAGGGTGGTTAAAATAACCTCTAACGCGGATTTGCCAGGATACTTTGGATGTTCATCAACTGGAATTCCACGACCATCATCGGTAATTTCAATAGTTTTGGAATTGATTAAATTTACAGTAATTTTTTTTGCAAAACCGGCCACAGCCTCGTCAATACTGTTATCCATAATTTCAACAGGTAAGTGGTGCCAGGCCTTTTCGTCTGTGCCACCAATATACATACCTGGACGCAGGCGGACGGGCTCTAAACCTTCCAATACCTGGATGTCTGATGCGTCATAAGATGTAGTTTTTTCTGCCATAGTACCTATATTATTAGAACATTTTGTTTTTTTTCGCAAGTCAGATTTTTTATTTCGGTTCCACTTGAATTTTTTGGTAAAAGGATTATATCAAAGGACAGATATAAATAAATAGGCCTGTATAATGAATAAAAATCCTTATGAAGTTTTAGGCGTTGCTCGTGACGCATCTGATGCCGACATAAAAAAGGCATATCATAAGTTGGTTATGAAATATCATCCAGATAAAAATCCTGGGGATAAATCAGCCGAAGAAAAGTTCAAAGAAGTAAATAATGCTTTCGATATATTGAAAGACCCACAAAAACGTGCGGCATATGACCGTTTTGGTGATGCGGCGTTCGCTGGGGGAAATTCTGCATCTGCTGGTGCAGGAAATCCTTTTGGGGCAGGTTTTGGTGGATTTGCAGGTGGCGCGGGAATGGATGATATCTTGCGCGAGGCAATGCGTGGTTTTGGTTTTGACGGCTTTGGTGGATTTGGTGGCCGTGGCGCAGCGACCCAACAACGTGGACGGGATTTGTTGGATACTGTCACAATTTCATTAAAAGATGCTTATTTTGGAACAACGCATACGGTTAATTTTTCCAGCAATGTGACATGTGATAAATGTAATGGCAATGGAACTGACGATGGAAAACCTGCACCAGTATGTTCGCGTTGTGGCGGCAGTGGTATGGTACAAACTCGTCAAGGTTTCTTTGCTGTGGAACATCCATGTCCAGAATGTAATGGGTTGGGACGCAAAATTTCTAAAAAATGTTCCAAATGTGACGGTACAGGTGCAGTGCATAAACAACGTTCGTTAGATGTTAAAATTCCAGCGGGTGTCGAAGATGGAGCGCGTTTGCGTTTGGCTGGTCAAGGGGAGGCTGGTCAAAATGGGGCGCCATCTGGTGATTTCTATTTAGATATTCGTGTGGAACAAGATGATAAGTTTGAACGCGATGGCAATGATTTGATTTTGAAAGCTGATGTTCCGTTTACAACACTTGCGCTGGGTGGTGAAATTGAAATCAAAACAATAGATGATAAAGAATTAACTGTTAAGATTGCATCCGGAACACAAATAGGTTCACGTTTGCGTGTAAAAGGTCATGGTATGCCAAATCCACGCAGGTCTGGCAGTTTTGGCGATTTGTACATAGAGGTTGCAATGACGGTGCCAACAAAATTAACCGAAAAGCAAAAGAAAGCATTGGAAGAATTTGCTGGTAAATCAAAGCCGAGTAAAAAGTCTAGTTGGTTTTAATTTTACCCACAAAATTTTACAATTTTGCGAGGGCCGATTTATACCCATAAAAAAATCTCCCGTTTGGGAGATTTTTTATTTTGTGTTTTCTAATTCTTGTTTTATGCGTTCCAGTATGGCGGATACTTTCGGATCATTCAGTTACAATATTTTACCACCTTTGCGGAATTGGATTGTTGCGTTGTTGTATCTGACCATACGAATTGGTTGTTCTGGCGTTTTTGTTGGAACAATATCTGGCGCATTTTTTATCAAAGTTGCAGCGTCATCAGTTGGTTCTGATTTTTTAATTGCAGGTTTATAATATGCCGATGGATCTATGGTGGATTGAACGGCTAATTGTTCAGGAAGCGTAACACCGGTGTGTCTAGCATAGAACAGAATAAGATCACGAATAGTGCGCATTGCCAACTGTTCATCTTCTATACTTGTTGTATATGGAATATGATATTTATTATTGCGATCTGAAAGATACATTGCCCAATCAAGTGAATCACCAAGCTCGGACAATTTTGAATCATACGAGATATCGGTTTTGACTACATCCATTTGGTTCACGATTGCATCAAACAGTTCATTTTTTAATTGTTCAAATGTAATTTGTATCATTTTTATTCCTGTGATTATTGTTTCTATAATGGTAATACAAAAGAAAATATTGTCAAGTTGTTTTTAGTAAACAAAAAACCACCAATGTGCATTGGTGGTTCGTATTGCGTTATTTATTTTTATTTTATCTTTTTCAATTTTTCAGCAAATGTAAATGTGTATTGTGTCGCAGACCACAGTGATGCAACCAATGCAGACCACATACAAACAAGTCCAGCCCATGATAACATATTCATTGTTACTAAAAGTTTTGTTGAAATTGTATCTGGGGTGACAGTCTTGCTGATGGTAAACAACATCAAGAATATTACGATTGTTACCATTTGCAATGTTGTTTTAATTTTGCCCATAGAAAAGCGTGCCTTAGGAACAGGCATTTCTATTTTTTGTGTGCCTAAAAATTCACGTAAACCACTGATATACAATTCACGTGCAATCATGATAATAATAGGAACAATAATTTCCCATAAATGTATCATCACAGCCAACATAATAAATGTATTAACAACTAATAATTTGTCACCGATATGATCCAAAACGCCACCTAATTTTGTGCATACATTGTATTTGCGTGCCAGATATCCATCAAGCCAGTCACTGATAGCACCAGCAGCAAATAAAATCAAAGATGCCCAATACCATTGAAACATCAATGTAGGAACAATCGCAAATGCAGCGCAAATGCGGAATACAGATAATGCGTTCACAAAAACTTTCATTTTTATCTCCTTTTTTTATCTTAAGATGGAAACATTATAACAACTCTGAATGAAAATGTGCATATATTTTTTTTGCAGCGGCTTTGCCCAATGTTGGGGTTAGTTCCAGTTGTTGTAATGTTGCGTCCATAATATTACGAACAGAGCCAAAATGCTGGATAAGTGCATGTTTGCGTGTTGGACCGATTCCTTCAATTTCATCCAAGACTGATGCTGTTATTTGTTTGGCACGACGATTGCGATGATATGTGATTACGAATCTGTGTGCTTCATCACGTACTGCGCGTAACATTAAAAATAGTGATGAATCTTTTGGTAGTTTTGTATAAATACTGCCGTCTGGTAAAATAAAGTGTTCATCGCCATTACGGACTTCGCCCTTGGTAACACCGAAAATTGGGATGTTTGGTGCAACTTTATGTGCGATGTTCCATTGTGCAATTCCACCATCGACAATTATTAAATCCAGTTTCGGGCCATGCGCCACTGCGCGTGAAACAAATTCAGCCATCATACCAATATCGTTTCCTGCATTGGATTTTGTTTGTAATTTGAAATGCCGATAGTCTGTTTTTGTAAATCCGTTATGACCAAAGCAAATCATGGCCCCTACAGAGTTTTTCCCAAATAGATGTGAATTATCAAATACACCGGCACGTTCAATTTTAATGTTTAATAACTTTTCTAATTCAGAAACATTTTTATCCCAATCAAGATTTTTTTCATGCGTAATTTTATTGTGGCGACCACGACTAGCTGTTTGGGTCAGGGCGATAATTTTGTCGCGTGTAGCAGCGGCTTTTTCAAAATCCATTTCATCAGAATATTTTTTCATATCATTTGATAATTCTGCGATGATTGGTTCTGTGTCGCCCGTTAAAATGCGGCGTGCTAATGCAACATTTTTTTGATAATCGGGTTGGGGCAGGCAACAAGGTGCACTGCAACGACCAATTTGATATAGTAAACATGGGCGGGTGCGATTGTGCATAAATGTGTCGTTACATGTGCGTAGCCGGCATACTTTCTGAATCATTTTTATTGTGTCATTTAATGCAGTAACAGACGGATATGGTCCAAATACATCACGACGTTGGGAAATTTTACCACGAAATTTCAAAAGTCTGGGGAATTCGTGTGCCGTCAATGCCAACATTGGGTACATTTTGTCGTCCATCAACATAATGTTGTATTTTGGCTTTAATGTTTTTATCAATTCTTGTTCGCGTATCAGAGCCTCGGCCTCGGTTGGACAGATTTCCCATTCAACACGTGTAACCAGACTGCGCATCACTTGTTTGTGCAGTTCCAGTTTTGAAATGTCTGTATATTGCCGTAATCGATTCGCAAGATTTTTTGCCTTGCCAACATATAAAAGGCTGGAATCTCGGCCATACATACGGTATGTTCCGGGGGCGTCTGGTGCGTTCGCAATTAAATCAGAAAATTGAATATTCATAATAAATATGATAGAATATAAAAAAGAAAAAGCAAATAGAGGTGAAAAATGAGACAAGAATATGGTCGTTCAATGATTGAAATGTTGGGTGTTTTGGCAATTATGGGTGTTATCACAGTTGGTGCAATCAGCATGATTTCTTATGCTATGCGTATGCAAAAACAAAGTAGCGTTAATGATGATGTGTATCAAATTGTGCTGGGGGTACGCCAATTGTTGGGTGAATATGATGACTTTACCAGAATTGATAATTCAACAATATTTACAGCGTTGGCAATGTCCAATAAGAATCCTTATGGTGGAAAATATACAGTCAGTGTGAATCCTTCGAATACTCGTCAATTTATTGTGACTATTGATGGATTGTCAGATTCAGAATGCAAAGCTTTGGTGACTAAGGCATGGACTGATTCTGTGAGTGGCGCAACAGGTGATTGTGTAAGTATGGGTAAGGATAATGCTGTGTCCATTTTGTATGGAGAATAATGAATTTATATGGCTGATGTGGTAACAGTATCTTTGGTCGAAGATGGCACAAAATTAATGCGTTGGTTTTTGCGTAAATTTCCAGCAATGCCTAATCGTGATTTTTTTAAGTTATGTCGTGGTGGACAAATCAGGGTTAATTCCGCACGTGTGGATGCTAACCGTATTTTGCGTGCTGGGGATGCTGTGCGTATTCCACCAACAATCGCGATGTATGCAAAGAAAGAAAATGTAAAGAAAACCGAAACAGGCTCATTATTTTCTATGTCTGATTTAGAGACTTTGCGCAAAACAATCGTTTACAATGACGATGATATTGTTGTGTTTAATAAACCAGCTGGTTTGGCTGTTCAGGGTGGAACAGGTATCAGAAAATCTATAGATAAAATGGCAACGGCATTGTTTCCATATGATAAAATATCATTGGTACACAGATTAGATAGGGATACCAGCGGATTATTGGTTGTTGCTAAAAATCAAAAGTCTGCGCAAGTTTTGGCAAATGCTTTTCAATCAAAAACTGCACACAAAGAATATTTGGCTTTGTTGAATGGTAATGTATCACCAAAGCAGGGGGTGATTGATAACTATATTGTCAAAGGTCAGGTTGTTGATAGTCCTGAACGTGTAAATGGCGGAACAGGGCAAAAACCACAACGTGCAATCACAGAGTACAAGGTTTTATCAGATGCAGGAACATGTGTTTCTTGGGTGTTGTTTTCACCGCGAACAGGTCGAACACACCAATTAAGAATACACAGCGCATTCAGCTTAAATGCGCCAATTGTTGGTGATGATTTATACGGAACTGATAAAAAAGTGGATTCAGGGTTGTCTGCAATATTAGCAACAAATAAGTTGTTTTTATTTGCTTATAGGTTAACATTTCATCATCCGCGAACAAATAAATTGATAACTTTGCGCGCAACTGTGCCAGATTTTATGAAATCTGTGATGAGTTTTTTAGAGTTTCAATTACCGGAATAATAAAATGACAAGACGTAGAAAGATTATGTTTTGGTTAAGAGTATGTAGCCTGTTTTTCTTGGGGCTGTTTGTCGCAGTTATTATTGCGTTATCACAAGTAAATTTGGAAAGTCTGCGTGGGAATGTATTATCTGTGCTACAAAATGCTACGGGATATCCTGTGCAAATTGATGGTGTTGTATCATGGAAATTTTCATTAAGACCGCGTATTGAATTAAATCAGGTGCGTGTGGCAAATGCGGAATGGGCAAAAGAAAAATATGGATTTTCGGCAGAACGTATGGATGTAACATTGGATTTAATTTCTTTGTTGCGTAATCGACCAACAATCAAAACGGTTAAATTATATGATACTGCGATAAGAATTGAAGAAAATGAAAAGGGCGAATCGTCTTTGCAACCAATTAATAAGGTTGAGGATAATACAGAACAACCGTCAGATAAAATATCTCGGTTTCCTATACCTGATAGTCCGTTTGGAAAAATTGAATTAGAAAATTTATTGTTTGATAATGGCGATTATAAGTTCTTTATGCGTGGGTTACAGTTAAGGTATGTGCATCTGGAAAATCAGCGTGAATATCATGGATGGATAAAACCACGTGATGATGTTTACCCGTTCATTGTTGTTCTGGATGAATATAAAGAAGACAGAAAGATTTATCCGATAAAGGTTGCTTTATCAACCGGTGGAAATGCATTGATTGCTAATGTTGCGCTGGAATCAAAAAGTAAAATACCAATCGATTTCATTGTCAAAGGTGACATTATTGACCTTCGTGCGATAAAAGATATTTTTGGTGTTGATTTAACTAATCTTCCAAAGTTGTCTGTGAATATTGCTGGTGGAATGCAAGATGAAAATACGTTGGTTGTGCGTAAGTCTTCTTTAACAATGCGTGGCACAGATATTAATATATCTGGAACTTATGATTGGGGTGGAAAAATTCCTGTGATAAAAGCAAACATATCTTCGAATAATGTTAGTTTGTTAAAGTTGGTTCCAGAAATGTATTCTGGTTGGGTGCGTCCAAACAGAGAATTAAACGTTTTTCATGATATAAATTTACATGGTGCTGATATCAGAAAATATGATTTAGACATCAATGTGGATTTTAAACATTTTATTGTTTATCGCGATATGGATTTAGTGAACACGAAAATGCATCTGGTATATAAAAATCAGAAGGGTCGCGTGGATACTGACTTGGTAATTGCAAATGGTAAAATGACTGTGGACGGTGATTTTACAATTCGTGAAGATGGTGAAATATTTATTCAAACAGGTGTCTATGCGCATGAATTTTCTATCGGGAAATTGATGGAAGAAATCAGAATACGTGATTTTATTGTTGGGCTGCCTTTGGATTTATACGGATATTTTGAAGCGCATGGGAAAAATATGTCTGAATGGATGAAAACAATAACGGGGCCAGTGGTGGCATATTCTGTGGGTGTTGGTTATGCATATCCAAAATTGGTTGAAAATATTTATGGTGCGGATGTTTTAACATCATTGCGTCATAGTATCCAAGATTTGTTTACTGAAGATAAAAAACACGATAAGGCAAAAATTTCTGGTTTGGCAGTAAATCTAAAATTACGTGATGGTAATATAGAAACCAGTAATGGTGTTGCAATTGAAACAAATGCTATTAATGCAAGATTGGCTGGTGATTTGAATTTAGGTGAAGAAACAATAGATTTGGCTTTGACAACTGTTCCAGCGCGTGGGTTAAAGTTGTCTTTAACTGGCAATGTTGTGAATACTGTCGAAATTGTTGGTAATTTGGCTGAACCTGATATTAAAATAAATGGTGCGGCTATGGCGGGTAAAGTGGTATCTGCAACAGGTATAGGATTATTGTTGATGCCATTTACAGGTGGTGTTAGTTTTGTGGCTGGATTATTTGCAGGTGGTTTATTGGAAAATTGGTTGGCAGATAGCGAACCATGTAAAACGGCTTTGAAAAAAGGTGCACCTGTTCAGGATGGTGATCCAGAATGGTTGGATGTGCCTGTACAAGAACTGGCAGGGCGTGTTATAAAATAACAAGGAGTAATAATAAAATGGCTCATTTATCAGAAGCGATTCAATTAGGAATAATAATTGTTTTAGTATTGTATTTTTATAATAAACTGATACGAAATACTGCATCTGAAAAATTAGTTCGTGGTATTTTGGGATTGGTTTTATTGTGGGGTATCAGTTTTGGTTGCTCAAGATTTCATCTGGATTTGATTGGTGGCTTTTTGCATTGGGTTGCGTTGTTCTTGTCAATCAGTCTAATCGTTGTTTTTCAACCAGAATTGCGTAAGTTTATTGCGTTGATGGGTAATATCCAAGGATGGCGCAAATTATTTTCTGGAAATAAAAATTTGCGTGCCCGTGATACATCTTCGTTGGACGCGATTGTCAGTGCGGTTGAATATATGTCTGGTAAACATACAGGTGCATTGATTGTTTTTCCGTCCAGTTTGGATGAATCTGTTATAGAGCGCAAAGGTGTGATGGTGGATGCAAAAATTACCAATGAATTATTGCTAACTATATTCTTTAATAAAACTCCATTGCATGATGGTGCTGTGATTGTAGAAAATAATCGAATTGCGTATGCAGGTGCAATATTGCCGTTGTCCCAAAATAATTTGAATTGGAAATATGGAACCCGTCATCGTGCTGCTTTGGGTTTAAGTGAGGTATCCAGTGCGGTTGTTTTAGTTGTGTCCGAAGAAAGCGGAGATATATCTATTGCAGAAAAAGGGAAAATAACTAAATACGATGATTTGAAAAAATTACGTGCAAAATTAGAAAAAACTATGAAAATTTAGTGTTTTTTTAAAGTTGATACACCGCCAAAAGTAAATTTGGCGGTATTTTATTTTTTTGCGGACTTTTACTCTTGCGCCGAATCGGTGTTTTTTGATAAAATGCCATACAGAATGTAGGAAGAAAAAAGAAAAAAAAGAAAAGTTAGGAGTTTTGTTATGGAATTTTCTGTTTTTCGTCAGGTTTTAATCCGCGCGTTGGGACATATGCAGTCTATCGTTGAAAAACGCGCAACCTTGCCGATTTTGATGAATGTTAAATTAGAAGTATCGGATGATTTGGTTTTGTCTGCAACTAATGTTGATTTGGAATTGGTTGAACATGTGGCTGCTGATATTACTTTGGCAGGAAAAACAACTGTGCCTGTCCAAATGTTATATGATATTGTTCGTAAATTGCCTGATGATGCTGAAATTTCTTTCAAACAGGTTGGTGATCAATTGGTCGTGTCCAGTGGTCGTGCTGTATTCCATTTGCCAACATTGCCAGCAGAAAATTTCCCAGCAATGGCGGGCAGTAATTTAACCACTAAATTCCAAATGACCACAGGTGATTTGGCTCACTTGATAAACCAAACAAAGTTTGCAATTCCAACAGATGATGTCCGTTATCATTTGGGCGGAATTTATTTCCATATTTCCGAAGAAGGAAAAAATAAAATGCTGACAGCGGTTGCAACTGATGCACAACGTTTGGCTTTGTGTGCAATGGTTGCCCCATCTGATAGTGTTGAAATGCCTGCGGTTATTTTGCCACGTCGTGTCATTGGCGAATTATCAAAATTGTTGGAAGATGCCAATGTGGATGATGTGTTGATTGAATTGTCTGATACCAAGGCGCGTTTCACAATTGGTTCTGCTATTTTGACAAGTAAATTGGTTGATGCCCAGTATCCAAATTATCGCGTTGTTATTCCAAAGGGTAATGACAAGATTGCCGTTATGGACAGAAAACAGTTTGTAAATGCGGTTGATTTGGTTTCTGTTGCATCGGTTGATAAAACAAAATCTGTTCAGTTGACATTTTCAACAAACAAATTGGTTATAAACGCATCCAGTCCGGATGCTGGAACCGCGACCCAAGAATTAGATATTGAATACAATGGCGATAATTCATTTACGGTTGTGTTTAATGTAAAATTCTTGTTGGATGTTGCAGGTCAGGTCGAAGGTGATAAATTCCAAATGGAAATGCAAGATGCGTTATCACCAACAACTATTAAATCAACAGACAAAAAGACAGATGCATTATTTGTTTTGATGCCAATGAGAATGTAATAAGTTGTCGATTATTAAAAAAATGCGCCAATGGCGCATTTTTTATTGCTTTTAGTATTGAAAAAATTATAATTGCATAGTCAAATTTTTAACCAAGGGGTATTATTATGGCATCTTTTATTGCAAATGATATGCGTGTGGGTTGGGTTATTTCCCATAATGGAAAACGTTATTCTGTTACTTCTATTACCAAGGTAAAACCAGGTAAGGGTGGTGCTTTTGTTCAGGCTGATTTGCGTGATATCGATTCGGGTAACAAGGGTGGTGATCGTTGGCGTGCCGAAGATAAAGTCGAAAAATTGATGGTCGAAGATTTGGAATGCCAATATTTGTATTCTGACGGTACAGATGCATATTTTATGAATTTAATGAAATTCTTGGCGCCTGAAATGATGGTTCGTGCAAATTTTGTTGAAGGTCATCCTGTGTCAATTACTTTGCCAAAGACTGCAATTGCAACAATTGTTGAAACAGAACCAGCATTAAAAGGTCAAACTGCAACTGGCTCTGGCGGTAAACCTGCTATTTTGGATAATGGTGTTCGTGTTCAGGTTCCTGTATTTGTAGAACAAGGCGAAAGAATTGTTGTTAATACAGAAACTTTGGAATATGTAGAACGCGCTAAATAACATAGTTATATCTTATAAATTGAAAATTGGTGATTTTTATCACCAATTTTTTTATGTTTCGATTTTGTTTTAGTGTTTTTTATGATATAATTTGTATAAGCAAACAGTCAACGATGAGGAAGGAAAAATGAAAAAAATAATAGTTTTTGCTGGTATTATGGGAATGTTGTTTGTTTCTGGTGCCAATGCTGGGCCACAGGGACCGCAACTTGCCACAACAAATACTTTATCTGGTGAAGTTACTACTGCTGGTAGTTATGTTACTGCTGTGGAAACAGCAGCAACAACGGATGCGGGTACTAATACAACTAATGGTACGACAATTTCAAATATGCAATCTGACAGACAAGGTTTGGCAGACGATGGCCCATGTGGAAACTATGATACAGCTAAATACAGTGGTTGTGGGTATATTTCCGCAGATGGTACCACTGGTGAAAAAGAATGGGTTAAAATAAGAAAGGCTATATAGAATATAGCCTTGGATATAGTTTTGCATACAGTATCCGGTTTGGATACGTATGTGGTATGTTTTGTGTGTGGGAAGGACCGCAAGTTTTTCTTGCGGTCTTCTTTTTAATTATTTGTTTTATCGTGGCTGTGAAATACTTCGCGGATTAAAAATATACAAGTATCACGAACGGCATCACGTCCAGCATCCAGATATTTGCGCGGATTAAAGTTTTCTGGATGTTTATGTAAATCTTTACGAATTGCAGCTGTTGTTGCTAATCGCAGGTCGCTGTCTATATTTATTTTGCATATATTTGTTTTGGTCGCAGCAAATCTTAATTGTTCAATATCGATGCCCATTGCGTTTTGAATGTTTCCGCCAAATTTGTTGATTTCATCAACTAAATATTCAGGAATACTGGATGCACCATGTAAAACAAGTGGTGTGTTTGGGATTTTTTCTTGGATTGCTTTCAAAATATCGAAGTTCCGATTGCAACAGCCAGTGAATCTGTGTTGGTGTCGTGGACGAATTTTTCGGCTGTATCGGGATCTGTATAAATCGATTCGTTGCCAAAGGTATTTTCGTCTTCAAATCCGGATAATTGTCCAAGTTCGGATTCTACGGATACTCCGCGGGCGTGTGCGTATTGTGCAACGAAACGGGTTGCGTTGATATTTTTTTCTAAATCATATTTACTAAAATCAAGCATTACGCTGGAAAATCCGATGTTTATTGCATGCATACATGATTCAATAGAAGACCCGTGATCCAAATGTAGACTGATTTGTTCTTCGGGG
>CACYHY010000003.1 GCA_902774305.1 uncultured Pseudomonadota bacterium
GACAGTTGGATTAGGCCCAAAACGTTCACCATCCCCGGCAGTTCCATAATTTCCACTAATTCCATATTGAGCATTTTCAGAAGTAGTAGTAAGTCCTTGCCATAATCCAGCATTGATTGTTGCAGGATACACATTTGGTAGCGTAGCATCACTACCAGCACCACCACCAGCTTCTAAATCTCCACCAGCACCTCCGCCACCAACACTTCCTCCTAAAGTTGAACCATAATCTGTGCCAGCACCACCACTTGCTCCACCACCGCTGCCGCCTACACCGCCAGCCGCTAAAATCTGTGTAGTGCCAGAACGATATATGTTTCCTCCGTGAGCACCATACAACGTTGGAAAATCTACTGTGTTCCCATTTGTACCTGCAGCACTCATACTACTACCACTATTTTGACCATAGACATTCGTTACCACACCATTAGAGAACCGATAATAACCTCCGCCAGCACCACCTGCACCCCAACCAAATACTAGCCAATCACCACTGCCACCACCACCACCACCACCAAGGGCATATATATATTCGTTATTTATATAAATATAAGTCGGTTTTCCACCTCCACCACCAGATGCTCCATAACATATAGTAGATGCATCTACTATCTTATGTCCGCCAACCCCTCCGTTTCCGCCGTTTTGATGTGTTTTTCCTGCATCACCAACCCAATAATTAAGCACTTGCGGAACTATATAATGCTTAGTAACAACAGTTAATTTGCCTCTACTACCACGACCACTATTTCCCCGCATTCCGCTATTTTCATTATCTCCACCCCCAGCTCCCCCAGCACCACGCAAAACAAACCTATAATCTCCAGCCGGCAAATAAAGCGTTCCAGAGCCAGAAGTAAAAAATAATTTTTGTGGAATTGAATTTACTCTAAACAAACCATTCATTAAACTAGGCATAACAGCTCCTTTATTGACCAATTGAATAATACCAATAACCGTCTATTTTATTATAAATAAACATAACTTGATAATCTTTAGTTGTATCTATTGATATTACAGACCCTAAAGTTCCGTGTATTACACTCATATCAAAACTATAATTATTACATTGAATTACTGCAGTTATAGTATGCGATATTCCATCAGGAGCAACTATCGGCATAGTATCAAGAACAGCATCTCCAGACAAACTTATATAATATTGTGTATTGTCTTGTAAAGTTATAGTTCCAGATTGATTAGTTAATACTACAGGTGTTACAGTATTAAATGCATCTACAACACTCTGTGTTACATTGCTCCCATCTTTTTTTAATGAATTTGTTGCTATATTATTTATTTGCGTTTCATTTGTATTAGATTTAGTTTGTAAATCAGCAAAATTTTGGTTTAGTTTAATACAATTAATACCTTTCCCCGCACTAAATATTTGTGTTTGAGAAACGCCTATAACATCATCTGTAGCTGGGGTTCCAGTAAATGTAATTCCATAATCCGCCAAATCAACAGCTCCAGGGTGGGACAAAGCACTCCAATCTGCACCATCATATGCAAACATTTCAAATCCCAACTGCGATTGACTAACAAAAGTATCTTCGTCAACAGTTAAATTTGATAAACTTGTTCCAACTATTTGTGTTATTGTTATCATTTTGTACTCCTATATCCCTTTGGCCATTCTTACATTTAATTTATTGTTTGTTTCGTATAAAAATACTATATTTACTAATCCACCAGACCAAGCTTCGCTATTATCTATAAAACTAATATTAGCCGCGCCACCAACATAGTTAATTTGTACAGGGCTTAAACTTCTTGTGCCACTTGTCTTAAAAAGAACTCTAGCCTCTCCATTTATTCTTTCAACATCAATAATAAGTTGTTGTGATGTAGTAATTGGTGTAACATTATAAAACTCAGTGTTTGGAGTAGTAATATGTAATGATGTTCCAGGGAAAGATGTAGAATTAATAAAATTATCTACACCATTGTAAACACCACTTAAATCACCATTTATAAAAGCTAATTGGTTGTCTGCATCTTTTATAGATAATAAATGTTCATTAGACGCTTTCCTTAATGTAGAAAAGTTAGCATTCCATTCATCTGCCAAAACAAACGAACCCGGTGAAAATGTATATAATTCGTTTATCATTTAGTACTCCAATAATTCATCTGTAATTACTGTATTTTTAGCTTCAATGCCAGATATGTTAAATTGCTGAGCGGGGTCAGTTGTATAAATATCTATTTGCAAATATCTCCAGAATGGTGGTCTTTCTGCTGTTATTAACAATTCAGTTTGTAACATTGTGAAGAACACTCTTCCTGACAAATCATCATCATCTATAACAAATTGTGAACCATCTGATGGCACATTATCATCATTTGAATATGTTGCTACATTAGTATAACCAGCACGATATATTTTAGCTTCAAACGACTCACCACGGTCTGTTGTAAACTTAATATAAAAATCATTACTTGTTTGTGGCTCTAAAATTATAGCAAATGGATATAAATGGCTTTTTACTGAACTTTGAGAATCTAACCATATAAGATTAGTACGATAATGCGAATAATAACCGTTTTCATTTGGTGTTTGTTGCCGACCAACATTCCAATCATCATTAATTGTTAAGACATTATTAGCCCCATAACAAACGTATTCTTTGTTCAAAAATGTAACTGCTCTAGAATGTTCTGGGAAACTTTCTTCCGTCCACTCTCTTACATCTACATCGTAAACTAAAGATTGTCCATCATATTTTAATAAACGAACCCGACGACCTATTACATTTACAGTAACATTTTCAACATCATTCAGATAGTCTTGAATATCGTCTCCTACAGGGTCATTAAACCCAATAGTTCCGTCAATATTATCACGTAATGTAAATATATTATGTGCCCAAGAGTCAACATAAGCACACTGTCCATTTATTGTAAAGACAGCGTTGCCAAAAACACCTTGTGCAGTTAATGGTAATACTTTTATATCATTTTGACTTGTGCCAGTAATATTATAAGAACGGTTGCGACAAAAAGCAGTCAAGCCGTGATATTCTTCTATATATTGTACATATTCGCCAGTTTCAACGTGAAATGCACTTGTATCTGTTGCATCTGTAATTGGATCTTCAGAAAAATTAAACGGATTACCAGCTTCACTAAACCACACACCATAAATAGTTTCCCGGCTATTGCCACCAGTAGAATATGTTGTTATGCCATTTACAGCTAAACGAGAACGATATGGCCTAACACTTGTAATATTAGTTAAAGGACAACTAACTCCAGCACCAGATGCATTTATTAATATATAAAACCAATCTGTTCCAGTCATTTGGGTTGCACCTGTGATAGCAGCATCAGCAGAATAATATACAAAGCCTAAATAATTAGATCCAAAGGCAACAACCATACCGAGTCTATCGCCCCACTGAGTCATACAAACATCTGTAACGTCTGCATCTGTAGTAAAATTAAATTCTGCTATTTTTGTCTGTGTGGAATCTCCCAAAGAATCTAATATTTTCCAAACATTTATTCTGTGATTTACAGAATCTAAAGTAAATGCAATTAGTTGTTCTGATGCAGTATATCCTGAAATATTAGCAGAAAACAATCTAATTACAGGTTCAGTCATTGTAGTAAAAACATCAAACCAACCAGAAGAACGAATACTACGCATTTGTCCCGATTTTTCTTTTGACAACCTAACATTATGTGCAATATCGGCACCAAATTCTACTTCTGAATTTATCGTGTTTAATTTTCTAATGCCACGAAAATTTTTCCACAAAAGATTTACATTTCTAGTCGTCATTTTTTGCGTACCACCCTTTGATATTCTTTACCTTTATGTGTTTCAATAATAATAGTATCACCTTTCTCGGTTACCATCTCACGAAACGGATTTACAAAAGGCGTTGTCTTAATCGGCATCTTTTTCCTTTTTTATACTAGCTTTAATTGCGTTTCTTTTCGCCATCAACACTTGTAATTCTTCTGGTTCTCCATCATAAGCTTTGCAAATTGCATCAATCATATCGCCTAACTCTGGATAAGCTTGACGGCGTAGTTCTTTATAGTCATAAGGAGGTTCGCTATGAATTTCTTCAATATGGTCTTTATGTTCCTTATACTGAACAATATCACCTTTACCTGTTACAATCAAAGGTTTCCAACCATCTTTTACCATACGTTCTAAGTTGTTATTATATCCAATAATACGGTTCCAAACTGCCGGAGCTTCTATTAACTGTCCGTTTTCTAATTTGTACATACTCATATTTCAAACCTTTGTGCTTTGTAGAATGGTGTTTTTGCAAACTCTAACAAAGAATTCAGAGCTGCATTAAATTCTGCCTGTTGGGCTGCATATACACTTGGTTGTGCACCTTCGTTCAAATATACCCTTGTTAAAGTTACCACGCATTTTGCATACGGCTCATATATTGTTTCAGGCACATTTAAGAATTGATTTTCTGTTGAATAAGTTGCACCAGTGACATCGAAATATTTCATTAAGTTAGCATCTTCACGACTGTCGTGATATGCTATGTTTTTATCATAATATTTAATTGTCATTGTATGCATAGAATCTTTTTCAGCAGGTGCAATTACAATTTCTTCGTTCTGCCAATCTTGTGTCCATTGTGTTGGACAACCTTCTTTTGCAGTTAATTCAGCAACATATTCTAACGGACATTTATTCTCGTTATTCTGGTCTGCTAAAACCAAACCTTTTACTATACCATAAGGCATTGGATAAGTGGTTCTATCTAACAAAGTTGTATATGTTATTTCTCTCTGATTCCAAATCCAGTTATACATATCACGCATATTTCCGCAAGCGTGTTCAAAAGCAACCAAAACAGATGGTGTAACATCAGCAACATCAATAACTTGGCGATTATCAATAATAGAACGCTGATTTAGAGTTTCTATTATAAGTTCTTTGAATGATTTCATTTTTTACTCCTAATCCGCTGTTGTAGATGCTCTGTTTTTCACCTGTGTTTCAGGGGTTACTCTCGTTACAGGAACTGTCATTGTGCCGTCCCCATTTGGCACTTCTACTGATTCTGGCATAACACCTAATTCTTCCCAAGACTTACGCAACACTTTACGATATTCGTCGTCTTGGATTTGTGCCATCATCTTAGATGCCTTGGCAATATTATTTTGGTCAACCTGTAATTGCTGACCCATTTGTGCCAACTGTTGCAACACTTCATCAGACAGCCCCGCAAACGTTTGGATAATCTGTTGTGTACGACCATCGTTCAAGTAATCGGCTGGATTTACACCCATAGCTTGTAATGCACGTGCCGCTGTATCTTGAACTTTTGGCATTGTTGGGTCTGCCATACCAACTTTTTCTATCAGAGCAACAATATTCTGCATCTGCAACTGTTCGTTTGCATATTCCCAAGCAGTTTTAACAACATTGCCGTCTAATTCTTGACCGTCAACCATTTGCACACAATCTTTCAAGTAACGGCTAACAACATTCAACATAATACCTGAAATAATCATATTTGGAATCAGAGATTCGCTAACAGCAATACGTTTAACTTCCTCTTCTGTCAAAGCTTCAGATTTTACAGATAATTGACCGTTGTCAATACCAGCAATTTCCTTTTCCAACTGTTTTGTTGTTTCTTGGAACGACTGTAAAGCAGGCTGAGCATCAATTACTTCTTTGATAATAGCATTTGGGTCTTGCATACCAAGACGATATGTAATGATTTTACCTGGCTCTTGTTTTACAACACTCTCTTCAAAGAATCCTGTAGGTGCATAACGAGTTGGGTTTAGTTGTAATTTAACAGCATCACGAGTATCGTTAAATGCATCTTCTTCGGCTTTACAAAGGTCTGCTATGTAGAATAAAGGCGACACCCCACGAGCACCATTACCTCTTGCGTGGAAGGGATAATAATAAATGTCTGGGGTGTATATACCTTTAGGAGCAAAATATGCCAAGAATGCACGACCAATTATAACAGCCACGTAATTTTCATAAGCCTTTCCATTGATATAGAAAGTTCCAAACATAGTCAAGACTTCTATTTGGTTATAGCGATATACACTATTAATATCTTGTTCGTCTTGCGATTCCATATTTGGAGTTGTCTGTTGTGGAAAAGTATTTTCAAATTCTTGTTTATCAAGCTCATAGCTTTTATTCGACAGAATTTCACGACGTGTTTTCCACTGTTTAATAATTTTATCGCATTCATAAAAATCGTCCGTGCAAGGTGTAATCAGGGGGTCATACACAAAGTTGCACGGGTCAATACGAACAAAGTTTAGACGACGACCAACTTCTTGACGAACAACAAAGGAATTTTCACGAACGGAAACAATAGAAGCGGGGTCAACCATACCGATTTGTTCGATTGGCATAACTTCTTTCTTATAAATTGTCTTGTATTCTGAACTAGCAACCACCTCGCCTGTATCTAACATATCTTTAATAGAAACCAACAGGCATTTTTTATTTTCTTGGTCTAATGCTAAATTATAAACTTTATCGTGGTTATCTTTGCCAAGTTTCAGATAAGACGAAATCTTATCATAAAATGTTTCATACAAAATACCGTATAGTTTATTGTAATATTCATACATACGGTTTAATTTTATATTTGAGTGCCAGTCTTTTTTCTTTTCTGGCTGTTTAATATCACAAATCGTTGGAGTGGCACGGTCACGAATAACTCGTGTGTTATCTTGTAAAGATTCAACTGGCTTGCTCCAAGCATTCCAGCGAGAAACAACATAGTCACAGACATCTTTTTTTTCGTCTGATGTTAATTCTCTTTTCTTTACTTCGCCTAATTCGTAATCGCAAACTATCATATTTTTACTCTTATTTGTATTTGTGGTGGGGGCGAACGGTACCCCCACCAACCACAGCAGTCATTAAGCAACTGTAACCGCACATTTGACAATCGCAGTTGGGTGAGAAACCACACAGCCACAGCTTGTCAAAACAGACCACAACATTTGGAAGTTGTTTTGTGCAGGAATCATACGGTCACTGATTTTCTTAATAGCAAAGTGAGCCGCTGATTTGATTCCAGCGAAGATTGTGCAGACGTTGGAAGCATTTGTTTCCAAGTTTGAAGATTCTAACACCACCAAACCTGCGATTGTTCCACGAACAACACCATCTTTCCACAAAGCATTCTTATCTGTCATATCGACTTTCACAAATGCTGGTTCTTTCAAAATGAAACGCATTACATCTGGGTTTACACAGACATAACCAACTTCTTTCAAACCACGGTCGCCCGCCAAGTCAGAAACATTGGACACTGGAGTTGCACCGGCTTTTTTCAAAACAGCGGCAGCTTGCAACAACAAGTCATAAACGTCACCAGCAGCGGCGGTTGTAGCATTGAACGCAGTCAATGTTGTACCAGCAGCAGCAGTAATTGTGTTCATAACAAATGTGTCAACATATTTTGACAAAGCATACAAACCACGTTCGATAATCTTTGCTTGGAAAGCAACATCAGCAGTTTTCAAAGCATAGTCTTCGAATTTAACTGCAGTAGATGGAGTTTCTGTCAATTGCAATACATAATCATCGACAGCGGCTGTGCCGTAAGAAATTGTACCTTCAGTACCTGCTGTACCTGGAGTTGCACTACGTGTGTAGTAATTCGCAACAGTTACAGAAGAATCGTTTACCATACGTAAATGAATCGCATCAGAGTTATCTGACAATTCAGAAGAGTGGTCAACGGCGATGTGTTTATACACACCAACCAAGGATAAGTTTTTCAGCAACACCTTAGACCATTTTTCCGAAACGGCATTATAAGGTGCGATACCATTCAAAAATGCATTATTAGACATTGTTTTTTCCTTTATTTTGTCTAAGTTAATTCTGTGTTTCGGATCAAAAAATTGTCTGTTCGCTTCGGGCCTTTCGGTTATCCAATTTGAATCAGGTTTTTAGCTTCCTTACTATATAATAAACAAATCTCACTATATTTTTTTATTTTTTTATAAAAAATTTTGCAAAATATGCTCCGACCACTAAAATTATTAACCAAATTGTCCTTTCCCACTTAATTTGGGTGTCTTTTATCTTAGCTTCGCACACATTTTCTGCCACTTGTCGCTTTGTTTCCAACGCTTCAAACTTCGCCAATACTTCGCTAGTCTGACATTCGGCTGGCAAACTCTGTTTGGTTTCAACAATAGCCTGCTGAACCCCACTAAAAGCAGATTCAACAGGCGTTTTGCGAGAACAACCAGAAAGCATCAGACAAAATACAAAGATTACAAAAATCCAAATAAGACATCCGCATATCATTTCTAGTGTTTTGTTCATTTTTACCTCTTTAAGACAATAAAGACTTCATTTCTTCTTCCAGTTGGTCTTGAATACTCATTGATTCTACTGGCTTTTTTGGTTTTGGAGTTTCAATATGAGTAGTAGATTTTACAGAAACAGCTTTTTTCTCTACTTGCTTAGCAAATTCTTTTTTAGCCGCTTCATAGCCCTTTTCATATTGAGTTTTGCCATAAGATTGAATTTCCTTTTTCACCATACGAACATCGACAGTGGTTGGATTCAACTTAATCGCCATAGCCATCAGGTTTTGATTTTGCTCGTCGTTCATAAATTCTGGATCTTCTTCCGCCATTTTGTCTAATTCTTCTGCCAAAGGCTTTAATAAGATTTCTTGACGGTGTGCATTAGCTTCCTGACGAATTTTAGCAGCCACATCCATCGTGGCAACTTCTAAACGACGGTCAACACGAGCATCTAAATACCCACGAGCCTTTTCTAAGTATTCAGGGTTCAATGTTTTCTTAAACTGAGTCAGCAAATACTGTGCTTCTTTTGCTTGTTCAGGGTCAGTAATTGTATCAAAAGCCTTATCAACAATCTTCCAAGATTCTTCAGCAATCTTTACATCGACAGCTTTATCAAAGTCATCACTTTTTACTTGTGCGACTTCTTTTACTTCTTGAGCCTTTTCCCCCATTTTCCTTTCCAAATTTTGATATGCTTTTTCCAAATCTTCTTGTGATTTGAATTTTCCTAAAATCAACTTTGGTTCTTCAGGTTTTGGTTCTTCTTGTGCCGGCTGTTCTTCTTCATTGGCAGGCTCTTGTTCTTCAACAGCTTGTTCTTCCTTTACAGGCTCTTCCTGAGCAGGTTCTTCAGCAGGTGTTTCTTCCTTGGCTGTTTCTGGTTCAGTTGGCTGTTCTTCTTCAGTAAATTCAGCTTGTAAATCAGCAGCTAATCCTGATAATTCATTGCTTTCTTCGCCAGCAACCGCTTTCTGCAATTCTTCTTCTGTAATATCGTTCATTTATTTACTCCTTTATTTATTAAATATAATATTTTTTAATGCAATAAAGCAGGGGGCTAAAACTAGCATTAAAATAGTCCCTAAAGTTATACTAACCAATAAAAGAGCTATATTTATAATTACTCTAGGAATATCAATTATCCAATTAAATATTGGTTCCCATAATTCTATAATGCCAGATTTATATAAATCAAAACATTCGTGCCATATTTGTTTGAAAGTTTTTTTTGCCATTTTTTACTCCTGTGTTGTGGTTACGTTTTGGAGTTCTACGATGGCATAATATGCCATCATAAAACCCTTAAATACTTGTTCGTTTTCCCTATGCATTATCTGGGGTGCTTGTTCCTTCAGCAGATACTCCAGAATCTGGTTCGTTTCCGGTGCTCTCGCTGCTATTTGCAACAACTTCTTCTCGTTTGTCGTCATTTTCTACCTCTTTTTGTGCTTTTTTTGTTGTTTTATGTGATTTTTTCACATTTTTTGCAGATTTTTCATCAATTTTGACTTCTTTTTCAACTTCAGCTATTATTTTTTTATTGTCTGCATCCAAAGTTTCCATATCTTTCTTTACTTCATCTTCGCCACGGACATTAATATCTGCTTTAGCTATCGCATCTGCAGCAACAGCTGGGTCACAATCTTCTGTCATTGTAGAGAATGGTTCTATAGCATCTTTCAATGCATTTTGCCAACCATCACGAATATCAATACCTAGCAATTCGTTGAATTTAATACGGTCTTTCATAGCCTCAACAAATGCAGACTTTGTTAAAGGATAGCAGTGACTAAATGCACCGTTACGACCAAAATGTACACCATTGCACACTACAGCAAATCCACCCATAGATTCAGGTTCAAATGAAAAAGCAATTAATTTTCTAACCATTTTTTTAACTCCATTTTTGTTCTTTCGAAATCACAGAATTTTTGCAAACCCTTGTGATAACGTTGTTCGGTTTGTCTTTCCAACTTTCCAGCCCACATAAAGTAAGTTGTTATGTTGGCATCTTTTGTTTTGTGCCGACAATACAATTCGTAAGCCAGCCCAGCCCTTTCGGGATATTTTTTAGTAAGATACTGCCATTTAGCAATCTCTTTCTCCGTCATACATACACTCCTCCGCCTGCAGCCTTTCTCAGAGATAGTTCCCACATCTCTTTTATAGTTTGTGTTCTTGGTTTTTCAACCTTTACAAAATTCTCTAATACAGGGTCGTTCGTCATTACACAGTATGAAGCCGCATCAAAGATATGCGACTTGGCATAGTCAATCGTTTTCATACCAGGACGAGCAGGCACTTCAATAATATTGCCGTTTTTATCATAACTTAATAACTTGCACGAGTGGCACAAATGCCGACACTCTGGATTTACCAGTATATGTGGCTTTCCATCTAGCCCCCGAACGTGCCAATCAAAGTTATTAACCCTATTACTAATACTGGTATTTGCCTTTGGAACCTGAAAATCAAACCGTATCCGTTCCTTTGTAAGCACTTGCTCAATAATAGCATAGTTTGAAAATTCGCTGTTTGACGACCTATTGCGACCCGAAGCATCTCCGTTTATAACCAGTGGTCTGCCGTCGTACTTTTTTTTATACAGTTTTACAAACTCTTCAGCAACCCTATATGTAGATACATTTTCTAATACAATCTCATCACTAAAGTAAAAATCACTGCCACCGTTCCAATGGCATATAACCGAGCATTGCGGATTGACGTTAAAATCAAGCGACCAGTAGATTGTATTGCTTTCCTTGCCAATTCCGATGTTCTTTTCAGGGTTCCAAGAACGAACCACTGGCATATCTACGGCTGTACGCAATCTGCCAAGGTAGATTCGCTCATAGTCATCAGGGCGATTGGCTTTCATCATAGCAATATCTTGCAAAACAGACTTTGGCAACTTGAACGGGTTATACCGAAAATCCTTGTAGCAGTAATACACGTCAGGGCGTCTAGGAGCCTCAGGCCCGAATAACTGAAACACCACATCAGACTCTTCATCAGGGTTTCCAGCAATAATAATAAACGACCCCGCCTTACGTATAGTCGGGGCAAATGATTCCCAAGATGTCGTCGATATAGCCTGGGCTTCTTCAATAAACGCAACGTCTATATTCGCCATAGAACGTATGTTATGTTGGTTTGTTTCCTTCAGCCCCTTAAAAATAATTTCACTGCCAGTTGCCGGGCAGTAGATACTTTCTTTGTAAATTTCAAAAGGCAGGGCATTGTTTATAATCTCGTCAGAAAGCTGTGCGTGAACCGAGTCCTTAATCGAATTCTGCGTTTCACGAACACAAGCAATTTTTAGCCTTTTCATCATAGCAATAGTCAGCAACGCCCTCGCAATATTAGTGGACTTCGCCAAACCAAGTCGCCCACTAAGATACACCAAGTAGCGATACTTGTAGTGACGTATATTCTGAATAATTGGGCGGTAGTCGCTGATTATGTCCATTATTCGACCACCTCGCTTTCATCCGCTGTCAACTGCTTATCAGCTTCAACCGGCTCATCCAGGGAAGGTATAAATCTTACCTCAATCACCGAGCTCCCACTGCCAACACCAGACTCCGTCGCTATCTTGCTTACAGCACTCACACCCTGCAGAGCCTTTACAGTCGCTTCCAACACAGCTCGGTTCGGAGACTGCCCGTTGCGACTAGCCTGCATCAGCTGGCTCTCCAGATGCCTAAGCATCACATTACTATCAAGTTCCTTAATCTTTGCCAACCAGCTTTTTTGCCCCTCGTTTTCCATTTTCAAACAGAAGGTATTATAACCATATAAAGGCAAATCTCGCCACTCGTCTTGGAAATATAATCTCTCTAACTGACTAACCCTACTATCGTGGGTCAACATCTCAGCAAACTGAACCCCAGGATGTTTGTCAGTCAGCTCAACAGCACAATTAAAATATTTTTCGCCGTCCATAGCCTTTCCGTCCTTTGTATATACATTATCATAAAGGCTAAGCAAAAGTCAAGCATTATTTTGTAGATACAAACTCCCATCCAGCACTAGATCTTCTTCCGTGCAAGCAATCTCTTATTTTTTCTTCATCTTTTCCAGTAGCCCTAGCAGCAGCTCTTATTGATTCGTATTCTTGTCCTGTTTTCCAATTACGTATTCTTTTACCAGAAATACCTTCAGCTAATCCCGCTTTTTCAGCGTGCTGTCTATTTTCTAAATCTGTAACCCACTCCAAATTTCTAACCCTATTATCAGTCTTAACACCGTCTATATGATTTACTTGCGGTTTGTTTTCAGGGTTTGGTATAAAACCGATAGCTACCAATCTATGAACTCTATATTTTTTCCCAACCATAACGACAGTTTTATAACCATCTCGCCCAACTTGTGTTTTCAATATATGTCGTTTTTTCCAATGCATAACTCGACCATAATTAGAAACTTTATACCCCGGCACAACAGTATCTACCCACTTTTCCCAACCAGTAGCCCCATACTCATCATTATCATCCAGGCTAATAACTTTACCCTTTTCCCCCAGCGTGCGTTTTAACATCTTTACTCCTTTTTATTATTCTCTTTTTTTTGTATTATACACCCCCCTAGTTAAAATGTCAAGTAAGTTTTTGGTGTTCCTACTATTTTACTCTATGCCGTCCCCCCCTGCCCAGCCGCACGCCCGCCGAAAAAAACCACCCCGCAGGCCATCGATCAAACCCCAGCAGCCCGCCGCGTGATCCGAGCAACCCCGGCCACCAATCCCAGCCGACAAAAAACTTGACAAACGCAACCCACACCGATTCGGATCAATCCGAGCAACCCCGCGCAAATCCGCCATTTTTTACCAATTCCACCGATGGCCGCCGAAATTCTGCCGATAACAACACGCCCGCAAAGCCCCAAGAATCCGCCTTTTTTAGCCTATTTTACCAATTATACCAATAATTTATATATATCGTATACGAATAACAATAATATATATAATAGTTTTGAAATTTGGGGCAAAATCGGCTAAATGGCTAAAAAATGAACAAATCCGCCCTTTACGGCCCGCCCTTATCGGCAAAATAGAAAAAATTTATCGGTCAAATGGGTAAAATCCCGGGTCGACGAATAGAACGCAACCCGCCAAAACCAGCCCAAAATACAAAAATAAAAATTTTTTTACAAAATCACTTGACAACTGACGGAAAATATATTATATTTATATTGAGCAAAAGGAACAAACAAACCTGACGGCTCGAAAAACTTGACAAACGAACAAAAAAAGAGGTTTAAAAAATGGCACGAGAAAAAATAACTTTGAAACAAATCCGCCAAATGAACGCGATCGACATCACAACGGCCGACCGAATTCCTGGGCTTCGTATAATTGCGAAGAGTTTCGGCGTTTATGGGATGAATGGCGCGATTTTGACCGACGACCAAGGGAATTTATATAAAATTATAGGCCGTACGTCTTCGCTTTTTATGTATTCATATTAAAAACAAACAAACTACAAACAAAAAAAGAGGTTTTTACAATGGACAATAAAAAATACTACAAAATCACAAAAAACGGCGTTTTTCGTATAATGTGGGGGACTGAGGAGCAAGCCCGCGAATATTGCGCGGCGTTGGGTGCTACTTATGAAGAAACAAAATAAAAAGAGGCGGAGAGATGCAGAAATTAAAAGACTTTTTTGAATGCGTGGGGGCTGTTTTTGCTCTGGCTTGGGATTATGCACGGGATTTTTTGAAATGGATCAGCGGGGGCGCTAGCCTTGGCGAGATTTTGGGCGCCTGTGTGATCCTGGGGCTCTTATGGTTTGGGGGTGTGGTGCTGTGGGCTGTTTTTGCCTAGCCTGCCGAGATAACAAAGCCAAGCCCGGCGGGGTTTGGTCTTGCTATTGGTGGCAAGAATTAAAAACAAACAAAAAGAGGTGAAAAAATGAAAAGATTTTATTTTGTAATTACAGAAACAAAACCGACCCGCACTTATGGCGGCGCAAGACAAAAAGCGCAAATTTACACAATAAAAAAAGGTCGTTTAGTTTATTGTTGCGGAGCTGATTGGCACACAAGCGCGATGCGTGGCCCCGTTCACGAGGTTTTTCAAAGTTTAATGGCAAATAAATTTATCCCAAAAAAATACGAAAAATCGAGCGTTTGCGCGTGGCGTGGTGCTGGGTATTTTGCGGGCCCAGTTTGTGAAAAATACAGCATCGAAGAAATGCCACAGTTCTAAGGGGGATCAGCGGCCGCGCTTGAGCATTTTAAAAATATACTTGACGAACATTTTAAAAAAAGAGGTTAGAAAATGGGACAAAAAGATTTTATTCAAAAGGCTATAAATATAATTTTTGCGGCCGATGCGGAGGGCTATCCGTTGCCGGCACATACAAAAATATCAAAATTGCAAATTTTAACAAGCGAATATTTAAAAACAAACAAACAATAATAAAAGAGGCGAAACTATGAAACAACTTGAAACTTTATTTAATAACACACTCGAACAATTAGACGACGATTTACAAAATTTTGTTGACTTTGATTTTGATTATATCAGCGATCAAATTTCTTCAATGGCTAGCGAATCGGTGCCGATGTTTTATAATGATTTGATAAAATGGGCGGCCGATCCCGAAGCTCAAGAGGCAATCGAAAATTCGGTTGCTGAGTTTGGTTTTCCAACTGATGCGAATAATTTTGATCTTATGAAATTATACTCCCAAGGCTACTATTACAACACGGAACAAAAATTCTATAAAAACAAAGAAACTTGTTTATTGTGTTGGTGCTGGTCTTATATTTGGAAAGATCTCAAAATACAAGAAATCACCGAAGAACAGCAAGAAACAATCGAAAATTTGCCCTTTGATGACTTCGACAAATTCGACGAAATCAGAGATCAAATCAAACATATTTTAGGCTTGACGGAATAAAAAGGGGGAGCAAATGAAAATGTCAATTTTGAAAGATGCCGGCACTCGTGCGGAATATAAACGCCGGTGGCAGATAATGACGAACGCAGGCCGGAGGGGGTTTGATGTTGCTTTAGTTGATGCATTTTATACGAAAATGGCCGCCAAGGGCTACGAACACGAGACTATTTTTTCGGCTTTGTGTTATGCCGCCAGGGAAGGTATATTCGGACAAATACAAAAAGGAGCGAGAGAATGAAACAAAAGACGAAGCGAATTTTGCGGGTTTTTCTGTTGCTGGGGGCTGGTTTTCTGTTGGGGCTGGCGAGTATGTCAGAATCACACAAACAAGCCTACAAAGTGGGATTTTGGGCCGGTTACAATGTCGGCTATGAAAAAGCACTAGAACAATTCTAAAAAAGGGGGTTAAAATGTATATTTTTACGAATGAAGAATACAACGCACTTTTTGAAGCAATCGAAAGAGGCGACACAACAAAGCAAATTTTTTATATGTATAGGGCACACTTTCGAAAACTAAAAGAAAACGAAAAAATTCGAAAGCGAGTAAACGAAAAACGAAAAACGAATAAAAACTACGGACGACCAAAGCCAAAAAATAAATAAAAGGGGGCACAAATGAGCGAAAAGAATCAAGCGGGGCAATTATGCCCTGAAGACTATAAAAACGCACTACGGGGCGAAATTTGCGGGCTAATTGGACACAATCCAGACGATGCCGAACTTGAAAAGATGACAAAATACGCCGCCGACTACGTCGCAGACTGTCAAGCGGCTGGCAAGTTGCCGAATTTGTCGGGGCTGGCTTTTGCGCTGTTGATGTGTAAAAAAGAACAGTTCAAACAATGTGCAGAATGTGGCGATTGTTTTCTATGGGATGAAATCAACACCGAAACGGGCGAACACTGCCTAAATTGCCGCCCCTATTATGATCCGGACGGGATGCCTGGCGGGTGGGACGATTTGAAAATAGAAAGGGGCGAGCAAAACTAAAAAAAACTTGCTTTTTGTCTTAAATATAAAAAAATGGTGTTATACTACAAAAAAACAAACTAAAAAAGGGGGTCAAAATGACTACGTTAGAAAAACTACAAAAATTATATATTGAACTACAAGGGGCGAACATTGATCAGTATGTCGATAAGAAAAACACAGGGCGAACTGTGCTGGATTATCTGAGCTGGGGCGCTGCTGTTGATTTTTTCACCAAAGGATGCCACAAACTGAATTTAGATTGGACATATTCGCATCGCTTTATTGATATGCAAAGTCGGGGGGCATTTGTTGAAACCACTATAACAATTTTAGACGCAGAAAACGGGGAAACCATCGATAAGGTGATGTCGTTGCCTTGTATGACTTTAACACAGCAGGCGGCGAAAGATGCCGATGTGATGGTTATAAATAAAACACAGATGCGCTGTCTTGTAAAATGTATGACTTTATTCGGGCTGGGATTGAAATTATACTTGAAAGACTTTAGCGAATTAAACGAAGTGAAGATGGCGAGCGAAAAAATAAAAGACAGAATTTCCGATTTGAAAGACAGAATTTCCGAGTTGTTAAATAAAATAGATCCATCTGTTGATACGTCCCAGTTTGCTAAATATAAAGACAGCGAAAGTATCGAAGAGCTAACGGCTATCGGTAAGCAAGTAAGAAAAATTTATGACACTCAAGGAGCTTTATAATGCATATTTTAGGAATAGTTGTGGGATTGGTATTTTTAGGTATGTTTGACTAAAGGGGGACAAAATGCGAATTTACACAAAGGAAGAGCTACCCCAGCACTTAGAAAACGGAACAGCGAATCCAGATTGGTTAAACTTGCGTGCAAGTAGATTTTCAGGCTCGGATTTCTATTTGTTTATGTCGTTGCTAGAAAAAGGCAAATTGACAGACACCGCTGAATCGAAATTATACGAAAAAGCCTTGGCATCTCTTGGCGAAGAAGTTTCGGAAAGTATCACCAGCGCAGCAATGGAAAAAGGAACAGAACTCGAGCCTTTTGCCAGAGAATTATACGTGGAAGAAACCTTCGAAGATGTGCGAGAAGTCGGGTTTGTTGATTGTGAAGTATTGCGTGCTGGGTGTAGTCCTGATGGTATTATTTATGCGAACTCGGGCAGCGAAACACGGTTCGGAGAATTGTTGTTTGTGCAAGGTGAATCTGCCGAGCAGGTGGGAATTAAAAAGATTATCGAGATAAAATGTCCAGACATAAAAAACTATGTAAAAATGGTTGCTCAGCATAAAATTCCAACAGCCTATAAAGTACAGATGCAATATAATTTATTTGCAACTGGGGCAAAGTGTTGCGATTTTGTGGTGTATCATCCAGATATGAAGCTTTATATCGAAACGGTGTATCCTGACGAGCAAATACAAAAAGAAATTGTACAGGTGTTAGAAAAACTGAATCCGATGTATGATGACATTGTTAAAGATCTTAATGAACTAAAAAAATAAAGGGGTTAAAAGATGTTGGTTATTTTGTTTATTATAAGTTTGCCTTTTGTGTTGTTTTTTGCGTGGGGATTTATTGCTTTCATAGTTGAAAACTTGATAGAATGGTTTTGCAAAGTGTTTCACGTTGAAATGGCTGAAGGGTGTAATATTTTTGATTATTTAGACGGTAGTTATAAGAAAAAAGAAATAAAAAAATGAGCAACTAAAAAAGGAGTTGAGATGTCGGCTTATGATATATTATTATGGTATTGGTCGCATATACCTGCTAATGACAGGTAAACGAGATTGGGCACCCGATTTAACCTCTCGGGCGTTTGGCTCTCAGCTGGGTAGAGTGCCCAAAACCCAGCATTAAAAAACACTATGTCAAACTTGACTTTATAAAAAAACATAGTATTATAAAACCAGTCAATATAAGGAAAGGGTATTGAAAATGGCTTACGAACTTTTTATTACAGATAATCAGCAAGCTTTAGATCAAAATAAAATATTTTTACCACGTATTGTAATTGCTCGCAAAGAGATTCCAGATATAGCATTCCCAGAAGACGTAACGGACGTTATTTTAGACGGCAGCGATACTGAATTATTGGATATTTTTAAGAATGCAAAAAAATGGTATTTGCCAAAAGGTCTTGATTTTAGTGAAAATCTTGATATAATGAATAAGTCGTTTATCGGCGGTAGAGTTGCTTATACGCCAACTCCCCTCAAGCAACCCACCGTCGATGACGATTATTTATCGGGGGAAGCCCTTTCCAAATCTAATTCTCCTGTTTCCCCCGACCTTGATTCTTTTACTGAAGATGATTATACACAAAATGAAATTCCACTTACAGACCAAATAGAACTATTGCAACCGTTATTAGAAGGCAAAAAAATAGGTGCTGGGTCGATTGCCGAACTGACTTGTCAACTCATAGACTTATGTAAAAGCAATACCTTGTTTATGCGTGACACCGTGACAGGACTTTATAAAAGTGCATTTGCTCGCAAACCTTTAATATCAGAACACCAAGCAGAAACTATTTTTGAAACGCATTTTTGGGATAAATTATCAATCAAAACAAATTCTTATGTCACAGACAAGGAAACCGGTATTACTACAAAGGGTTATAAATATCGTGATATAAAACCACAAGAATTAAAATTATTATGGAAAAACATAGGGTTATATAGCACATTCAATTCACGCAAGGAATTTTACGATGCGATACCTGAGTGGGATGGTGTGGAACGAATTAAAACATTTATGAAAAAATACTTTGAGTGCGACACTAACCCAAACTTTTTCTTACTATTGATGACGAGTATTGTTGCAAAGTTCAGCCCAAGAAATGATTACTGCCCGTATTTTTTTGATATTGTGTCAAAATCAAAAGGTATTGGAAAATCGTTCCTGTGTAGACGGCTTATTCCAAGCAAATACTGTGGCTTTTTAACAATGGCAACACGCAGTAAAGACGACTTCTATGTGAATGCCTACGATGGAAATAATGTGTTAGTTGTTGATGACGAGTGTACTTGGGTTGGCAAAGGCCCCGGCAAAATAGATATGGAACAATTCAAAACTTTAGTCACCACACCACAAGATAAATTCTCAAGAAAATTTCAAAATCCAGAATTACACGACAGGTCGTTTATAATTATAAGAACCTGCAACGATGTGAACCAAGTATATTCCACTAACGAACGGCGGCAAATTATTTTTGAATGCCACCTGCCCGAGCAAGAGTGCCGCATAAAAGAAGATTTGTTGCCAGACAGCTTTTTTGAACAAATGCTTGCTGAAGCAAAAGATTATTATGTTAAGAACGGCGTTTATAAAATGACCGACGATGACCGAATTGATGTAAAAGAAACCAACTTGAATAATTATAATTGGGAAACACCTGAGAATTATATTATATTAGGTTATATCAAAGCAATTCGTGACGAACCGGATAAGTGGGGTGTTAAACCCGTTGCACAAAAGTTTCATAACAGGCAGTGGGGTGGGCATAAGAATTACTGTGAGTATTGCGACGAACGCAGAAAACAACCACTGCCGAGCCGTGCTTTTTGGCGGTCAATCGCAGCTTTAAGTGAACTGCCTGAAAACAAAATTTGTATTATTTCCGACCAGAAATATGCTTTGGAAGACGGTGGGTTTGCTAGGATATTTGCCATAGACCCGCTAACGCCAATGACAGACGATGCCGATGAGATACCCGATATACCATATTAAAAAAATATTTAACAAGGTGTCTTAAAATAGAAAAAAAGGTGTTATAATTAAAACGAGCAACAAAAGGAGTAAAAATGTTACGAGATATGTTTGGTGAATTTTTAGCACCAGTGTTATTAGCTGTTTTTACTGTGGTGTTTATAATATCAGTGGTTTTTGGAATAAATACTATATTTAACTCAAAAGAATGTAAAGTGTGGGGTGGCGAATACTCTATTGCCGCGGGGTGTTTGGTTAAATATAATGGAAAAACTTTAACCTTAAATCAATATAAAAACATATCAGCCATAGAAATTACACAACCAATCGAACACAATGTCATAATAAAGAGCAAATAATGTCAATAGATTGGAAATGGTTTTTAATAGGGTTGGTTCTTGGTTTATTACTTGGTTGCCAGCCGACAACAGAATACCAGAATTACTATATCTGGGAACAAATAGGGGGTTAAGATGATAGTGTGTTGGTTTTCTTGTGGTGCGGCATCTGCCTGTGCAACAAAACTAGCCATTGAAAAATATGGTAGAGAGAATATTCGTGTTGTGAATAATCCCGTTATCAACGAACACCCAGATAACAAACGGTTCTTGGAAGATTGTGAAAAGTGGCTTGGCATTAAAATTGAAAGTGCCACTAACCCTTGTTTTAAGCATTGCGATATTACAAAGGTATTTGATGATTACGGAGTTATGTCAACACCACACTTTGCACCTTGCACATTGGAATTAAAACAAAATGCTAGGGCGCAGTGGGAACAAGATAACAATTATAATAAAGATACTGATGCGATTGTTATGGGTTATACAGTGGAAGAAAAACAACGGCAAGAACGGTTTAATTCAGCACCAAAGAACAAAGGTTATAAACTGATTTGTCCACTGATAGATGCTGGTTGGGATAAACATCGGTGTTTTAATGAACTTGAAATGGCAGGCATTAAATTGCCAGAGATATACACCAAGTTTGAATTTCCAAATGCAAATTGTATTGGTTGTGTAAAATCTGGTTCGGTCTGGTATTGGCAGTTGGTTCGCAAACGCTTTCCAGAAATCTTTAAGCAGAGAGCAGAACAATCACGCAGATTGGGTTGCCGGCTGGTTGATATGGGGAAAGACCACGAGCCAAGGCATATATTTTTAGACGAATTGCCAGAAGATGCGGTTGGCAGAAAACCAAAATCGTGTTATGTAGAGTGTGGTATATTCTGCACATTAGGGCAACAATAAAGGAGAAAATAAATGAAAAAAATATTATTAGTTTTGATTTCGGTTTTAACACTTTGTTCGTGCGAAGACCCGTCACCTTATTTAGAAACACCTAAATGTAGAGCATTCAAAAACTATCCTGATTTTCGTGTTTGTTCAATGCCAGATGGCGTTGTGTGTTATGTAGCACATGTTGGTCGTGGTGGTGGAATATCGTGTATCAAAACAGAACAAAGGGGGTTAAAATGAACGATAGACCAATTATAAATAATTCAGCAAATGACTTTACTGTGCGTATGAGCATAAGACGAGTTGATATAGACAGAGAAATTGCGACATTGCGTGGGCAAATAAATCTTTTAAAAGCACAAAGCATTATAACAGAAGACACAGAAGATTTACTGTGGCATCAATTAAGAGAAATCATAGTACATAAAAACAAAATAGAATCCGATTATTACGATATGCGTAATACTTTGGAACAACACGAAAAGAATCAAGAAATTGCTTTGTCCGCTTTGCGTGAAATTGGTAAAGCAGATTCAACCGCAGGATTCAAAGCAAGAAACGCAATCAACGCAATAACAGGGAAATAGGAGAATAAAATGAGAATAATAATACTATCCCAACCAGGATGTTCAAAATGTAAAGCATTGTCTGCTAGATTTGCAGATGCAGAAGTGTTTGAATTGCAACCAGCTTTACTATTGCAGTTGGCACGAGAGTTAAATATATCTTCTCTTCCGATTGTAGTTTTATCCGGCGACAACCAAGAATTAGAGGAGTTTATGAAATGAAATTTGACGTTACAGAATTACTACAAGCAGGCTCGCATAAATGGAAAAAATCCGATGTCGATGCCGTGACTTTACGAAACCTAGAAGACCTGTGCCTGAAAGTTAATGCCTTGGGGTATAAGCCACTAATGTATGCTTCGTCTTGTTTGCGTTCCTTAGCAGACCAAAAACGTATCAATCCAAAGGCTCTCGGCTCATCACATTTATACGGTGCCGCTGTGGATATAGCAGATGCTGACGGCAAGTTAAAAAAATGGCTCGTAGCGAACAAATCTAAACTCGTGGAATGTGGACTATGGATGGAGTCGCCCGACGCTACAAAAACGTGGTGTCACCTGCAAAGCTACGCACCAAAGTCAATGAATAGAATTTTCAATCCATAAGGAGAGTAGAAATGCTAGACGACTTGATAGGAAAAATTACTTGTGCTGATTGTATAGACATCTTGAAACAGTTGCCAGACAAGTGTATAGATTGTTTTTTTTCAGATATTCCTTATAGAATTTCACAAGGCGGTTGTTCAACAACATCGGCTTTTGGAACAAAAAACAAATGGCAAAATAATCCCGAAAAACTAGAGCTTTACAAAAAAGGAAAAATTTTTACAGAAAATGATATAGAACCAAGTGAATATTTGCCTGATATTTATAGAATTATGAAAGACAAAGCACACGGTTATATTATGGTAAATAGTTCTAATCTCAAAAACACTATTCAACAGATAGAAGATGCTAATTTTATCATAAATAATATTCTCGTGATGAAAAAAAACAACTGTGTGACTAACCAGTGGTATATGAAAGATATAGAATTTACAATATTTTTTAGAAAAGGCGGTGCAAAACCATTAAATAATTGCGGAATAAAAAGTTGTTTAAGTGTTATTATGCCAAAAGATAAAATACACGAAACGCAAAAACCGGTTGAATATGTCCAAACACTTATAGGAAATTCAACACAGGAAAACGACCTTGTCCTTGATTGTTTCAGTGGTTCTGGCACAACAGCCGTTGCCTGCCACAATCTTCATCGTCGGTTTATCTGTATTGAAAAAGACCCTGAATACTGGAAAGCCAGTTGTGAAAGGTTAGAACAAGAACAAAGACAACAAACTTTATTTTAATTTTTTTCAATTTTGTCTTAAATTAGAAAAAACTATGTTATAATATCAATGTAAACCAAAAGGAAACCAAATGAAAACGCAAGAAACTAAAGTAAAAGTATTAGATAAAGAAACCAAAACCGGCACTACAAATGGTCGTGATTGGGAAATAACCGAATACACAATCGTTGAAGAAACAGAATATAAAGATGGTTCTGTAACTGAAATTAAAGTTCGTGCCACCGCAGCACAATCGCTTGGTGAATTGGAAGTTGGTGCCGAATACAATGTCGTATTGTTCATCTCATCTCGTGACTATGAAAAAGACGGCAAAAAGAACTTCTGGAACTCATTCCGTATTACCAAGGCAGAAAAAGTCAGTGATGCCGAACCAAAAGAAGAAGTTGTTGTGCCTGCCGAAGAAGATTCATTACCATTTTAAGCAAAAGGAAAGCAAATGAAGTTATTGTCAGTACAAGAAGTGGCAAAAATTCTAGGCTGTGGCGAAAGCACGGTTAGAACAAATGCTAAAAAAGGAACCTTTGGGTTTAGAGTTGTTAAAGTTGGATCATTGTGGAAATTCCCAAGCAACGAAGTCTATAAATATTTATATGGCGAAGGCTGGGAAGAACACGTACCAGAACCGGAGATGATATAATGAAAACAGCGGAATCATTAAAAGAAGCTTTGGCAAAGTATAAAGACGAGCTCGCCAACATTCGTCAAAAAATAAAAGAAGTTGACGATGTGTGGCTTCAAGCAGGGTGTGTGATGGACAATCAGTCTTTTGTGGTAGCCTGTGCTGAAGAGTTAAAAGAGCTGAGAAGATTAGAGTCCGAAGCTGATTTTAGAGTTAGATTTACAGAGTGGGTATTAGCCTAAAGGAGATAAAATGAATTTAGCAGAAAACGGAAAAGAGATACAAGCTATAATTGATGAAGAAACACAAGCTATGATTGAAAGCTTGCAACCAAAAGCACTTCGTGTGTTGCTAAAAGCCGAAAAAGAGTTCTTTGATGCGATTGAAATGTTGCACAAAAAACATTATGGCTTGACATCCGTCGAAGAAATTAATAAACTTACAAAGGCAATAATGAAACTTTGTAAATAACAGTTTGGGGCTGGCGTGTTTTTGGGTAATCTTTCTTTCTCTCTCTCCACACCCAAGCACATCGCCCCACACCAACTGAGTGTGTCGATGTCAATCCCTGGTTGCGAAACCATTCTGTATTAGCCAGATAAAACTAGAAGTTTTGAAACAAGGCACACTCAACCCTAGGGGTGTAAAAATGAAATCTTGGAAAAATGAGCGCAAACGCAGATACCGTCGTTTAAAAATGCGAAAAGATATATCTGAGTGGGCAGACCAGCTTAAAAAAATGTATTGTAGCAGTTTTAGAACTATAAGTTTTATTGGGAGCACAAATGAACCTGAATCTAATTAATCTTGATTGCACTCAATGGAGTAAGGCTGACTGGAACGATGCGTATAACCAGTATTGCCAGCATAATATGTTCGGTGCTAAAACCAAGCGAGAATATTATGATATGGTGATAGCAAACTTTGAAAAATTAGCACATAAAGAAAAACAGTTTCACGAATTAAATCAAAAATGGTTACAAGGCTGGCGAAACGCTGTTGTGTGGGCAAAAAAACGCAAATGTAATATAAATGGCGAGTCGTTAGAAAAAATTCGTCCGGAGATTGATTTGGAGAGTTTGCAAAACGACGTGAGGGAGATACAATGGCAGTTAGCACAAAAATAACTCTTATTCTCGATACACGCGAAAAATTGCCCTTAGATTTTTCGTATAGTAAATCAGTAGATTCTGTTGTTAGAAAAAAATTAGATGCTACAGATTATTCAATTTTAGGATTTGAAAATAAGTGGGGGTGTGAACGGAAAGCCCAGGGCGATCTTGTAAATACATTACTAGGGGATCACGATAGATTTAAGAGAGAGATGGAAAGATTAAAAGATTATGACGAAGCTTATATATTAGTTGAAGGTACTCACGAAGAACTGGCAAAATATTGTCTGCATTTCGGAAATGGGAAGGCTTTAAATACTATTTATGGCACATTATTAAAATATGAAAAACATTATCCTGTAACTGTTCAATTTTGTAAAGACCGTCGATTTATGTCTGATTATATAATCCGTAAAGCAAAAGAATATCTGGAGAAACAAAATGGCGAAACACATATTTAATAGATATTCTACAACACAAGAACTTACTGAGCAGTTTGCCGGGAAACGACAAGGTTCTTATACTATATTATATGCAATAAGAAAAACACTTCCGTATAAAAACGGTCTGTATGTTCATTTTGTTTGTCAATGTGATTGTGGTAAAAAGATAACAGTAATTGCAAATGCATTTAAATACTTACACAAATGTCAGTCTTGTTGTCAAAAAACTCACAACAAATCATATACTAAATTATATAGATCTTATACTTGTATGAAAGAGAGATGTTATTATCCACACAATAATAGATATTATAAATATGGTGCACGTGGAATAAAAATATGTAAAGAATGGTTAAATGATAGGCAAACTTTTTTTAATTGGGCACTAAAAAATGGATATGAAGACGGTTTAACTATAGATCGTATAGATGTTAATGGAGATTACTGTCCTGAAAATTGTAGATGGATTAGTAGAGAAAAACAAACGAAAAATAGAACTACAACATTTTGGATAGAATATAATGGCAATCGTATGTGTTTGGCTGATTGGGCTAGGAAAATTGGTATTAACTCTTGTACATTATCAGCAAGATTAAAAAAAGGATGGAGTATTGAACAGGCATTAAGCACACCTGTTCGCAATAGAAAGTTTTTAAAAGGAAAGGAGCCAGAATGTCAAGAAAACCAGCATATATGCAAGTAAGGGTGTTGCGAGCTTTTTATACGTGGCACCCTGATTTTTTAGTTGATGATGAACTGCACTATCAAGTATTGCCCACAGGCAAATGGATCGCTGAGTGGACAATTCGTCGAAAAGATTGTGATTACTACGAGCATTATATTGCCCAATGTGCATCAGAGCACGAGGCGAAGAATTTAATTGATCTTTTAGAAAGTTATAGCCTTGGGGATTCGCCTTGGCGTGTTGTGCATAAATCAGACACGGTTTTTACTTGCGGAAAACTAAAGTCGGTTTTATCACGTTATAATACTGTTGTTGATGGTTTTTCAGGGGCTCAGTAATTAACGAACTTTTTGTTGAAACCTTGTTGCGTTTATACAATCGTTTTCAAGGATTATTTTTAACACCTTCTCATCCTCTGCTGTTCGGGTCACTACACCTGGTGTGCGTGGTTCTGCCATAAACCACATATCATCGCCAGCAAAAACCTGATATAAATCGTATTTATAGTAATTTTGAATTGCCCAAGTTTTCAAGTAATATTTTAATACTTTATTTGACATCGGCTAGCCCCTTTGTTTTCCGTGATTCCTTATCTCGTTTAACTGTTTCCAAAGTTTATATTCTTCGGCAGTTAAAGCACCCTTTTCGCTATTGCATTTTTTACACGCCAGTATTTTATTACTTTCGCCACACTCTTTTTGTCTTGACTTTGGTGGCTCGTGTTCGATGGTTGCTTCTGATAACGGGAAATTTTTAAGACAATAGGGGCAGGTAAAACTTACACTTGCCCCATATAACTTTTTCCACTTTTTCTGTTTCATTATTTTTTCTTTATTGTCTTGGCTAAGTCAGCGACCCACTCTTTAGCTTCAAATGCCCTTGTGAACACATAAGCAAGCAAACCAACTATGGCTGGGCTGGCACGTAATGCCGCCTCTGCCCACGTCATCTCTCCTTCGGTGTCCATATCTATTGTGGCTGTAAATACTGTTAAAATAAGACCTAGGAAGAGAGAAAATCTCCCTATGCATATTTCGTGTACATCGTCACTAAACATTTCGCGCAAGAATTTTTTCATTTACGAGCCTTTTTATATTTGCCTTTAGCAACATTTTTTTTCCATTCTGCGTGTATGGCGTCAATTTCTGAATTACCACCACGCTTTTTATATTCGTCGTATATTGCACATATAATCGAGACCTCTGTGGGACGATGTTCGATAAAATACAGATACCGTAAACGAAGCAACCCCTTGGTATTTTCTTTGGTTTCCATAATTAAGAGGTCTATTTTCTTTTCAAAACGGCTCTTATATGTCCACCATTTAGCTATACCTGCTATAATGCTCGCTAAGTATTTCATTTTATATGCCTTATTTTACAAATAATTTAACAAAACTCAGGATAGATACAATCATACCTGCACCAGCAGCAATATACATACCAGCATCAATATCCCAGATAGCCAGAACTGCTGTAATAGGTGCAATCAGATATTCGACTGTTTTGATTGTTTTATCTATAATTTCAGTTTTAGTCATTGTTTTTTTAGCCATAATTTACTCCTTATTATAATGCTTTACGAAATACCTCTTAATATATAATAAACAAATCTAAGGGGTGAAACCACCCCCTAGACTACTTTTTTCCACCTTTCTTTTTTCCGCAAGGCATTTTTACACTCCTTTTGTTATATAATTGGGTCTGTTGGATAAGGATACCGCTGTTTAATTTCTTCCACCTTGGCATCTCGTTCTGCAATCAGTTGTTCTATTTCAGCAACGATTTCAGGTGTTTGTTCTTTGTCACGCAACCGCTGTATGTGCGCTGTAATACCATCAACTTCGTCTTTATATGCCTGCTCACGCTTTTTTGATTGTTCTTCTTCTGTTGGTGCAGGTATTTCAGACTTTAACAGATATTCTGCTTTATTTTCTTCATAATAATATAAACCGTAATCATCAACAGTATGTTCTGTATCTTCTATAATAGAATCTTTTATCATAAATGGAAATTCTGTATCTGTGTCTGATATTGCTATGATTTTGTTGTCTTTAATTGCTTTATACATTGTAACCCCCTTTATTGTGCGCCTTCGGCATATACGAACCAAAATGTTGGGGTGTTTGTTGAATAATATGTTGCGACAACCCGACCTTTTTGGACAGGAAGAAATACACTCAAATCTAACCCGCTACCGCCACTATGCACAAGAGAATCCAACGAACCACCTTGAATTTCTAAATATCTGCCAACAGCAGACGCTGTCGCACGAGCAACAAAATACCCATCGGCAGGTGCAATATAAGAGCCACCAGATGCAACGGCTGTTAAAGTATCTACCCTACTGCTTGGCATACCCATATTTGCACATACTTCTTTCCCTGCATTTGTTATATTATCCAGCGCAACATTAGCTTTGCCTGATATATTTTCTAATCCTGCAATAGTATTTCCACCTTGTTTTATACTCATAATATCACTCCTTTATGCTGCCATACCTTTGACTTCCCAGTAGAATTGAGCATCAGAATAACCAGAATTACTACCAGTAGCCCAAGTGTGGATAAAATAAACACTACTAGCCGAACTCCATTGTTTTTGTGAACGGACAACAAATACACTTGTTGGCGTGGTTGCTGCAGTTGTTCTTGTGGTTGTGCCAATAGCAGAGTATTCTGTATTAGCCATCGTTACAGGCAAATTGACATCAACCCCACTACTAGCAGAACCCGTAGCAATACCCCCTTGTTCTACCCAACCATCTGCGTATTTACGATACCAAGTATAGTTATTCTGTGCTGTTGGTGCTTGAAACTCAATTACTTCGTGTCCTTTCCCAACAAAATTATTATCCACTTCTGTCTTTGTATAAACACTTGCGCCACCACTTACATCGTCTGTAATATAGCATATCCAATCTGGATGTTGGTTTTCTATATCCTGTGCATTATATTCAGCCAGTGTTCCCACCCAATCATATACAGGGTTCGTTGCACCTGTTGCTGTATTTGCATTTACTGTTGCAACCGCTTGGATTTCATCATCGCTGTTCTTTGTAATAGTTAAATCGTCAATCGCATCTATTGAACCCCCACCGCCAGAATCCAGCGCAATAGTATCCCCGCTTGACTGATTTAATGTGAAACTACCCTTTGTTACACCACCTTGTGTAATAGTGATTGTCGGGTTGTTGACCGTTGGAATTGTTGGCTTGTTTGACAAGTCGTTATAACTGCCACTTGTTGCTACTGTTGCAAGTGTTGGTTTGTTTAAGATTTGTGCAACACCGCTGTTTGCGTTCCAATCGCTATTAACCTGTGCTGCTGGTATTGTTGGTTTATTGCTTAAATCATTATATGAACCGCTGGTCGCCACCGTTGCTAAATTGCTTGTCAAAGTATAGTTTTGCAAGTTGTTGACAGCATTAGTTATGAAACCTGTGTCGTTTGTTAATTGGCTAACTGCCGTTGGAATATCAGACAGCATAGCAACATCATTATTGTTGAACTTTGGTCTAGCATTTGAACCAGCAAGCAAAAGTGCCTGTGTGGATGTGCCTACGTGTATTCCACTTGTATCACGATACAGCATTGTATATGACACGCCACTTGTGGTGTTTTTAATACTGGTCGTTCCACTCAAAACGATATCTGCACTAAATGTTTTTAATCCAGTGATTGTTTGAGCAGTATTCTTTGTGACGAAATTTGTTAAGTCGCCCATAACAAGATAACCGGCATCGTTCACAAGTTCTGAAACGTTGTCACCTGATTGTAAAGCTGTGTCGGCTTTTGTTCCTTGTGCCGCTGTCGCATAAGCGCTTGAATTTGTATATGCTGCACTACCTAAACCTGTTACTGCCACATCCGCACTTGTGCCGTTTGTATTTACACTTATTGTACCGTTTGCTGTGCCACTGGCTACTGCACGCACACCGCTATTGGTTAATGTTGTGCCGGTTAATGTTATGCCGTCTGTGGCTGTAATATTGTCTTGTTTTGCATTTAACAAAGCATCTGTTTCTGCTTTGGTATATGTTTCAGATTCAGAACCAATATACACCCACGCACCAACACCGCCTGTTATTACCCAACGATAATACGATGGTGCGTTATTATGCGTTGAATCTGATATAACCTTTACAACGTCATTATTGCCCAAACTGGATGTGTCATACGCCTGTAATTCTGCATAAGTACCAACAATATCAACAACGTCAGATTTTGACACAATCGCATCTATTTGGGATTGCAACCCATTGTCTGCATTTTGGCGGTTTGTTATTTCATCTGCAATATTACTAGCATTTGTCGCAATTTGACCAATGTTAGTTGTGTTTGCACCACTATTTAATGCATCTTGTTGTGCGTTTGACATCGCTGTCCAACCGCCAGACGTATTCCCCATATTGTATGCAGATGTGGATTTTGGTTGTTTGCTGTCAATCTGCGTTTGTATATTGCTGGTTACACCATCCACATAGTTTAATTCTGTTGTACTGGCTGTTATGCCATCTAATACGTTTATTTCGCTTGCTGTGGCGGTTATCCCTAAATCTGCCAATGTTTGGTGCTGGGTTAAATAACCTGCATCATTTACCAATTCTGACACATTATCGCCCGGTTGTAATGCACTATCTGCTAATGCACCTTGTGCTGCTGTTGCATAATCTGTGCTATCTGTATATGCAGCCGTTCCTAAATCCGCAATATTGGCTTTCAAGTCCAAGGCGTTTTGTGTCGCAGTGCTAATTGGTTTATCTACATCGCTTGTGTTATCAACATTGCCAAGCCCAACTTGTGCCTTAGTAACTTGGTGTGGGTTGTTTGTATTAGCAATATGGTTGTCCATAGTGCCTTTGTTAGTAGTTATTTGACCTTGCAAATCATCTAAATCGTCTTGTAACCCGTCAACGTCACTAATTGTTAACTGCTCCCACGACATTAAAGAGCCGTTCGTCATTAAAAACTTGCCAGAATTACCTGTTTGGTCTGGGATTGGTTGGTTCCAACCAACAAACAACATTTCATCGCCATCTCTCTGAAATACCGCATAAGCTGTATCACCATCAGTAACTTGGGCAATATAAGCACCATTGCTAAAGTAATCATTTGGCAATAAACCATCACGCAACACTTCTTCAACATTAGCAAATGTGCTTGAAATCGCCACGGCTTCAACCTTGCGTTGTAAACACGTCAAGACTGTCATTCCGCCATATATGTTTGCAGATGCATCGGCTGTGCCACACAATAACTGCAGTTTCATAGTTGACAGGCCTTGGGCTTTAATAATATTTGTATTGCTCTCTGCGAAATCAATCACAAACTCTTTGCAGAACTTATTAGCTTGCTCGGCAACTGTAAATGTTTTAGAAATTATGTTGCTCGAACCAAAGGTTATCAGCACAGTAAAATCAATCGTATTGCTGGTTGGCGAAAGCAGATTATCACCGCAAACTTTCAAAATCCACTTGGTCTGTGGGTTAAAAACCATCGCTACTGGGTGATTTGGGTCGCCTGTGCTTGGAAATGTGTATTCTGCATTTATCCAAAGCCCCGCACCACTCGTCGCCATACTGGTTGTAAAATCTTCGCCGTTGCCGTTTACTATGTTCGCTGGGGTTAATGTCTGAAGGCTATCTACTTTCCAATTCATTGTGCCGTTGGCTACGACAGTTGCATTACCACGATGGTCAGAATAAGTATTGAAATCGTTTGAGTCGCCAGCAGGCATATTTGTAAACATAGTCGGAGTGGCTGTGTTCTTTATCTCCACAACCGACTTTTCTGTGCCTTTCCCTTGTAAACGTTCTATAAACTTATTCTCAGCCATTTTAGTACCTTTAGTAAATTTTGCTCATTTCGGATTTTTTAGGAACAATCAAATATTCATCTCTATTATCAAGTAATTTTTCCATAATAGCTCCAGTTGGGCTCTTTCTTGGAACATCAGACATATTTTGATTATATTTTAAACCACGAGCTTGTAAAGCACGATCACGAATATCATTAAGCCATAATGTAAGTGGCCCTGTTTTTAAAAATTGTTGTACACCTAACTCCACATCACGTAATGCTTCAGGAGTAACATAATCCGGATTATATCTACCACGATATAAATTCATAATATCTTCGTCTGACATTTGTGGGTTTGGATTAGTAAAAGCTCTATCATAGCCACCGCCTAGTTTTTGTAATATTGCTTCTAAAGTGTTCATTTTAGCTCCTTATTCTTCTGTATCTTTCATTGCATCACGCAAATCGTTCAAAGCCTTGGCAACACCATCTTCCGCAACAGGAATACTGTCGTCAAATTCAAGTAATAAAGCCTGCAAGAGTAATGTATGATTTTTAACATCTGAAATTAAGTTACGAACAGTGTCAGTGGCACGTTTATAACCGCCCTCTGATAAACTCGTAATAAGCTTAAAATACTCTTTTTGCAGGTCAATCGCTTTGCCAACACAATCAATTATTTTTATTGCCGAGTCGGCTTTACGATATTCTTTTTCCACCATCATTGGTTCTTGAGCCATTTTTAATCCTCTTCAATTAATTTAGTTCCTGTTACATTTACATAAGGCTGTAAATTTTCCGCCGCAGGCCCTAAGACTTTACCTGCACGACCTGTTTTTTCTAACAAACGTTTAATAATTGTTGGTCGTCTTTCTTCGCCAGATATAAGTTGACGTATATAATTACGTTGTATTCTATCTTGCATTACACGAATAGGTGACTTAATCAATGGCCCTAAGCCAACAATACTTAAATTCTTTAACAATTCGCCAGGTAATGTTTTTGCTTTGTCAACAGCTTTTAATTCTGTAGGCAATTCATTAACCAAATGTTGTTTCATATTTGCACTTTCAACATCTTTTAAGTATTTATTTATAGCCTTTTGTTCAGTTTGATTTGGTTTGAATGAACGTAAAGCATACTTAATGTCATTATTAAATTCTTCCATTGTATTAACAGATCTACCACTAAAGCTTTTATAACCAATGACATCATCGGCAAACTTATCTAGTCTTGCTGGAATTTGTTCTAAAATTCTGTTAAATCTAGACAACGGTGCTTTCGGAATCATAGCATCTTTAGAAGCTTTCTTTATTGCATCAGAATAATGAAAGTTTTTCAACTCACCTTTAATTTTATTATATAATTCACGATTAGTTTTTGCTAATTCTGCTAAAGAATCCATTATCTCCGTGCCACTTGCACCGTGTTCTTTAGACAAATATTCAACAATATTAAACTCCCCTTCTGGACTAATCCAACCGTTTTTCATACCTTGTTTTAGTTCTGCTTCTGACATCTCAGACACAGGTTTAATTTTTTGAAAAGCTTTTATAAGTCCTTCTTGTGGTTCCGTAACTGGTTTGCTAACTTTAGCCACTCCACGACCAAAAGCACCTAATCCTGCCCCCAATCCACTCAAAGCCACATCGCCACCACCAAATATTAATGAATTAGTTAAAGTTTTGCTTAAAGCATCACCAACAGATTCTTGCGATAAAGCTTCTGGAACTGAGAATAAAGCACCAGTAGCCATACCTTTCCCTAAAGTATTTGCTATACGGCCCGCACGAGTTGCATCACTAGCAATTTTTACACCTTTTGTTGCTTTACTAGCTAGCCCTAGAGGTGCCACCGAACCAATTAATTGCCCTGTAAGTTCCATAGCAGGATTTGTTTCAGCTAAAGACCGACCATAAGCACCAGCCTGTCTTAACCCAGCACGCCATAATGTGTCTGCTTGATCTTCAAATTCCATACCACGTGGAACCACATCGGTATTTGCATATTTTCCACCACTTAAAATATTTGCTAATCCACCATATAAATTAGAAGTAGCACCACGAGCAACAGCACCAGAAACAGCACCAGACTCAGAACCCATTTCGTAATCAGTCCACTGTCCATCTTTTACGAACTCATTCATTAATTCTTTTGGAACCTGATTATATTGAGCAACTTTATAAACCATATCCCAGTCGCCACCAGATTCGTCGTAAACAGATTTTAATTCATTATAAATATCACGGTTTGTTTGAATTTTTGCAACCTTGCGTGGCATATTAAATTGTTCGTCCCAACCAGACAAAGCTTTAGATATAGACTCATCACGATTACCAGTAGCTTTATATTCAGTTTCTAACACTTTTCTTTCAGGCGATGCCATTGTCCCCCAAGCGTCTTGCACATCAGATAAATCTCTTTCAACGTATTCTTTGACCATTTCTGGTGTCATATTACCACCAGTGGTTTCAGAGATTGCACTAGCAAAATTTCTATATAATTCTTCTTTGTCGGCCATTTTAATATCCATATTTTTCAGCTATTGAACGAATTTCTTGAATATCAGTTTGTTTTGGTTGTTCTTGTGCGTTTCTTGGTATTCCACCCATTGCACGAACTCTATCAAAGAAATTTAATGTAGCTTCAATATTGTTTCCTGTAGGAATTTGCATTTCAGCTTCACGAGCACCTTGGAAAGCATCCTTAAACCCTTGACTACGCAATAATTGCACCAAGGCAGGTTCCATATTCCTTGTTTTTGCTCTACCCTGATTAACTCTCGTATTACCAAAAGCAGATAATATTTGAGATGTCAAAATTTCAGCAGCTCTTTCAGGGATACCTTCACCTAACCACTCGTCAGCACTTTTTAATCCATAAGCATCTTCGACGGCTTTACGATAATCGGCCTCTAACGCATTAAATGCCTGAGCATATCTATCTCTTTGTGCCTGTTGTTTTTGTTGATCCACTAAAGCTTTTAACAATATTGCATTCATTGTAATCCCTTTATTTATTTCCTAATAACATAGCCCAAGCAAGCATATTACTATCAGTCGAACTTTCTGGATAGGAATAACCATAGTCAGTAGTTACAGTGCCTCCCATTGCTTTATCATACGCAAGTCTATTAGCCAAATCTTGTAAGTCAGCCTTATATTTTTGTTGCGCTCTATCTACTAAAGCATTAGTTGGCGTTGACATAGCACTACCAAAAGAACGAGCAAAATCCGTCAGCCAAGAACCAGGCCCTTGTTGTTGTGAAATACCAGCTAAAGCATTTGCAATAGAATACCCTGTGCTTTCACGTGCTTTTAATGCATCATTTAATCCCTTTGTTGAAAGCCCAAGTTGTCCTCGAGCTGTCAACAAATCATCTAAAGCATAAGGAGTTGTAACTTGTGTTTGTACCGTTTTTATAGGCTTTTGAGTACTCGCAAACATCATTAAAGGGTCAACACCAAAAGATGCTGGGGAATATCCTTCTGCCATCCCTGTTTGTGGGTCTATACGAGTTTGATTTTGTGAAAAATCTGGTCTTACAAAAGTTTTTTCTACTGTAGCCATTTTATTATCCTTCTTTATTATTTAATGCTGCTTTAGTTGCACCACCTGCCAATGCCGCACCAGCTGGGCCACCAACTATAGCTCCAGCAACTGTAGCAATACCGCTAAGTAAATTATTCTGCCAAGCATTATAGTTTGCTGTATTAGTCATATTAGCAGCTTGTTCAGCACCTTGATTGCTTTGTAAACGAGACAATATATTATTTGCCATAATATTACCTTGATTAAAGTAATTGCCTTCAATTCCAGACAATGCAGACAAAATATTTTGAACACGAGCATCTTCTTGTGTCATAGCTTGACGCATATCAGTAGCACGATTTGCAGCCAAACTATTTAATATAGCCTGTGTTGCAGAACCACGAGCACCACGAGCAATAGCTTGAGCCCCTAATTCACGAGCATATTGTTGGTTGCTAGCATCTAACAATTCTTGACGGGCACGAAAAGATTCATTGTTATATGAAGGGTTTATTAACTCATTCAAATATTGATTAATTCCACTTTGTGCAGCTTGAATACTTTGTGTTGCAGTTGGTGAAAGACTCACAATATCGGAATTAGCTGAACCAAATTCACCCCAATTATATTTTGTGCCAATTGATGCTGGCTTTACATCTGACGGTTGACCCATTTTAATTACCTCTTTACTATATAATAAACAAATCTATCGGTTGTTTTTATTTTTTTACCGACTTTTTCTAATAAAATTTTTGCAGGTCGTTTGTCTGTCTTAAAATATAAGTCTCCAAAATTCAAAGCAATCTGTTTTATAATCTTATCGCAAGGGACTTTTTTATGCCGACCAGCCCAACCAGAACAAAAAGTTCCTTTTATTCCATCTGACTCATCATTATACACAGCAAATCCTGCAATTATATCACCTACATCTTCAGTTCGAACAACAAACATCGTAGCACCTTTATAAGCTAACCACGGTTCGTGCATATTTTCTTCCCAAAGAATTATAGGGTCTGGCATCCAGTTAATAGGCGTGCCAAAAATCTCTTCTATATACATATTAAATTAGCCTTTCTATAAGGAGGCACCCTCCAACTCCATTCGTAGCATAACTTATCCTGTCTACGACAGTTGGATTAGGCCCAAAACGTTCACCATCCCCGGCAGTTCCATAATTTCCACTAATTCCATATTGAGCATTTTCAGAAGTAGTAGTAAGTCCTTG
>CACYHY010000004.1 GCA_902774305.1 uncultured Pseudomonadota bacterium
TTGAATTTGTAAAATTTGCAACGAACCGTTTTCGACTTTTGTTTCTAATATTTTAACATCCACACCATTTATTTTTGTACGACCACAGCCCAATGCGCGAATTTGATTATGAATTTCAACTGGCGACATTTTCCAATTGATTATTTCATCAGCACCTGTAAATTTATGGCTGATAATTGGTGTACCACTTTGTGCAATTGGTTTATATTTTTCTGGGGCCGCAAAAAATTCGTCCAGCATTTTTATTGCAATTTCATCGACTTTATTTTCAACAGTTTTATTTGTGTCGTTTATATCAATATCAAATGGCACCCGCATAAAAATATCACCAGCATCCAAATCATGCACGATTTTCATCAGGCAAACCGCCGATTTAGTATCGCCATTTTTTAGCGCGCTGCGTATTGGTGATGGCCCACGATATTTTGGCAAATCACTGGGGTGAATATTTATAAAATTACCCTGTGCCAAAACATTATCAGGCAAAATCACACCGTATGACATTACAACAACAAAGTCCGCACCAGCATTATCAAATTCTTTGATTGAATTACGGACAGGCAAATTATGACTTTCCGCCCACAACTGCACAGGTGACGGTGTTAAAACATGTTTACGACCCGCGGGCGCAGGTGCACGTGTAAACACCGATAAAATATCGTGTTTTTGGCGCAGTGCATCAAAAATTGGCACAACAAAATCGTTGGTGCCCATTAAAATCAGTTTCATTTTTTATGCCTCCGCACTTTACGCATAACCATCTCGCGACGGGCACCAGACAAATAATCTATAAACAATTTTCCATCCAAATGATCCGTTTCATGTTGCACAATGCGTGCCGGCACCCCAGACATAGCAGCAGATTTATGTTCGCCATTTTCATCTGTCCATTCAACCGTCACAGACTCTGGTCGCGTAACATTTGCATAAACAGGCAAATTGTCACCACCCAAAACAGACAGGCACCCTTCTTCCATAACACAAGTTTTTTCACTGTGCGACAGGATTTTAGGATTTATCATTTTGAAAATTTTTTCATCGTCTGGTGTCATCATAACCAAGAAACGTTGTGTAATACCAACCTGAGGCGCAGCCAGTCCCACACCACTTTGCGTGCGCATCATATCAACCATAGTATCCAGAGTGCGCAACAATTCATCATCGATTTTTTCAACCGGTGTGCATTCTGTTCGCAATATTGGGTCACCACAAAGTTTCATTTGCAACATTTATAAAATCCTTTATAATTTGTTATATTCTTGATTTTAGCAAAGGATTTTCAAATGACAACTTATATTTTTGCACTTTTAGTTATCGCAGTTTTGTTGCTGTTGGCGCTGGTTTTTCGTAAAAATACAGTTGATTTATCGCCATTACGTGAAGATAATGTCCGTCTGCGCGAGAGATTAGCTGAAAGATTAGGAACATTATCGCAAAACGCGTTGGAATTGAAAAATATAAGTGCTGATATTGCGAATTTCAAAGATATTTTAATGGGAAACAAACAGGCACGCGGAACATTTGGTGAAAGACAACTGGAAGATTTGGTTGCGGACATCATGCCACCAGAAACTTATGCTTTTCAAAGTGTGTTATCAACTGGTGTTCGGCCTGATTGTATAATCCGCCTGCCATATCCGCCTGGGGATATGATAATCGACAGTAAATTTCCATTAGAAAGTTATAATCGTATTTTAAGTGATAAAACAGATGCCGGCGCAAAAAAACAATTTGAATTGGATGTGCGCAAACATATTGATGCGATTGCTGAAAAATACATTATTCCGGGGGTAACTGCGGAAAGTGCAATGATGTTTATTGCTTCGGAATCCATATTTGAAGAATTGCACAAGTCTTTTCCAAACACTATTGATTATGCCGCACGTAAAAAGGTGTTTATTGTGTCCCCTGCGACCCTGTGGGCAACATTAAACACAATCCGCGCCGTTCTGTCAGACATTAAAATAAAGCGCGTAGCAACGCAAATTAAACGCGAATTAGATTTGTTGTTAACAGATTTGTCGCGACTTTCCGACCGCAGTGAAAATCTGTCGCGTCATTTTGCACAAACAGTTGGTGATATAGACCAAATCAAAACTTCCGTTGGCAAAATTACACCACGCGCCGAAAAATTACGTGATATGGATTTTGGTGAAGATTAAAAAAATGCCCTGATGGGCATTTTTATTTTGGTAATCCCGTTTTACGGTTTATCCACACAGGTGTATCTGCCAATGCCATTATGTATTTATCAGATTTGCTGTCGCCATAACTGCGCACGACATGTGGAACAATTTTGTTTTTCTTTGCCCACCTGTCCAGCGCAACCACCTTATCCGGTCCCCAGCACATAAATTTAAATTTCCATGGCTTTTTTTCATACATTTCCGAAGTCATAATCACATCGAAATCCATATCTGCCACTAATTTTGGTACCGTATAATTTGGTCCTGCTGAAATCAAAATACAGATATTGCCAGCATCATGCTCTTTGGCAACCTGAGATTTTGCCCAACCAAAACGTCTTTTTTTGTGTTCGCGTATCACAATTGGTGCAAATTTTTTAACCATTTTTGGTGTCAAAAACAGACGCATTAATTCACGCGCAATACGACTGTGCTTATTTACGTAATAAATGCATAAACCAATTAAGAATATTGGCAAAAACAGCCATGGACGTAAACTATGCTTAAAACAATACCGTCCAAATTCAAAATTAGAATCAGATGCAGATAAAGTTCCATCAAAGTCAAAAACGACCACATTTGCTTTTTTTACCATATTGTTTCCTTTTGAAATTATATTAGTCTGATTCTGGTTTCCTTGCAATATTTTTATAAAAAAACAGGCGCCCCGCGCCCCCATATATCTATTTTTAATACCGCCCGATACAACCCAGATAAGAATTGCCGGTTGATTCCAAAATGTTTATAAATTTACTTTGGTTGTGGCCGGAAAATAATGCCAATATTGTTCCTGCATCTGTCGCCAACATATCTGCTACAGTCGCAATTGAAGAATTCATTTTTTTGAAAAATCCACTTGTTGGATAAATTTCAGCCGCCAATAATTGATTTGTTCCCTTGGAATTGGCATTTTGGTCAGATTTAATAACCATTAATTGACATTCTGGAGAAATAATCATTTTATCAACAATAACCGCGCCAGCACCCAACAATTCACCCCACCAACCAGTCGAGCCACAAAACACAGGATAATATACCACTGATTCGGGATTTTCGTTCATTATTGTATCCAAATCTAAATTGTCTGTTATAACTGATGGCATCGCCCCAGTTTCGCTATTTATAACCTTGCGCGCCATCTGATATTCTGCATCATCAGTAGTTTTGCGAGGCCAATAAAGAATCGGACACTGTTTTATCACGATACATAGTATATCAGATTCGGAGGATATAAAAAAGGGGGTTTGGTCAAATAAAATACTTGATTTTTATTTTTTTAGAGATTGCCAGACTTTTTTTGTATCATTCCAAAGGATTTTTACGTCTTTTTTGGCGGTTTGATAGTATTTATCGGATATTGTAACATTAAATAATGACTTTATCAAAGCTGGTATCATTACCATAAACATAGTTATAAATATTCCCAATAACACAAGTGTTATAAATGCCTGATTTCCAGCAGTTCCAACCAATCCGTCCATTAACATTTTCGAATCGTTTTGGGCAATCGCAGCTTGCAATGCAGATGCACCCTGCCAGCCACCAAACGCAACATCCAACACCATTATAGAAAATGTGATAAATATACCTGTCAGCGCCAATCCGACAGTTCCAGAAATAACATCATCTATGGTTTTTTGTAAATTATTGGACTTGTTTAAAGTTTCAAACGAGAATAATTTCCAATCTTTGAATAACCAACTAAGCAAAGTTAAAGGCAAGAAAATAAAATCTATCGATAATTTTACAAATATTTCCAAGAAGAACAGCGGTATCGGTAATAATGCCATAAAATATATCATTAATAATATTGCGCCCATAATCAACATCGGAATATTCGGAAATATTGGGATAGACCACATAATCTTGTGCATATAATCGTAATTAAATGCCATATTTAACATTGTCCAACCAACCGTCATCCCTAAACCTGTCATTTGGTGAACATTCGCAATTTGACATGTCAGATTATGACGAAATCGTGGTGCAAAAGCATTCAAGGACGATTTTTGTGCATCTATTGCTATACTTTGTCTATCTGCGATAGCGGTTGCAACTATACAATTAGCATAATTCTGACGTGCATCTGTTACAGACATTGTATAATTCATAGACAAACCTAAATCAAAAATCGGTTCAATCATATATGTTGATACCATTCTGGGCAACGGTAACCCCATTAATGCGACAATAAATAAAACTTTGACACAATGGGTTCCAAATTTTCCACTGATTGACCACGCATCCAACATTCCTGCTTTGCCATCAACAACACGTTTATCATTAAATTTTGGATTTACATATACTTGTATCAAATCCCATGTAAACCATATAGCGGTTAGTGCCACTGCTAATGGAATTATAACTTTGCCCAAAGCATCATATAATGTTGGCAAAATAGATGACAATCTGCCTATAATATCTGAAAACAATTGACATGACCAACAAGTCGAAAAAAAAGTTAAAGCATCAGATATATTTACAGGCGATATACTGCGAAAAATAGAATAACCAATTATCCCGCCACCAAAAACAATTCCGCCAATTGCAAGTGGGGACATAGCACCCGCTGCAAACGGTAAAAATGATATAAAAGTTATCCAAAATCTTTTTAACCAACTCATATTTTAATTATAACATATTTTTATCAAAATGTGCTATAATTATAGCAGTAATTATTTGAAATGAAATTTATAAAAAAATTTTTGTGCGGATTGTCTTTGTTATTTGGCGCATTGGTGCCAAATATGGCTTTTGCTGGATGGGGAATATTGGATGTTGATTCTTTGGACATTTCTAAATTGGTCCCCATTATTTTAGATGCCTTTATGACTGTCGCAAATGGAACTTACACTTATTTTGTTGGCGAAAATTACAATGGAATAATTTACTTTTTTGTATGGGGATTTATGGCATTTTATATTGCCTTGTATTTGATTAAATTATATTTGCCAAAATTTTGGTTATCTACATTTGGTTTCAAACCTGGGGACACTGTAAATATTGGTGGAATGAAAATTGCAGAAAATGTTCTGAAACCATCAATACGCGCTTTGGTGGCTGTTATATTGTTATTACCAATGCATCCAGAATTTATAGCCAGAAATGTTATAAATCCTTTTTTGAGTGTCGGTTCAATCTATACGACAGAAATTATAAAAATGTCGTCCGACGTCAATTTTAACAATCAAAAAACAATAGAGTGCCCAAAAAATTTACTGGAACAAGGATGGCTGGATTCAGAATCTTGTGATTATTTAATACAACCTGTTCATATTTTATCCCATGCAAATAACACTGTTATTAAACGCGGTTTTAAATATTTATCTAACGGTTTGCAATCGTTAATGTCATTGATGTCTCATGATGGAGGCCAAGGATTTATGAATATTATATCTGGTATTTTACTAATCATCACATTTACCGGGTGTAATATATTTATGGCATTACTGATGATCCAAGCCATATTTGATTTTGGTATGGCATTAATTTTATATCCTTTCAATGTAGCTGCATGGGTTGCCAAAAAGAACGACAGTTGGTTTGATATTTGGCCTGCGTTTTCTGGTATTATTGGTGCATTAAAGCAAATTTTAGTTACTATGATTGCTTGTGCCTTCATATTATGCATAAATCTGGCATTGGTATCTGCCCTATTCCAATGGAACAACACAGAATTTGTTGCTGCCGCTGGGGGTGTTGCATATTCAAACATGCCAACTTCTGGTTATTCATCTGTTGGTTTTGGCGGTCATTCTGTACTTTGGTTATCGTGTTTATTAACTTTCTTTTTGATGACTAAAATTTTTGAAACAACAAAAACAAAATTAACTGAATATGTTGGCGATACTTCAACCAAATTATACAACAAGGTCGTAGATGATGCCAAAAGAACTGTCCAAATTGCAAAGGGCACAGCTGGGGGAATAAAAAAAGTATGGGGAAAAATAGGTAAATAATGACAGAACTGGGACAATCTTTTATAGATAGCACGGTGCAATGTTGGTCTTGCCCTATATTTGATCGCATGTTTCAAATTATTTCAAATGCGGCTGCGGCAGTTTATGATAACTTGGTAGGCATTTGCACTATTTTGTTCTTTGTTATTTTTGCTTTCTATGTTTTAGGTGCAGTGTGGAAAAATCTGACCCAAGGATTTAATGATGGATGGATTAGTAAATCATTGCGTCCTGTATTTATAAATTCAATCTTTGTATTGGCATTTTTCGGTATGGGTGTAATGTTACCACGTTTTGTAACAACTGTCACATTTGAACCTGTGGCACAAGTTACTGAAACATATGCCGCCGCAATGTTAAGCATGTCGCCAGAAATTATTGAAGAACATGTCACATACGAAGCCCCAGATATGGATGACAGCAATGGTATTTTCCGAAAAGAATTACGTGATTCCATTATAAATGTTGCCAAGGTAACCATTACGATGTTTCAATCATTTATGAAACTGGGCGTGGCAATGATTGATGCAGGTTTTTCTATGTCTATGTTTTTTGGAATTGGCGCCATGGTTAAACACATTATACTGGTGTTTATTGGTATTTATCTATTCATCGCTTTCTTCAAAATGTTTTTCAAGTTCTTGTGTTATTTTGCAGATGTGTTAATTGCGATGGCTATGTTCGCAATGTTTTTTCCTTTATCTTTGGTAACATCGGCATTCAAAGAAGTTTCAGATGAAGATATGCCTTACTGGTTATCGTGGGTAAAAAAACTGGGCAAAGGTGTTGGTATAGATCAAATTAAAAATGTTATTGGTTCAATTGTGTCATTGGGTGTAGCTGTAATCACTTATACTGTTATACTGATAATTATTGTTAAATTCTTTGCTGACCCAGATGGAGAAGTAAACAATTTTGAAGCTTTGCTGAACGCAGTGATGAGTGGAGATGTGTATAACTTGGATTTGGAACACAGTGGTTTAACTGATTTAACTTTGACTAGTGTTGTTGTTTTGGTATATGTATTAACATTTATCTATGATAATATTCCAAAAATTACTAATATGATATTGCAGATGTTTAGTGTGACATCCAGCGATAATAAAGTTGGTGAACAATTAGGTGACAGCGTAATGAAAGCAACAAAAAATATGATAGACCAAGTGAAGAGTACAGCAAAGACCGTCATTACAAAAAAGGCCACAAAGTAAATAATCTAAAGGTGCAAAACAAATGAACAAACTTATGTGGATTTCACTGGCACTAAAGATAATAGGGATAGTTGCTGCCCTGTGGTTGGGCATTTGGTATTTGTCTTCGTCTATTGGTGGTGATTCTTTAACATACACTTCCATGGATACTTTTATGAATGCCATAGGTGCCGATGGTGATGTTGGCAATATTGGTACTATGTTCTTGGGCAAATATGTTGTAGATTTATTAAACATACTGGGGACAGCATCCGAAATGTTTTGGACGGGCATTGTCAATAATCTTTGGATTTTAATGGCTGGTGGTTTTGCTATTTATATGTTTTTGTCTGCAATCAAATATGTGTGGGAAAAGTCAAAGCAAAATGCAACATATTCTGATAAGGCCAATGATATAGATTTTAAGACATGGTTTGATCCTGTATGGAAGTTAGGTTTAAGAATTTTGATTGCAGGAACAGCTATCGGAGCATTAAGCATGGGTGGAACAGATGCTTTGAAAACAGTATCCGAAATTTTAATCAGCCCTATTTTATATGTCGGTTCCGCTTTATCAATGGCTGCAACAAATGTTAATTCAGCCGCAGATTGTGCTGGTATTTTAGGTGCCACTGAATTAAATGGGGCAATGGCGGCAGTATCTGGATCATTTATGTGTGTTATGGGGAATTTATATTCTGTTATGCTGGCTGGTGCTGCGGGTGGCTTTTCTTTGATGAATTATGCATGGTTAGGAATGGGCGGTGGCATGATGACGTGGATTGCCGGATTGACATTGGTAATAGCGTTCTTGATAGTGGGATTTGATTTATTCTTTCAGATTTTCTCCGTATTATTCCAAGTGGTTTTTGTTATTATATTTTTACCACTTTTAATCGCCGCTGCTGCATACGAGCAGGTATGGAAATTTGCCACCAAGATATTCCGCAAAACATGGGAAATTGTTCTTAAGGCAGCTATTTCTATCGTAGCAATATCCTTAAAAATTGTATTACTATTTTCAATTATATATTTTTGTGCCGATGCGACTTTTCCTGGTCCAGTCGACAATTATACGGCTATATTGCCACCATTACTTGTCGATACTTCACAGGCCGACACAGACATAAAAGCTGCTGCGGTTATGAAGACTTTTGCAACTTGCGAAGCCGCTGCGCGTGGTTCTGACGGTTTGGTTGACAAAGATTTATTCTTGCCTTGTTTCGAAGAACAAAAGGCAATTGTAGAACGACAACATCCTGATGCATTTGATTTTATGGATGATGGATGGACATTCTTGATATCTATGTTTGGCTTATTCCTGTTATACTATTATGTGTTGAGTCCAAAAATTGATAAATTACTACCTGCTGGGAAAGTTAAATTACCTATACCACGTGAAGGTGCCGATGTTGGTACTGGTGAAAGTTTTGATATTGGCAAATGGGCACATGATTTAGGGCAAAAGGCATGGCATGCACCAAAAAAATGGTTTGATGGTGCAGCAAAAATTCTAAAGGATAATGGTGTCGTTTCATGATAAAAATACGCGAACTATTTCGAAAGATTTGTATTATTATCATCGCATTATTTATTGCGACACCTGGCTTTGCTGAAAGTGATGATATCGGTGATTATGGGACCTGGGCAACAGAAACAAATATCACGATGGTCAAAGATAATATGAAAAATGAACTGAATAACTTTGGCCCAAAAGACACAGTTATTAACGATAATTTTGTACCACTTGATGCCAAAATAGGATTAGCCTTTATGGGTGGTATGTCCAAAGTCGGTAAAGCACTGGATATGTCTTTGGTGCGGTTTGCTATTTTGTTTATGTTGATAGCGTATGCATTTTGGGTATCTTTCGAGGCTTATAATTTAATTTTAGCCAAAGAAAACGTTAGTAAGAGCATCAAAAATATTGCAATAAAAGGTATGTGGATTGCTATATGGATAGCGATACTTAATGCTGGTATTGCTGAAATATTTATGACGGTTATGGCCCCCGTTATATCATTAGGAACTTTTATATCACAAACAATTCTGGATAGTGTTACAAGTTTAACAGGACAACATTTAATAAACAATTGTGCGGCAATTAAACAATATGCAGCAAATAGTTTGGCGCACACCAACGGCGCAGGATTTGCACCAGAAACATTGGACAGTGTAAAAATATCTTCGGAATCTGCGGCTGAATTATTATGTTTGCCTGCACAAATGTCTGCATTTTTTATGACGATAATGAAAATAGGTTGGAAATGGATTGTTTCCGGTGTTGGTTTCAGTTTATTGTCTGCTGTATTTGGTATATATATAATATATCTGGCATTAAAAAATCTTTGGAAGTTTTTATTTATCTCACTGGATGTAATTGCAGAATTATTTTTAGGTGTCTTGTTGTTGCCATTTACAGCTATCGCTGAAACAACCGCTAAAACAAATTACAAAGGTGTTGCTGGTGATATATTTAATTCATTTTTAACTATATTCACAACCGAAGATTTGAAAACCCAGATCAATCGTGTGATAAAAGCATGTATATATTTTATTTGTTTAGCAATCACTATCAGTGTTTCTTTATCTTTGTTAACCATTGTCATAAATCCAACAACAGGTCAATTGTTAGATTACACATATCATGATTTACAAGATGTTATCATTTTAATTTTGATATTGTTATTGATTTTCCATCTGGCAAATAAATCACAAAGTTTGGCAGAAGAGTGGTGTGATAAACTTGATTCTGGATTTGGGACACAATTAAAATCTGATGTAACAAGACTATGGACAATTTCAAAAGAATATTGGAAAAAAATACGAGGGAAAGGTGGAAAATCTTCAAATTCAGGTAATTCCAATAACAGTGGCAATCCATCTGGCAACAACCCTTCTTCTAACAAACAAAACAATCAAAATCCAGACAAGGAAATAACCCCAGACATATTTTTGCTGGGATTACCAACTTCGGGAAAAACCGCATTGTTTTCTGCGATTATTTCCAAACGGTTAGATCCGCCAGCGCAAATTACAAAGAACATGCAATTTGGTGTAATGTATACAAGTGGTGGTGGTTTTATTTTATGTGATATTCCTGGTATCAGTGGCACCAATCTTATATCAGATTACCTTGAATATATGAAATCTATGAAACTGTTTGTACACGTTATTGATGCTGATGATTCAGATTGGGTATATTCATATAAAAGCATCCGTAACGAACTAAATTCATATAGTAATTTATCTTCAAAACCTGAAATAATTGTTATAAGTAAAATAGACACAATTGATGATGCCACATTGAACGCACGTATGAATGCTCTGCAGGCACATGTAGGTTCTTCGGCACACATTGTTGCAACCAGCACAATTACAGGTGACGGAATCAATCAATTAATTAATCACATAAAAAATGATTTGCACTAGGTGGTTATCTTAGATAACTTCTACAAAATCTTTTGCGATTTTTTTGATACCACGCGCCCCAAATGCAATTGTCAAAATTCCTGTTCCTTCTTCGATAATAACCCCTGTACCATATTCAGAGTGTTTTGCCATTTTACCAACCAATGTTTTGCGTGGCGCGGCTGTCTTTTTCACATAGTTATTTGCGACATATGGTCTGGGGCTAGGGCGTGAATTACCAAAAGATAAATACTGATTATCTATTTCACCGATAAATCGACTAGGGGCGTTATATTGACGCGTACCATACATTAAACGCGACACAGCATTTGTTATAACAACCACCTTTCTTGCACGCGTAAGAGCAACATATGCCAAACGGCGTTCTTCTTCGATGGAACCGTCTTGGATAGATTTTTCATTTGGGAAAATTCCTTCTTCGGCACCAGGTAAAAACACGTTATCAAATTCTAATCCTTTGGCGGCATGTATTGTCATTATGGTAACCGCATTGTTATTATTTATAACATCAGGTTCATCATTATCATCGGTCATCATTAATGCTGCCTGTTCCAAAAAATCATTTAACGAGTCATATTTTGCGACAACACTATTTACCAATTCACGAACATTACCCAATCTGTCAGACGCATCTGGATCTTTGGATTCTTGCCACATTTTTATATAACCTGATGAATCCAATACTTTTTGGACGGCATCTTTGGGTGACATATTTTCCCAATCAAAATCAAATACAGATAAAAATTCATCTGCTGCAACCTTTTGTTTTCCTGTCAACGAACAAACACGCAAGCCAGCCATATAATTTTCGCCACAGGCACGAATTTTATCCAAAGCCGATGGACCAAAGCCGCGGCGAGGTTTTCCAATTATACGCAAGAAAGACATATCATCAAATTGATGCACTAATAACCTGATGTATGCAATTGCATCGCGTATTTCCATTCTGTCATAGAACTTGGTTGCACCAATTAAACGATATGGTATTTGTCGCCGTGCAAATTCTTCTTCAAACAACCGTGACAGCCCCCCAGAACGAATTAAAATCGTTTTATCGCTGTATATTGGTCCATTTTGAACAATTGCATCAGCAATAAATTTAACCTCATCTAAATCAGACGCTACAGTCAAAGCATAAACTTTTTCACCGTCATATTCTGTATCCAGAGTTTTCAAATCTTTACCCAATCTGCCTGTATTATGACGAATCAAAGAATTTGCCGCCCCCAGTATGTTTCCTGTACTGCGGTAATTTGTTTCCAGTCTAATTATTTTTGCACCATTAAAATTCTTTTCAAAATCTAAAATATTTTTAATTTCAGCACCGCGCCAAGAATAAATAGATTGATCATCATCACCAACACAACAAATATTTGGATTTTCTTTATCGCGAGTTAAATATGATAATAATTGCATTTGCGCCGCATTAGTGTCTTGGAATTCATCAACCAATATATATTTGAATTGGTTTTGATAATGTTCCAAAATTGCAGGATTTTTTTCAAACAATCGCAAAACTAATAAAATAATATCACCAAAATCCACCGCCCCCAGTCGCATTAATTCTTCATTATATGCCCTAAAAATCTTATCGGTACTTTCGGTATTTAACAAACCTTTATCTTTCTTTCTGGAAAATTCTTCAACATATTCAGCTGGCTTTTTCGTTGTTGTAACATTCATATCTGCCAAAACTTTTTTTACAACTGATTTTTGGTCATCTTCGCCATAAATCAAAAAGTCTGGACGCAATCCTGCGGCTGAATAATTTGAACGCAAAATACGCAAACAAATTGAATGAAATGTGCCACACCAAATATCCCGAGCATAAAATACCCCCTCACCCATTGCATCTATACGGTTTTTCATCTCGTTTGCGGCTTTATTGGTAAAAGTCAGTGCTAAAACCTGCCATGGTTTTGCCAGACCTTGGGATAAAATATACCCAATACGGGTTGTCAACACTCGTGTTTTACCAGTTCCAGCCCCAGCCAACACTAATAATGGGCCTTCGGTATGTTTTACGGCTTTAATTTGGTCTTCGTTAAGATTTTCTAGATTTAATTTCACGGGTTTATTATAATACAAAAAACTTGTTTATCTCAATCAGATTTTTTAAGGTGGAATTATGGCAAGAATTATATGTTTTGATATTGAAACGACTGGGTTTGAATGGACACGTGGCGACCGCTGTATTGAAATTGGTGCGGTTGAATTGGTCGATGGTATTTTAACAGAAAATACTTTTCACGAATATATAAATCCAGAAGGCAAAATCATTCCACCTGAAACATATATGGTTCATAAAATTTCAAATGCATTTCTGGAAGATAAACCAAAAATGTCAGAGATTGCACCAAAATTTTTAGACTTTATCAAAGACAGTCCTGTTGTCGCACACAATGGATTTGATTTTGACTTTCCGTTTATAAATTTTGAATTAACAAAATTGGGTTTACCGCAAATTTCACGGGAACAACAATTAGATTCCATTGTTATTGCGCGTAATCGTGTTTTTGGTCCAAAAGCATATACTTTAGATGCTTTGGCAAAATGGTTTGGTGTGCCACTTACTGCGCGTGCTGATGCCCACGGTGCTTTGATTGACGCTGAAATTTTAGCAAAAGTATTTCTGGAACTAGAAAATACTTCGCCTGCCCCAGATATTAATGATGTAATTGCACAACAGCATGAAGCTTTATTAAAACATCCAAAAATTGGTGCAAATTTCCCAGAGCGCCACTTCCCAGCGCACCAAGAAGAAATAGACAATCATAATGCTTTTATGGATGCTATTAACAAATAATATATTAAGGTTCTTGTATATCACCTATACCATTGAGTGCAGGCTCTGTAAGTCCTCCACTAATATCAGGAGTCTCATTATTGGTACCACTGCCTGGTAAACTTCCGCCACCAGTGCCACTACCGCCTGTGCCGCTACCACCACCGGTATCACCACTGTTGCCTGTGTTATCGCCACCGGTATTACCACTACCACCTGTATTATCGTCACCGCCTTCTGTACCAGTTCCGCTATTGGTACCACCATTATTACCACCTGAATTAGTATTTGTCTTATCTTGCAAACTTGCCTTGCTACTGCAATCTGTATCACATGATTTGCAAGTACCATATTCATCACGGTAATAGTCACTGGCGCAACTGGACAAGCACGAACCATTCCAAGAAGTATAACCTGCATTACATTTACATTGTGTATTCACACAACCTTCTATCAAACGATTGACAGGTGAATTCTCGGCATTCGCACAAGTAGAATTATATGTGGAATTTTCTGGACACAACAATGATTGATAGAATATTTCAGAAATACCCTCGATACATGTGGATTGATGTTCCGTATCACATGGAGTACAATTGGTCGGTGTAGTATCTAATTGCGTTGGATCTTCAACATGCATTACCCAATTCATCGCATTGGCTTCACCAGTTGTGCACATATTAGCAAATACAGCATAAGCACAAGTCAACGCAACATTACGACATGCACCAGTCATAACACCCTTGATACTGGAAACTGATGCCACCGAAGACCAAGAATTTACTTGTGTTACCTGTTGATTATAACATGATGCAACGTCTGTCATACAACTGGAAGCATAATCTGAAATAACACGTTGTTGCGCCGATTTTATACTTACCATTGCGCGTTGAATATAATTCACAACAACATCATTAAATGCGTTATATTTGTTGCCTGACAGATTATATGTGTACTGTTGACATTTATCTAATACCGCACGACACAAACCGCCATCTTTGACAGTTGAACCTGTTCCAATTTTATTTAACAGGTGTTTCATCACGCATGTTCCATCTCTATTATTGGCAGCTTTACATGTTGTCTCGTTAATAGTCAATGTATTTGCACTGGACAACTTTGCGCTATCAATTGCTGCATTATTAAAGTCTTCCATAAAATCTGTGATATTCGTGATATCTTGACCCAAAACCACCTTACCATTTTCATCTATGTATCTTTTAGTTGGGTCCAAACATTTCATATAATCAGAACCACAAACCATATCATCAGTCATACAGGTTTCCAGCGCACTGATACAACCTTTGGCATCATATTGATTTTTATTCTGTAATACGGCCAAACGCGCCTTTTGCAACATTAAACCAGCACTGCGCACATTAGATTGCAGTGTTTCGTTCATCTTTTTTAATCCCTGTTCATAGGCAATACAATCTTTATCAATCGCCAAATCATAATTACCTGTAATCTGGGTTGATGTTGCGCCAACATCAGTACAATTATTCAAAATTGTTTTGCAACGTTTTTTCGCAGCATTATATAATGCAGTTCCACGTTTGCTGGAAATACCATCATTATCACCATTCAAGAAATCTAAACTGAATATATCTGTGGTATCAGAAAAATCCAAATCTAAATCCAGACCAAATTCATTATCACCAACCATACTAACCTTGGTTGTTGGATCTTGGATTAAAGCCTCTATCTTTGACAACATACTGCGCGTTTCAGATGTATCACGTGTGTTATCCAATTCAGCCTCGGCCTCGGTTTCTGTCATAATCGCACGAATTTCATCAGCAGATAATCCAACATAACGAATACGTTGTGCAACCTGATTTAATTCATTATTTGCATTTGTAACAGCATTTTGAACATTTGTGTATTTAGCCAGATTTGCAGAACAACTGCAACGTTTCTGATTTGCATCAACAACTGCGCAGAACTGGTCCATACATTCGTTATATTGTTCCTGACAAGATTTATTCAAATTAGCCGTTTGTTCCAATAAATCTTTGGCATCGGCGACATCTTGGGCTGTAACTTTTTTATCTTTTCCAGATATTGCGACACGACTGGCAATACTGCGTTCAACATTTGCCCTGCGCATACTTTCAGGAATTACCGACATTTCGTTTGCATATGATGACATATGACGTTGTTTTACATTTGTGCCAGAACGCGCTTTATCAGCATTTCTGGATGTAACCCCAGATGCATTAATATTACGCACAGCCGTATTAGATATTGCAGTTGCACGCGCAGAAACACTTTTGTCTCTGGATGCAGATTTTTCAGAACGATTTGATGTGGAACTTGCGTTTGAACGATTAGAACCTGTTCGAACAGGCGCCGCAACACGGACAGAATCCGCATTTGTTTCATTTCGTGATGTAGAACGTACAACCCCTGATGCAAGCAAATCACAGGGGGCGAACAACATCACCGTTAAAAAACATAAAAAAATGTTCCTCATACTTACCTATAATTATATCATATTTTAGGAACAGAAAAAAGAGTAAAAAAACACCCAGCGACTGCTGGGTGTTTTAATATTATTTTTTTATTATTTTGCTTCTGTATCAGGAACAACAGAAACTGTTTTGCGGTCATTCAAACCACGTTTAAATTTCACAGTACCTGAAACCTTGGCAAATATTGTGTGGTCCTTACCCATACCGACATTCAATCCAGGATGGAAGGCTGTGCCACGTTGGCGAATAATGATATTGCCAGGAATAACACGTGCACCACCGGATTTTTTAACGCCTAATCTGCGTCCCGCAGAGTCGCGTCCGTTCGAAGTAGAGGTACCAGCTTTCTTGTGTGCCATAATTTAACTCCTTTGGCGGGAACTAGCCCTTGATTTCCTTGATCTTCAATACGGTCAGGTATTGACGATGACCCTTGGTACGACGATAGTTTTGACGGCGTTTTTTCTTGAACACCAAAACTTTATCATCGCGTTTTTGTTCAACAACAGTTGCAATAACACGTGCACCTTCGACATATGGATTGCCGATTTTGTCGCCAACCATCAAGACTTTATCGAATTCAACATCTTTATCAGCGCTGATTTTTTCGACCTTGATTGTATCGCCGGCTTGGACACGATATTGTTTGCCACCAGTTTGAAAGATTGCAAAATTGCCCATTTTTAGACCTTTACGCTTTATTGTTCTTGTTTTGTTTTGACATTTTGTCTAAAACTTTATGCAAAGATTAACATTTTTTTATAAATTGTCAAGGGTTTTGTCGAAACTTTTATGCAATAATGCATTTTTAATAACAAAAATTTAGATTTTGGTATAAACACTATAAAAAACCCGACTTTTCAGTCGGGTTTTTAATCTTAATCACCTGTACTTGTCGGCTTTTTCCAGCTTCTTAAGCATCCTTGACTGCCATCATTTGTGTCTCCGGCATCACATCCCAACGCCTTTAACAAACAGGCCTCACGGATATCATAGGATCTGGCATTGGCATTTTGACCACGAGCAATCTGCATCAATTCTGCATCGCTGTATGGATTTGTTGCATTAGATGCCCTGTACAAGATTTCGTTTAATGTCACAACATTTCGACATGTATTCTTTGTATAATCTGAATCAAACGAACATCTTTCAAGATCATCTTTGTCAATTATAGCATTTGCCATCAGTGGTGACATATCGCAAATCATCGGTTCATAACAATGAGGGACATTGGAAACCTGTGCACAGTATGTTTTAATACGTGCGGATGACCAATTTTCTTCATCCTCGTTTTCTGTATAGCAATCCCAAATTTCGCTGATACATTCATTAAAGTTCGTAATAGCCGCAACAGCATCAGATTTGACTTTTTCTTGTTCTTCGGTATAGAACTGCATACGTTTTTGACGTAATGCCTGTTCCGCAGCAATCTTTTGGTAATTGATGTTTTGTGCGGTGTTCTTTAACGCAGTACCGTATGCATCACAAGCAGCATTGGCATCTAACAAATATTTCTGCATAATACTGCGACGTGCATCAGCCACAGGTCCACGCAATGATGCGTATGGGTCAGTTGTTGATGTTGTCCCAGATGTTGTTGTACTTGTTGAATAACCAAAACACGCAGCAGAAGACTTTGTTGTCGCATTTGTAGAACCGCGTTCATTCAATTCAACCTCGCCATCTGATGAGATTGCAACTTTGCTGTTATAGTTAAATGGACAATTTGACGTAGCATTGTTTGCACATAATGTAGCTGTTGTTGTACCACCCGTAGAATTATTCACCTTGACCGTTGGTGGTGTTCCACAACCTTCGTAAATTCCGTTAAAGCAAGAATCCAAGACACGACCACAAACATTATTATGGGCATATTGGAATAATTCATATCCCCATTTGTTTGCAAGTGTATCCAAATCTGTTGTTGTTGTTTCAGTTGTCGCGTTAATACCAGCCAAACCATTTACAACACCCGCAACAGCAGTATAACTTGTCAACAAATCATCATCATTTTCTTGGAATTGTTTTGCCAAATCTTTGGCATTTGCCCAAGCCTTTAATGATGCCAATATATCAGATGATGATCCATCGATTTTGTCGATATCAAACCCGAAATCATTGCCATTCGTACCAGAGTCTTTACAATAATCTGGCATTGCACACGTTGATGTATAAAATCCGTGGGCATAACACCATTCTTGCACTTTGTTAGCATCAGCCGTAGCGGATGTTCCCCCGTATTGATTTATCATATCTTTATAAGATACACAATTCATAACCTTTTCAGCGTCAGTCAATTTGAAAGCCTCGCTGACATCTTTACCTTTGGTTGAAATCAACAACGCCAATTGACCAGACAAACTGATAAGTTCTTCGTTTGCCTTTTCCAATTCTGTTTCAGCATTCAAGAAATTCGTTGCACGCCCAGCACAAGAGCATCTGCCCTTGGTATCACTACGCGCTGTACAAATTTCATCCATACATGTGTAATAACTTTCCAAACATGTACTGTATGCATCAGCAGAAATCATACCTGTCGTAGAATCAATAATATTGGAATAATTACCTGTGTATAATTTATTTGTCAGATAAGAAACACTGACCCCTGTGCCAGTTGAAGCACGCAAACCCGCACCAACCAAACTTACACGCGAAGGTGTTGTCGCAGTACGTGCAACCACACGTTGTGTTGAACGCGATGCAACACCGCGCATTGTGGTATTATCAGCATTTCCACGTGCCGCGATTGAACGTGGCGCAACTGTCGCAGTTGAACGAGTTGATTTTTTAACATTTTGTACAGAACCATCATTACTGCGTACACTGATACTACGTGTTTTTATACTACGCGCATTAGAAGACTTTGTACCCAGTGTAGAACGCGATGCCCCCGTACGAGCAACTGTGCTGCGTGCGGTGGTTGTATTACGTGAAGATGCCATACGCGCAGGACTGACACGTGGCGCAGCAACCGCGGTTGGTGCAATTGGGTCACCATATGCCTTCATATCAGAAAACACCGACCACATCAGCAGACCACTGACTAACAAAAATACAGTCCCTATAGCATTCTTGCATGCATCTGTTATTTTTTGGTTTTTCATAGAGCTCTCCTAAAACGGCTTAAATCCGCCATTTTTTTATATTTAAACCTTCACTTATGGTTATTATACCATTTTTGATTTGAGTGTGTAAAGAGCAAAATTGATTGTTTAAACTACAAAATTTATGCAAATAAATAACACCCCACAATATAAAATTATGGGGTGTATATACAGTTCATAAACTATGTTTTTATTTTACGATTTCTTTCATAGATTTACCTGTTTCAACAGCATCATCTTTGACGGCCTTGGCTGTATCTTTCAATTCTTTACCTGCAGCTTTGGCTGTGGATTTAATTTCAGCTTTTTTACTTTTGAAAGATTTTTTTACTTCTTCTTTTTGCGCTTTCTTTTCTGCGACAGCATCTTTCGCATTTTGAACTTGTTCAGTCACAGCATTGGTAGCGCCATCTTTTTGGTCAAAAATCAATTCTTTGTTTTCTTTGATTGATTTTTTAACAAACTTTGAACATTTCTTGGACAAAGATTTTACATTTTCAGACAAGCATTCTGTCAATGTCTTTTGACCCAACGCAATTTCTGGGCAGATTGATGTAATATCATCAGAATTGCAGGCCTCGCTTAATGTTTGTGGTTCTGCTTCTTTTTTGAACAAATCACTGAACCAACCAGCATTTGCGTTTGATACCGCACCCATTACGCATACTAAACTTACCAAAACTAATTTTTTCATTTTTTACCCCTTGGTTAAAATTGTTTTCCTACATTTATAATCATAAAACTTTATTGAAACCCTGGTCAACAACTTTATTTTTCCTGCAAAAATCCGCCAGACTGCATTTTCCATAATTTGGAATACAGCCCCTTTTTACGCAATAATGAATTATGTGTTCCAGATTCAATAACCTTGCCTTTATCCAGAACGATAATTCTATCCATATTACGCAATGTTGAAAGACGATGTGCAATAACCAATGTTGTATGTCCAGCCGATAATTTGTCAAATGCAGATTGAATTGCGATTTCGGTTTCAGAATCCAAGGCAGAAGTTGCCTCGTCCAAAATCAAGATTGGGGCATTTTTCAGAAATGCACGCGCAATCGCAATACGCTGACGTTGACCACCGGATAATTTAATACCACGATCACCAACCAATGAATTATATTTTTTCTCGGTGCTATTTATAAATGTATCAGCAGATGCCTCGCGTGCTGCTTCTTTAATTTCTTTTAATGTTGCACCCAGACGACCATATTCAATATTTTCACATATTGTTCTGTTGAACATTGTTGGTTCTTGGGGAATATATGAAATATTTTCACGTAGTGAATCTTGTGAAACTTTTGCGATATCTTGGTCATCAATCAAAACAGAACCATGATTTGGATCATAAAAACGCATTAATAAAGTTACCAGTGTTGTTTTTCCTGCACCAGACAAACCAACAATACCAACACGTTCACCCGGTTTTATTTTCAAATTAAAATTACACAAAACATATTTACGACGATATTTAAACGACACATCACGAAATTCAATAGCACCGCGCGAAACAAGTAAATTAGGCGCATTGTCAATATCGGCAACATCAATATCGCCTGCTAATTCACGATATGATTTTGATGCACTGCTGACTTTATCAATAATATCAGGAATCTGGTTTATCAAGCCTCCGATTGCACCCATAACCGCAAAAAATACACCGATTGTAAATACAATATCTGCAATTGTCATTTCGCCACGATAATATAACACCGAACAGAAAAATAATGTTCCGCCAAAAAACACACTCCATAATGCACCGGGAATTCCCCAAAAAATTCTATTTAAAAACGAGAAGCGAACCGATGTGTCGATTTGTTTTTTACGATGTGATTCCAAATATTTTTCTTCGCGGTGTGCACCAGAAAAAGATTTAACAATGGAATAGTTCGACAAACTGTCTACTAATTTTCCAGACAATGTGCTTTGGGCATTTGCTTTATTTTCTGATGCAGTTTTTAATTTTTTACGCATTCCCAACGCGAACAATACACGAAACGCAAATGCAAATAAAAACATAATTGCGACATACAAATTTACACGAAATAACATCCCAGAATTTACAATAATTGTTATCAAAACACATACAGACCACCAAATAATATTTATCATTTCGGGAAATGCTTGAACATATGCGATTTGCTGATTAACCTTTCCTGGCAAACGCGATGTCCACCAAGACATACTCTGGGATTGAGTATAATTCGTCAATTCTGTTGATATTTTTTGAATAACATATGGTGCCCAATGATTATATAAAAACCAACGCAATATCAAACATAACATCAAAGATATATCCAATACCACAATCAAAATTATTGTCGGTAAAATATGTTGTAACCATGTTAAACCTTCTGGAATTGGTGTTTCTAATGATTGCACCAACCATTTTTGATAAAAGGGGAACAACACATTATCAAATTGCATTACCAACGATATAATCGCCCACACAACAATTATCCACCAATATCCGCGAAAAGCGTATTTTAAATAAAATTTCCAAAGTGATGTTGGTAAAACTTGAACTTTTTTGTTTGTCATATTTTGATCCATTTACTAAATCTTTCGTAGATTATATTATAACAAAAAACTCTCACAATCGTGAGAGTTTTTTTAATTTTTCCGCAAAAATTATTTTTTGCGTGGGAATTTAACAGCTGCCTGGGCTGCTGCCAAACGTGCGATTGGCACACGGAAAGGACTGCATGATACTGAATCAAATCCACATTGATGGAAGAATGTAATAGATTCAGGATCACCACCATGTTCACCACAAACACCCAGATGGATATTGTTGCCCTTGGTTGCGCGTGCTTTGGCCACAGCATCTTTAATCAACAAGCCAACGCCCAATTGATCGACAGATGCGAATGGGTCAGCAACATACACACCACGTGCACGATATTCATCCAAGATTTTGCCAGTATCGTCACGAGACATACCCAATGTTGTTTGTGTTAAATCGTTTGTTCCAAATTCAAAGAATTCGCAACTTTCTGCAATTTCGTTCGCCAAAACCGCAGCACGTGGCAATTCAATCATTGAACCAACAGTGTATGCGATTTCTTCGCCACATTCTGCAAATAATGCTTTGGCTGTTGCATCGATAACAGATTTAACGATATCAACTTCTTTCTTAGAACCAACAAGAGGCACTTCGATTTCTGGATGAACAGAAACGCCAGCTTTTTTGCATTCAATTGCAGCAGACAAAATCGCACGTGTTTGCATTTCGCAAATTTCAGGATATGTAATTGCCAATCTGCAACCACGATGACCTAACATTGGATTAGATTCACGCAAAGCCTCGGAACGTGCTTTTACGAATTCCAAAGATTTACCAATGTGATTTGCCAATTCTTGCATTTCTGGTTCTGTATGTGGCAAGAATTCGTGTAGAGGTGGGTCAATCAAACGAACTGTGACTGGCAGACCATCCATAATCTTGAACAATTCGATAAAGTCTGCTTTTTGATATGGCAACAATTTTGCCAATGCAGCACGACGACCGGCTTCATCATCAGCCAAAATCATTTCACGCATATCTTGTATACGGGATGGGTCAAAGAACATGTGTTCTGTACGTGCCAAACCGATACCTTGGGCACCGAAATCACGTGCTTGTTTTGCATCTTTTGGTGTTTCAGCATTTGCTTTAACTGCCAAATCTTTGATTTCATCAACCCATTGCATCAATGTTCCAAAGTTACCTGTCAATTGTGCAGACACTGTTGGGATTGCACCTTCGATAATTTCACCACGTGCACCATCGATAGATACCCAATCGCCTTCGTGGATAACAACACCACATGCACATGTCATTGTTTTAGATGCATAGTCAATTTTAATATCCGTTGATCCGGATACGCATGGTGTTCCCATACCACGTGCAACCACAGCCGCGTGTGATGTCATACCACCACGTGCAGTAATCACACCTTGGGCAGCGTTCATACCAGCAATATCTTCTGGGGATGTTTCTAAACGGATTAACATAACCTTTTTACCTTCGGATGCCCATTTTTCAGCATCTTCGGCATTAAATACGGCTTGACCAACTGCGGCACCTGGGGACGCTGGCAATCCGTTTGCAATAACTTTCTTTTCTGCTTTTGGATCCAACATTGGATGCAACAAGTGGTTTAATTGGTCTGCACCAACGCGCAAGATTGCTTCTTCTTTGGTCAACAAACCTTCGTTTACCATTTCAACAGCCATACGAACAGCCGCAGCCGCAGTACGTTTACCGTTACGGCATTGCAACATCCATAATTTACCGTGTTCAATTGTGAATTCCATATCTTGCATGTCTTTATAGTGCTTTTCCAATTTTTCACGAACATCACACAATTCTTTATAGACATTTGGCATTGCTTCTTCCAAAGATGTACGTCCGGAATCGTCTTTGCTCATTGGCTGTGGAGTACGGATACCAGCCACAACGTCTTCACCTTGGGCATTAATCAGATATTCACCATAGTATTTGTTTTCACCAGTGGCTGGATCACGAGAGAAACATACACCAGTCGCACTGTCATCACCGGAATTTCCAAACACCATTGCCTGAACATTCACAGCGGTTCCCCAATCGCCTGGGATGTTATTCAATTTACGATATGTAATAGCCTTTTTGGACATCCAAGAACCAAACACAGCACCAATACCCAATTTCAACTGTTCCCATGGATCTTGTGGAAATACTTTGCCAATTTCATTGCCGATTGTTTTGAATTGTTCAACCAATTCTTTCAAATCATCAGCTGTCAATTCTGTATCGACTTTGTAACCTTTGGATTCTTTCATTTCTTCCAATTTGTGTTCGAACAAATTGATATCAGCACCCAACACAACGTCCGAAAACATCATGATAAAACGACGATATGAATCATATGCAAATCTTTCATTACCAGAATGTTTTGCCAATGCCTTGACTGTTTCATCATTCAAACCCAAATTCAAAACTGTATCCATCATACCAGGCATAGAAACACGAGCACCGCTGCGTACAGATACCAATAATGGATTTTCCATATCTGCGAATTTTTTACCCATAATATTTTCAATATGTGCAATACCGGCTTTTACCTGATCCATCAAATCGGACGGATAAGTATTACCATTTTCATAATAATATGTGCAAACCTCGGTCGTTACCGTAAAGCCCGCAGGCACCGGCAAACCAACCAAGTTCATTTCTGCCAAATTTGCACCTTTGCCACCCAGCAAATTGCGCATATCAGCACGACCTTCGGCACTACCATTTCCGAAAGTATAAACCCATTTTTGACTCATGGTTGCTCCTTTAATGTTGATTAATTTTTGCTAAAAAATTATGCAGGTCAAAACGCCATTTTGCAAGTAATTTTTTTAATTTTTTTTTGTTTTATTTTTACCGATATTTACCGGCCTTTTTTAATATTTTTTATAATTTAAGTTTTGCACTCCTTTTATTCAAAAAAAACACCGGCATTTACCGGTGTTTTTTTGTTATTTTGCTTTTTGTTTATTTGCAATAGCAATTTTATAAAGTTTTTCAATTTCTGGTGCAACACTATCTGATAACACCGCGGTTGTTAATGTTAATACACTGCCTTGATAACTGCGTATCGAAAAATAGTTATATACATTACCGTATTCGTCTTTACGAGAAACATATCTGTCGGTTATCTTGCATAAAGATTTTATTATTTCTACATTTTGGAAAGACAACGTACGCATATCGTCCGACACGACACAAGAATCACTGTGATTTATCAAAAAATCAACTGCTTCTTGCCGTTCTTCAACAACAGTGCGTCTTTTTCCTTCCATAAACAAAAACCCTTAAAACTTAGCAACCGCAAGTTACACAAGCACAAGAATCTTCTTCAACACTAACAACTGTAACCGGTACATATTCGACAATAACAGGACGTGGTTTAACAACATAGTGATGAATAACAGGTTTCTTTACAACAACTGGTGCAGGTGTAATAACATGAGTTACTTTTGGAACTGTATAATCACAAGAAACTTCGGTAATAACTGCACGATGTTCGGCTGTTGCCTTGTCTAATTTTGCCAACATAGCGGCATCACTGCAATTAGAAGTTGTTGTTTTGTAATATGTTGCAAATGCAGAATTTGTAATTAAACCAAACACAAGGGAAACCAAAATAATTTTTTTCATTTACGTATCCTTTATTTGTTCTCTCTCGCGCAGGGAAATTATAGAATACATTTTTGATTTTGCAATAAAAAACTGCGGAAAATGTCCCTATGGCACGTTTAGAAAAAATAATACATAATATACTTGTCTTTTGATAACACAGCCGACCCAAAAGTATTGCTTAGGGCACGGGGGTCATAAAGACCAGCAATGCCCCGATAACCCAAAAGTATTGGTGGCGTTGTAAAAACCGCCCACAAAACTCTATCTTGCTTTCACTAAATTTTCGAAAGTTAGAAAAGAGGGGCGGTTTTTTATTTTTATCTAACAAGTTCTTGTTGTCTTTTTATATATTCTTTACGACAACGTGCATCTACCTCACGCAACAAATCAAATACTAAACTATTTGATTCAATTGAGAATTTTTTTGCTGGCATAACACCTGTTTTGCTGCTTGTTTCAAAACAGTTAAAATGAATCTCGCCACCATCAGCAGTAAATTGTACAGCAAAAGGACCAGAATCCCCGGGTGTCAAAACCTTGCGCAAAACAACACCGCCAACAACTGTTGTCACTCCATCATTGGAACATTCGATATCATAATCCACATATTCTTCTAATAAGTTTACTAATACCGAACCACCACCATACATCAATTTTTTATACGTTTTCATATAAGTCTCCGTTATTCTTCCTTGTAAATATAATACTATAAACATTATTTGTCAAGTATTTTATAAAAAACTTATATTGCATATTTTAACAAAAAAACCGCCCACAAAACTCTATCTTGCTTTCACTAAATTTTCGAAAGTTAGAACAGAGGGGCGGTTTTTATTCAATTATCTTTGCAATAGACTTTTTGCAACAACTGTATCCGCTGGATTTAATGCGGGATTTTTAACAGATTGGACTTTTTCAGTTGGCTGTTCTTTTTCATCTTGGTTTGACTTCACTGCCTTATTTATGCTGTGTGCAATTACTATAACTGCTATAACAGTTGTCCCCACAGCAATTGTATATCTAAGCATATGCCCCAATTCTCTACGTTTTGCTGCTTTCTCTTGATCTTTTAAAGTTTTCAGAAGAACATTACGTGTTTGTTCATTCATATGATATATTTTATTATCGTAAACTATTTTGCCGCTTTCATACAAGACGAATAAAATAGGATTCTCATATTTCCATGCATTTTCATGGCTTTTTGTTAATGTTGGATCTATTTTTTTTACATCAACCCATGTTTTTAATGGATTCTTTTGAAAAGCTATTGCATTACAAGCCATTTCATTAACCAATTCTGGTGTTATATTTTCATCAGACATTTTCTTTCCTTTTTGTTAATTTATAGGTAAGGTATTATAAAAGTCTTTATATTGCAATAAAAAACCGCCCAAATGGGCGGTTTTGTTTTATTTTTTACACACACCTAATATTCCATATTTTGTCATAAATGTATCCATTGTTTGCGGATTTATATATGTTGTTTTGAAAATATTTTTTACATCCATGATTGGCATAATCATTTCTTGTATTTTTTCGTTGTCAAACAAACAATATTCCATACTATATCTATCATTTGGTAAAGACGCGGAACTTTTACTGATATCGTGTTTTTGCATATTTTCCATAGCATCTAATGTAAACCAAATTTGACCATTGGGTTTCAAAACACGACAAATTTCATTCAACATTGGCACAACATTGTCGCATCCCAGTAAATTTACCACTTGGATCGCAAATACCGCATCAAATGTGTTATCAGCATAAGGCATTTTTCGGGCATCGGCAGTTGTTGTTTTTATATTCAGCTTTTGTTCTTTGGCCAAACGTTCTAAGCGTTGCATGCTAAAATCATTTATATCCAATGCATCTACATCAAAACCATTACGAGCAAAACGCATTGAATAATGCCCCTGACCGGCACCAACATCCAACACATGTTTTACACCGGCATCTTGCCATTTTTTTATGACTTCACCTGTTTCAACCATAAACATTTTTGACCAAGATTGAATTTCTTCTTCGCTAAATTTTTCCCAATACCACTCACCCGTTACAGCATCAGCAGAATTCGTATAGTTTGTTTTAGTCCTGACAAAAACAATACCAACCACGACAAGCAAAACAACCAATAAAAGTATTATGATTTTATGCATATTTTCCCCTTTTTTTTAGACATTATACCATAAATTTTTCATAAAAAAAGCCCCATCATTTGATGGGGTAAATTTCGGTTTTTATGTCCGTCTGGACTTAATTCTGGCGACGACCTACTCTTCCGTGGCTTAAGCCAAAGTACCATCGGCGATACGGAGTTTCCCTGTCTGGTTCGGGATGGAACAGAGGGTGACTTCCGCTCTATAATCACCAGAATTAAATCCAGCAACATCGTAACTTTATAAATCAACAATCTCTTCAAGCATAATATCGTTTGATTAAACAAACGATAAGATAAAAAGTCAATCGTTCGATTAGTACTGTTAAGCTAAACCCCTCACAGGGCTTACACACACAGCCTATCAATGTCCTAGTCTAGAACTGAACTAATGGGGATATCTTATCTTGTGACCAGCTTCCCGCTTAGATGCTTTCAGCGGTTATCTGTTCCGGACATAGCTACCCTGCAGTGCCGCTGGCGCGACAACAGGTACACCAGAGGTTCGTTCGACCCGGTCCTCTCGTACTAAGGTCAAGTTCACTCAAATATCCAACGCCCACGGTAGATAGGGACCTAACTGTCTCACGACGTTATTAACCCAACTCACGTACCGCTTTAAATGGCGAACAGCCATACCCTTGGGACCTGCTCCAGCCCCAGGATGCGATGAGTCGACATCGAGGTGCCAAACACTACCGTCGCTATGGACGCTTGGGTAGCATCAGCCTGTTATCCCTAGAGTAGCTTTTATCCGTGTGCGATGGCCCTTCCATGCGGAGCCACCGGGTCACTATGACCGACTTTCGTCTCTGCTCGGGGTGTCCCCCTTGCAGTCAGGCTTGCTTTTGCCATTGCACTCACCGGCTGATTTCCGACCAGCCTGAGCAAACCTTCGCGCGCCTCCGGTACACTTTGGGAGGCGACCACCCCAGTCAAACTGCCCATCACGCACTGTCCCCCGCCCTGCTTCAAGAACGCGGGTTAGACACTAAAACACATCAGGGTGGTATTTCACCAACCGCTCCAGGCGAACCAAAATCCGCCCTTCAAAGCGTCCCACCTATCCTACGCAAATGAGTCCTAGTGCCAGTACGAAACTGCAGTAAAGCTTCATAGGGTCTTTCCGTCTAGCCGCGGGTACCCGGCATTTTCACCGAGAATTCAATTTCGCTGAGTCTATGTTGGAGACAGTGTGGAGATCGTTACGCCATTCATGCGGGTCGGAACTTACCCGACAAGGAATTTCGCTACCTTAGGACCGTTAGAGTTACGGCCGCCGTTTACTGGGGCTTCATATCAGTGCTTGCACACCTCAATTTAACCTTCCAGCACTGGGCAGGCGTCAGTCCCTATACGTCATCTTATACGATTTAGCAGAGACCTGGGTTTTAAGTAAACAGTCGCCCCCACCTAGTTTGTGTCACCTGATTAAAGTTGCCTTGAAACAGGTCATCCTTATTCCGAAGTTACGGATGCATTTTGCCTAGTTCCTTCAACATAGTTCTCTCAACCGCCTTAGTCTACTCGACTCGAGCACCTGTGTTGGTTCTGGGTACGATCTATACGCTGGGGCTATTTCCTGGAGCTGCTTCACTGCCTGACCAATCCAATAAGGTCAAACAATTTATGCAATTCGTCACTCACCAGCAGGTCACGGAATATTAACCGTGTTCCCATCGACTACGCCTTTCGGCCTCGCCTTAGGGGTCGACTCACCCTACCCTGATTAACATTGGATAGGAACCCTTGCTCTTACGGCGTCAAGGTTTCTCACCTTGATTAGCTGCTACTCATGCCAACATTCGCGCTTCTGATACCTCCACCGTGGCTCGCACCTTCGGCTTCACAGGCTTACAGAATGCTCCGCTACCGCGACGCTTACGCGCCACCCGCAACTTCGGTAAATGATTTTAGCCCCGTTACATTTTCGTTGCCGAAACTCTAATAGACCAGTGAGCTATTACGCTTTCTTTAAACGATGGCTGCTTCCAAGCCAACATCCTGGTTGTTTTGGAATCTCGACTCACTTTCCCACTTAATCATTATTTGGGGACCTTAGTTGGCGGTCTGGGCTGTTACCCTCTCGTCCACCGACCTTAGCACCGATGGACTGTTTCCTAGGCTATAATTTGCTGGTATTCAGAGTTTGATATGGGTTGGTAAGATTTTACTCCCCCTAGCCATTTCAGTGCTTTACCCCCAGCAACGAACACCTAAGACACTACCTCTATAGTTTTCGCGGAGAACCAGCTATAACGGTGTTCGATTGGCTTTTCACCCCTAGACACAAGTCATCCCCTAGTGTTGCCATACTAGTGGGTTCGGCCCTCCAGCGACTGTTACGCCGCTTTCAGCCTGCTCATACCTAGATCACACCGCTTCGGGTCTATTACTGCATACTCAAATCGCCCTATTCAGACTCGGTTTCCCTTCGCTTACACCTAACGGCTTAGGCTTGCATGCAATAATAACTCGTTGGCTCATTATACAAAAGGTACGCCATCACCGGAAAACCGGCTCTGACAGCTTGTAGGTATTCAGTTTCAGTGTCTATTTCACTCCCCCTTCGGGGTTCTTTTCACCTTTCCCTCACGGTACTTGTTCACTATCGGTCAATCAGGAGTATTTAGCCTTGGAGGAAGGTCCCCCCATGTTCAAACCGCATTTCGACGTGTACGGCTCTACTCTCGGGCCAAAATTCTAGCTTTCGCATACAGGACTATCACCTATTATTGTTGTGCTTTCCATCACATTTTGCTAACTAAAACATCGGTCACTGGGCTGGTCCCGGTTCGCTCGCCACTACTAAGGGAATCGCTGTTGCTTTCTTTTCCTGCGGGTACTGAGATGTTTCACTTCTCCGCGTTTGCTTCTTTGACCTATGTATTCAGTCAAAGATAATCCATAAAGGATTGGGTTTCCCCATTCGGAAATCCCGGGGTCAAAGGATATTGACGCCTCACCCGGGCTTATCGCAGTCTTTCACGTCCTTCATCGCCTCTGATTGCCAAGGCATCCACTAAACACCCTTTGTTACTTTTTATCTTATGCTTGAAGAGATTGTCCTCAAACACTTGAAAATAACTTAATGAGTTTTTTAAGCATTAGTTGATTCTTGCTTTCTTGCAAATTGAATTATCACTTTCGTGATTATCCTTTGTTGTTAGAAAGATATTTTTTGAGATTACGATGTTCAACAAATTAAACTTTCGTTTAACTTGCGACATAAAAACCGATTAACAATATATTGCTATAAAAGCAGATTCCATTGGATATTCATTGGAATATTTGGAATCAAAAATGATTTTTCATTTTTGATTTCAACCTCATCTAAAAAATGGTGGGTCAGGAAGAACTCGAATCTTCGACCTTCGCTGTATCAGAGCGACATTCTAACCAACTGAACTACTGACCCATAACCGTATTCTGATTTCAAGCCATTAGTTCTGCTGATACCAGAATTCATCAAAAAGAGATATTCAGACAGTCGCATTTGGGTTGACCGTTTTCGTGAAAACGGTTTTCTCTATAAAGGAGGTGATCCAGCCGCACCTTCCGGTACTGCTACCTTGTTATGACTTAACCCCAATCACCAATTCCACCGTAGGCGGCGTCCTCTTGCGTTAAACTACCGACTTTGGGTGAAATCGACTCTCATGGTTTGACAGGCGGTGTGTACAAGACCCGGGAACGTATTCACCGCTGCATTCTGATCAGCGATTACTAGCGATTCCAGCTTCATGTCCTCGAGTTGCAGAGGGCAATCCGAACTGAGACGGCTTTTAAGGATTAGCTTTGCCTTGCAGCATTGCGACCCATTGTTGCCACCATTGTAGTACGTTTGTAGCCCGACCCGTAAGAACCATGATGACTTGACGTCATCCACACCTTCCTCCCGCTTGACGCGGGCAGTCCCCTAAGAGTTCCCGGCATTACCCGCTGGCAACATAGGGCGTGGGTTGCGCTCGTTGCAGGACTTAACCTAACATCTCACGACACGAGCTGACGACAGCCATACAGCATCTGTCTTTGGTCCAACCGAATTGAAGAAATCCATCTCTGGAAATCGCGACCAAGATGTCAAGGGTCGGTAAGGTTTCTCGCGTAGCATCGAATTAAACAACATACTCCACCGCTTGTGCGGGTCCCCGTCAATTCCTTTAAGTTTTAATCTTGCGATCGTAGTCCCCAGGCGACCTGCTTAACGCGTTAGCTTCGTCACTGATTCCCCGAAGGAAACCAACAACAAGCAGGCATCGTTTAGGGCGTGGACTACCAGAGTATCTAATTCTGTTTGCTACCCACGCTTTCGTCCCTCAGTGTCAGCAACGATCCAGAAGACTGCCTTCGCCATTGGTGTTCTATCTGATATCTACGGATTTCACCCCTACACCAGATATTCCATCTTCCTCTATCGCGCTCCAGCTTGCCAGTATCAAAGGCAGTTCCGGGGTTGGGCCCCGGGATTTCACCCCTGACTTAACAAACCACCTACGGACGCTTTACGCCCAGTAAATCCGAACAACGCTTGCACCCTTCGTATTACCGCGGCTGCTGGCACGAAGTTAGCCGGTGCTTTTTCTATCGCTACTGTCATCATCTTCACGATTAAAAGAACTTTACAACCCGAAGGCCTTCTTCATTCACGCGGCATGGCTGGGTCAGAGTTTCCTCCATTGCCCAATATTCTTAGCTGCTGCCTCCCGTAGGAGTTTGGACCGTGTCTCAGTTCCAACGTGGCTGATCGTCCTCTCAGACCAGCTATGGATCATCGCCTTGGTAGGCCATTACCCCACCAACAAGCTAATCCAACGCGGGCACATCCACCACCGATAAATCTTTCCCCTTGCGGGCGTATGCGGTATTAGCGTTCGTTTCCAAACGTTATTCCCCAGTGGTGGGCAGTTTCCCACGCGTTACTCACTCGTGCGCCACTCGTTCCACAGGGCAAGCCCTGCTTCGCTCGTTCGACTTGCATGCCTAAGACCTGCCGCCAGCGTTCGTTCTGAGCCAGGATCAAACTCTCAAGTTCTAAATAAAACTTGTAGTCATAAGTCCTGTGCATAATAAAACAAAGCTGACTTAAAATTCAGTTCGTCTTTACATATTATATATTCGCAAGACAAGTATTTTAACGAGGTTTAATATGTAAACCTACTACCTGTCTAAGATATGCACATTGACTTTGTCAAAGTTTGGATAATTCCAAATTCAACTGTCTGCATATCTCTTCTTGAACAATTTTTGATTACATTCAAAACATGCATCAAAAATTTATTTGATGAGCTGCTTTTATTAACAATGTTGCGATTTTGCCCAGAAACAATTACTTGCTTTTATCTGTTATCGCGAAATTTCATAGGTTGGGAAAAGGTCTCAACTTGAAAGCCCGCATAGTATGAATTGAAATCCTAAGAAAGTCAAGTGTTTTTTTGGAAAATATTATCATTTTTTTTAGCACGAACCAAAACCCGCAGAAATCCGCCAAAAATTTTTTTGAAAAAAATCAAATATTTTTCG
>CACYHY010000005.1 GCA_902774305.1 uncultured Pseudomonadota bacterium
AAATCATCAGGCCCCGCCAGATAATTGCTTTCAGGTGCGCGTAAGAAACCAAATCCGTCTGGTAAACGTTCCAATACGCCGTCGCCAATCAAAACGACATCTTTATCCATCGCATAAACGCGCATAACGGCAAAGCGCAGTTGTTGTACATTTAATTGGGATGGATTTTCAATTCCCATATCTTCAGCTATTTTTAACAGTTGCTGTGGCGATTTCGCCTTTAATTCGTTAATATTCATAAAAAGTCCTTTTTTGGAAAGTTGGGCAGACGTTGCCCGTTTAGATGCATAAATTATACACGATTTTTATAAAAAAGTCAAGTTTTTTAACAAATTTTCCAATTGTCAATTTTTGGTGGTGTTAATTACGAAACTAATCACATAATAAATAAAAAACACGACCCTGGGGTCGTGTTATTTATTTATGGCGCGCCCAGCAGGACTCGAACCTGCAACCCACAGATTAGAAATCTGTTGCTCTATCCAATTGAGCCATGGGCGCAACGATGACGCTATTTTAAATTAAAACTCTCTGAATTTCAAGTGTCTTTTTTATATTTCTGTGGCATGTGCAGAGCCCCAAGCCCATTGCAGATTATATCCGCCCAGATCGCCAGCAATGTCCAAGACTTCGCCAATAAAATACAACCCATCACACAATTTTGATTCCATTGTTTTGGATGATATTTGGGCTGTGTCCACACCACCGCGGGTGGCTTCGGCTGATAAAAGGTTATGCAGTGTAAATTTATCGATTTTTATGTTGGATATTTTTGTTGCTAAATCTTGTAATTCTGTGTCGCGCCAATCGGCTATATTTTTTGTATCAAAGGCAAGAAATTCAGCAACGCGTTCTGGCAATTTTGTTGCCAAAACAGTCTTTATTTGTTTTTTTCCGTTGGTTTGTTTTTGTGCTTTTAACCATTTTAATACATCTAATTCTGGTAATAAATTTATTGTAAATCCATTTTCTAAATTTCGGACTGATGCACGATAAACAGCAGGTCCGCTGATTCCAAAATACGTGAACAGCATATCGTCCAATATTTTTTCGCGACCAATTTTTATTTCAACCGGTATCGATATACCCGACAGTGCGGAATCAAAAGCCTTGGTTGAAACGCCACATAATGCAGGGCGGGGCGGTATAATTTTATGACCGAATTGTTTTGCGATTTTATAGCCTATATCGGATGTGCCCAAGTTTGAATAAGATATTCCGCCGGTTGCAATAATCAATTTTTCGCATTGAAAATTTTTGGTGTTGCAATGTACCAAGAATTTGTCGCCTGATTTTTCTACGCGGTTAACTGTTGTGTTTAATTCGAATTTTGCGCCACGTGCATCTGATAATAATGCATTGACGATATCTGTTGCAGATTCTGCAAAATATTGCCCTGGGGCTTTTTCGTGAATTTTAATTTTATGGGATTTTACCCAATCTATTGTGTCGGCAGGTGTCCATCGTGCCAATGCACCGCGTGTAAATTCTGGGTTTTGTCCAAAGTAATGTTTGTAATCGGCGTGCGTATTGGTGAAATTACATTTGCCACCACCAGAAACCCGTACTTTGCGTGCGGGGCTATCCCCCATGTCAATTACACAAACGGATTTATGTGCCGCTGTGCAACGAGATGCCGCCATTAAACCGGCTGCGCCCGCGCCAATAATAATTATGTCAAATTTGTTCATAATGTTTATTTTATAATAATGTCCAAAAAATCAAAATAAAAAAACGCACAAAAGCATGTGCGATTTTTTTAAGTGGTGGGTTAGGTAGGACTCGAACCCACGACCAAAGCGTTATGAGCGCTCCGCTCTAACCAACTGAGCTACTAACCCACGAAAGCGATTATTACACCTTTTTTTAGGCTTCGCAAGTCAAAAATTAAAATACTTTATTTTTATATGCTTTTGTGCCACGATGGCCATATGGCTGAATTAGTGCAGATTTTAACCGGTGTGCAAAAGCAGGCGTTTGATACAATTGAACGGACGCATGGTAATGTTTTAATTTTAGGTCAGGCAGGAACAGGAAAATCAACCTTTGTGAATTATTTGAAATCTGCATCAAAAAAACGTATTGTTTGTGCGTGTCCAACGGCGGTGTCTGCATTGAATATCGGTGGTCAAACTATACACAGTTTGTTTCAAATTCAACCACGTGATTTTATTATGCCTGAATTTTTGAAATTAAAGGCAAAAACACGCAATATATTGGTGGCCACGGATGTTTTAATCATAGATGAAATTTCTATGGTGGCGCCGGATTTGTTGGATGCGATGGATTTATTGGCACGAAATGCCCGTCATGATAATGCGCCATTTGGGGGCATCCAAATTGTTGCGATTGGTGATTTGTTTCAGTTGCCACCTGTTATCACAAATGATGCAAAAAAATATTATGAACAAGAATACGGTTTTGAAAATGCTTATTTCTTTGATAGTCATGTATATCAGCGTTCTGATTTTATGCGTTTTTATTTTGATAAAGTCTATCGGCAAAATGATGGCGAGTTATTGAAAAATTTAGTGCGGCTACGTGATGGCGATAGTTCTGCGCTGGATTTTTTTAACCAATGTAAAATAGTTGAACCAGAAAAACGTGAAAATGCAGTTTTAATCACACCTTATCGGGCTATGGCTGAAAATATAAATGCATCGCGTTTGCGCGCAATTCCTGCGCCCGAGGTCGTATTCACAGGTGTGTTAGAGGGAAATTTTTCTGAAAAAGATGTGCCGGCGCCGATGCGATTAACATTGAAAGTTGGTGCCTTGGTTATTTTTGTTAAAAACAGTGATAAATGGCATAACGGTTCTATGGGGCGGGTTTTGGAAATTACTGCGCGGGATATCAAGGTAGAATTACTAAACGCGGCACATACTATTGTATCTGTTAAACCTGAAAAGTGGGAAAAAATCGAATACATTCGTGATGAAAATGACAGGTTACAAGAACACGAAATTGGTTCTTATAAACAATTTCCATTAAATTTGGGATATGCCATGACAATTCATAAAGCCCAAGGAAAAACTTTGGATGCGGTTGTTGTTGATATTTCGCGTGGGGCATTTGCACATGGCCAAACCTATGTTGCATTGTCACGAACCCGCGCGGCGTGTGATATGCATATTGCAGCATTACTAAGACCGCGCGATGTGATTTTTGATGAACGTGTTTTAGATTTTATGAAATCAGAATAAATTTAATCGTTTTGTTGTAAATATGCCAACATAAATTCGTCCAAATCACCATCCAAAACTGCACCAGAATCTGTGTTTTCAACATTTGTGCGAACGTCTTTGACCAGTTGATATGGATATAAAACATAGTTTCGAATTTGACTGCCCCATTCGATTTTCTTTTGGGCGGCCAAAGCTGCGTTTTCTTCGGCTTCGCGTTTTTTTAATTCCAGTTCATACAGGCGGCTACGCAAAATTTTCATAGCCATATCTTTGTTTTGGAATTGGCTGCGTTCATTTTGACAGGTAACAACTGTATTGGTCGGGATGTGGGTAATACGGACGGCGCTATCGGTTTTATTTACGTGTTGACCACCGGCGCCCGATGAACGATATGTGTCTATGCGTAAATCTTTTTCATTTATTTCAATTTCGATATTGTCATCAACATCAGGCCAAACATCAACAGATGCAAAACTGGTTTGTCTTTTCCCATTTGCATTAAAAGGTGAAATTCTAACCAAACGATGAACACCAATTTCAGATTTTAACCAACCATATGCTTTATCACCGTCTATTTTGAAAGTTGTGCTTTTGATTCCTGCAACATCACCTGGGTGTTCATCGACAACTTCGCATGAAAAATTATGGCGTTCAGCCCAGCGGGTGTACATACGCGCCAGCATTTGCGCCCAATCTTGGGCTTCGGTTCCACCGGCACCAGCCTGTATAAATAAAAACGCATTGTTGTTATCATTTGGACCATGGAATAAAGTGATAAATTTTGCGCGTTTTGCACGATTTGCCAATGCTTCTATGGCACTTATAACCTCGGCATCGTCGGGTGCCATTTGGTACAAATCAACCAAATTTTGATAATCTGATTCCAATGATGTTAAATCAGACAATGTTTTTTCTAGTGAAGATTTTTTTTGCAAAAGTTTGCGCGCAGAATCTGGATCGTTCCATAAATTTTCATCATTTATTTGTTCGTCCAGTTGCGATATTTCAGTATTTATTTTGTCTGGGTCAAAGAAACCCCCTTACGGCGGCGATGTCGTTTTGTATTATAGACAAGATTTCGTTTTGTATAACCATACTTTATATGATAACAATTTCGTTTGCTAAATCAATAATTAATTGCATTATGCTCACAAATATGATAAAATCACTTTATAAGTGAGAGAGGCTTTTATATGAAAAACATCGTTGCTTTTTGTAGTTTGTTAGGCTTGGTATTCTGTGCAGGTAATGCTGGTGCGGTGTCTGCGGGCGCTGTGACAGGGAATTCAAACAGTCGTGGAACATCGTTGATTTCGAATACTGTTTCAAATTCATATGCTAATGGCAGTCGCGGAATGCAAGGTATTGCGAATGCATATAAACAAAATCAAATTGCAACTTATTACATGGCAACACAATTAGATGTTGGAACTGCGTGTAGTGAACGTATCATGAAGTGTTTGACAGATTATTGCGATGGAACAACTGTGTCTGCGGGTATTGTCCAAGGGCGTTGTGCGTATACTACGGAAAGTGAGTTGTATAATTACGCGTTGTTATGTTTACAGAAAGATAATTCTCAATTATTGCCTCAATACAATGTTAATGCGGCTAACAGTACGGGTGCGTTGAATACTGCGGCGCGTTTGTGTCCACCATATGTGCAACAGAATTTGATGTCGTATTTGTCTATGGCAAATATGGCTGACAAATTGTCTAAATCTCATTCAGACTTGTGTTTGCAAAGACGTCAAGAGTTAGAGGCGGCAATGTCTTGTCATTCTGTGGCTTTGGCATATGGAAATGACACGACCAGTAAATTAACTTCACAATTGACTGATTATTGTGGTTCTGGTGTTCCTGGTGGTTCTGCTGAAATGGTAACACGTTTTGTGAATGCTGGTAATGTAGGTGCCAATGTTTGGGGATGGGCCGAGAAAGTTGTTGGCTTGGATGTGAATTCCAAGGGTGCAGATTGGCAATCTGCTGTGGATAATGTTTTGGCAGGTTATACCAATCGTATGAATTTGGCATGTGGTGATAATATGCGAATAAACCCTAGTGCTGCAACCGTTTCAACAACTGGTACAGCGGCATTGTTGACAGCTGCGGCATTGGTGACAAACAGTAAATTCCCAGATGCGACAACGGTTACTCAAAATGCTATCAAACCAAGTGGATATGCATCTCTCTGGATGGAAGTTTTGTCAAATTCTGATTTATATGACAGTGCGACGGCACAACAGGTTGTTAATGCTGGACTTTCAAACACGCCTTTGACTGCAAATCCATTTTTGACCAGTAGTCAAATGAGTCAAATGCAAGAAGCTTACAAGAAAGGTGCCAAGGTTTTCATTATTCGCGATGCAACGCGTTGTTATGTGGTTCCTGTACAGACATTAACAGATGCAGAAACAACGATGGTTGCATCTCAGTTTGCTCATTGCAGAAATTAAAAAAGTATTTTTATTTATCGCCGCCCGATTGGGCGGTGTTTTTTTATGCCTGTGCTTGTTTTATTTATTAAAATTTGGTATAATGATGCTGTTATGAAGGTATCAAGGCGAACACTTTTAAAGATGTCAGGCTTGGGTATTGCGACAATTTCAATGTTGCCGCGTGTTGCATTTGCTGGCCGAAATTCTGTGTTGTCGATGCGAACAGGGGTACAACCAGGTGGAAAAACTCGTTTGGTTATTGAAACATCTTTGCGTCCATCTTATGATATTTCTTATCCGCAAAATCAATTGGTGATTTCGTTATCAAATACAGCGGCATGTTCGGTCAGTCCAAAATTATCTGGTGGAACATTGGTTAAAAATATTAGTCAGGTGCAAAATGGTGACAGGTTAAATGTTGTTGCTGATTTAAGTGGAACGGTTGCACCACTGGAATCATCCCAGATTATGGTTCTGTCGCCAAATGGTGATAACGAATATCGTTTGGTATTGGATTTTGTTGGTGGTGTGGCATCAACCAAGGGGACTGCATCTGCGGCTGCAACAAGTAATACTGTGGCAAAAAAATATGTGGTTGTTATTGATGCCGGACATGGCGGCAAGGATCCAGGGTGCATAGGTAAGGGCGGAACAAAAGAAAAAACTGTTGTGTTATCAGTTGCAAAAAAATTAAAGAAAGAATTAGATTCAATCGGATTCAAAACTTATTTGACACGCAGTAATGATACATTTTTGAAATTGGCCGACAGGGCTGAAATTGCGGAAAAGCGTCATGCGGATTTATTCTTGTCTTTGCATGCCAATGCGAACCCCAGTCGTGCAACCAAGGGATATTCAGTTTATACATTATCTGAAAAGGCATCTGACGAAGAGGCACAAAAGTTGGCCGAAACAGAAAATGCTGTGGATAAAATTGGTGTAACAGGATTTTCTGAATTTTCCAAAGAAATTCGTGTTGCCTTGTCTGCATTACAGCAACGTGCGGTGGCTGAATTATCAGAAGAATACGCTTCCGACTGTGCGCGTGCGATGGACAATGCTTCGATTGACAGATTGCCAGGCCCCAGTATTCGTCATGCACCATTTGCGGTGTTGCGTTCTACGGTGCCGGGGGCATTGATTGAACTTGGGCATTTATCAAATGCAAACGAAGAAAAATTATTAAAATCTGATGCACATCAAAATAAATTAGTGCGTGCGATTGTAAAGTCTGTAAAAAATTACAATTTTGATGTTTAATTGTTGAAAACAAAAAAGAAATATATATAATCTGGCCTATACGGAGATATGGCAGAGCTGGTTGAATGCGCACGACTCGAAATCGTGTATACGGGCGACCGTATCGAGGGTTCAAATCCCCCTATCTCCGCCATGAATTAAAATTTTATAACACCCAATTTTTTGGGTGTTTTTTTATTTATATATAAAATTTTATCTTTTTTTATGATATAATATATGTCAAATATGGGGGGAAAAATGGCACCTGAAGTAAAAAAAATGGCAAAAGTTGCGAAAAGAGCAGCAAGCCAAAGACAAAATGTAAAACAGCAAGATATCGGATTGATTGATAAACTTTTGCATGCATGTGAAAGTTTGGATAGTGAAACCGCTATTGATTTGCTGAAGAAACCAGAAAGCATATTGGGATTAATTGATACAAGTGTGGCAAATACAACACATAATTATCCGTGTATTTATGCTTTGCATGCGATTATGATGATATTGATTGGTGAAAATCGCCGCAAGATTTTAAGTCAAATGAATCCAGAACAAATGCAAGTGTTAAAAAAATGTTTTGCTGTTGCAACAAAGCAAGGTCGTCCCCAGGTTGATAAAGTATTACAGCGTTTAACATCAGAAAAAGAAAAAACAGTTCCAAATCCTGAAACTGTTACCTTTTTGGATAAGCAACTGACAATTTTCCAATTGGTTGATGATGATTGGAAAGAAATTATGACAGATATGAAAAAATGGTCTGCGGCTGTTGAACATTATGATGCTACAAAAAAACAAAAGGAACAGAAAGTATTGCCACAACCACAATTTGAAAAACCAGACACAAAAATTGAACCGTTGTTATATTCATTGCAAGAATTGTTCGCACAATTGGGATATGAGTCTCTGTCAAAATTTAATCAGGATAGAAAGAAAGTGATTGGTTCACATCCTGAAGCGAAACAGTGGTTTGTTAAGCAAGGTCCCAAGGTTTTGTTCGATGTGAAATATTTACAAGAGTTTGCGAAATTGATGAAAAATGATGAACCAAGACGGAAGCGTCGCACAAAATCGGACAGTACAAAGGTGCCTTCGGACAGTATAAAGGTGCCTGTGGAATCACCGAACGATAAAAATTTTATTCCAGAAAAAGAAGATTCAATGCAGGCTGCTGTGAATAAATTAGAGAAAATGTTAGAAGAACAAACTCGGGCGGCGAATTCTACAAAAGAAAGATTGGAAAAGGCGCGTGCGTTAATGGAAGAAAGAAACCGCGCCCAAGAACAAGAAAAACGTGCCCAAGAACGGTTGCGTGCCATTGATGCAGAAATATCTAAATTAATAGGGGAACATGAATAAACAAATACAATATAAAAATTATTTTGACATTTTTGTAATTGTATGTTGTTTTAATGTGTTTTTTATGGTATAATACGAGCATAAAGGAAAGAGAGGTAATAATGAAAAAATATCTTGTTTTATGTACAATATGTGCATTAACTGCCCCTGCATTTGGTGCTGGGCGTTCCATGGTTGGAACTGCGCAACCCGCGGCCAGGGCCACTGTTTTACCAAATGCCAAGTTGGGTTCGTCACTGAATTCTAACAAGGGTTCGGCGGCTGTTCCGGTTAACAATACTACAGGTGTTAGTGTTGTTGATAACGATTCGCAACCTGCTGTTGATAGACGCGAAAAAGAAAGATTGGCATGCGTAAGCAACAATGTTGGTGTCAGTAACACATTTGTGTGGGCATCCAGAACAAGTAATACCTCTAACTATTCTATGATGGTCGAAGATACCGAAAACCCACAAAACAATGTTTGCTTTGTGTTGGTTGGTGTTAAATCCAATGACAGTGCGATAAATGTTTCTGATATTCAACCTCGTTATTTCAGAATGGGCGAAACAATCACATGTGGTTCATGGACAGATGAAGAAAAATTGAAACAACGCATTTTGGATGCTAAAAAGAGTACGCGTACATTGGCGACAATTGGTGGTGCGGTTGGTGGTGCCGCCATCGGTGTTGGTTCGATGGAATTGTTCGGAAATAAATTGATTGGTGGTGCTGTCCAAGGACAAAAAGCATTGCAGGGTGACGAATTGTTGATTTCTCAGTTGAAAGTGTTGAAAAAAGACAACAGTTCTGAATATAAAAAGATTGTTGCTGACTTTAAGACCATTCGTGATGAATGCAAAAAAGTGAAGGCTGATGAAGCTGATACACAAAAGCAATGTGAAAAATATGACTATGACAAAATATTGTCAGCGCTTGGTGAAAAATAATTTAGTACCACAACATAGGGAGGAAATAAAATGTCTGTAAAGAAAATGATTATTGTACCAGCAGTGGCTACGGTTATGTTTGGTGGTACCTTTGTTTTAAATAGTGCAATGGCGGGTACTTGTGGACCGGTTCAGACCACTTATAGCGGAAATCAAGATCCAGATGATGATGAATTTTTGTATGAATCGAAAGCTGAGTTTGATAAGGCCGTGTCAGGATATAACAATTCAAATCATACAAATTCTGGTAATGGTCATGCTTGGGAATGTGATGGTAGTTTTTGTCCAGAGGATCGCGAGGTAGATATGCCTGCTGGACACGTGTGGAAGGGGCGTGTAATAACATACGCAAGAAGATACCATTGTGATGAAGGAAATCTGGTTGATTATAATGATGCTTGGGAACCTATAGGTGGCGACCAGATATGTGAAGTTTCTGGAATTGGAACCCTTCAAGTAGGTCAAGAATTTTCTAAGATTCGTACAGAAACAGAGTGTTCTGGTCTTGAACATGATCCAAATGGTACAGAGTTTAAGATAGTATGCCGAAAGGGGCCAAAGGTGTTTTGTAAGGCAGTTAAGTGTAAGGATGGTTATAAAGTAGATTCCGAATCTGGTACATGTAAAATTAAATCTAATAAATGTATGGATCCTAATACTAAAGAATATACAGTTGCGGCTGGTACTATTATCAACAATTCATTTCCTTGTAATGGGGCAAGCGGTACGTACAATGGAGCTGCACATGCAACTAATTGTGCTGCTGTATGTCAAGGAGAAGGTACGTGGATGATTTCTATTATTGATTGCGAACAAGGTTGGACACCAGCCGGACCTGCAACGACTTTAAAGGATACGTATGCCAGATGTGAAGAGGATAAAGGTGGCAACAATGGTGGTGGCAACAAAGGCGGCGGCAACAAAGCTGGTGGCAATGGCGGCGGTGGTAACGGCGGTGGTTGTAAAGCCGGTCGTTCATCTCCGGAAGGAAAAGCCTGCTGTGATTTGCCTGGCACGGTTGCTAAATGGAATGCACCTAATTGCGTCTGTGTAGATACAAACAAAGAGTTCAGAATCGAAAATGGCAAGGGTGTTTGCGTTGATAAATCTGCACCTGTGGTCCAAGATAAGTGCGATTGTGACGGAACATCTGCTGAACGTGCCGGCATGCGTTTGAAATGTGCCAAAAATAAAGATGTCTTGAGTGCTTTGGATAAAGTAGATGCGGAATGCAAAAAAGCAGCAACAGAATGTGATGGAAAAGCGTTTAATGTGTATATGAATTCTATTCGTGAACAATATGCACTGCCTAACTGTGGACTTGACAGTGGTGTTGCTGCAGATCCAACAGCGAACGTGGCACGTATCACCAGTGCGGTTACATCAATCGAAAAACGCGTAAGCAGTTTGGATGCATCCGTATGGAAAACAGCCGAAGGTAACTTTAACGGTGCACGTTTGGCTTCGGACTCTATCGCTGGTGTTGTGTTAGGTACAGCCGGTGGTTTGATTACCAGTAGCGTTGTCAAAAAGAACCAAATCAAGAGTGGTTTCGAAGACATCGTTTGCACTGTCGGTGGTCAAGTAGTTGGAAATTATGGTGACCAAATTACAGTGGGTATCCAATAAGACTAAATGATGTATAAAATATCCCCATGTTCATGCATGGGGAATTTTTTTATATATATAACGGTATTATATTACCGTATGGATTTTTCTTGACTTTTCTGCGGGCTTGGTACATAATAGTGCCGTTCATATTAACAAACAAAAGGTTAAAATATGGTAGCAACAAAATCTTTAAAGGGTTGCGAATTAGATGCCAAATGGTATCTGATTGATGCAACTGACTGCACTTTGGGACGTTTGGCGGCTTTTACTGCAAACATCCTGCGCGGTAAAAATAAACCAACATGGACACCAAATTTGGATTGCGGTGATCATGTTATTATCATCAATGCATCCAAGGTCGCTTTAAGCGGACACAAGGCTGACAAAGATAAATTTTATTGGCACTCTGCTTGGACTGGCAGCATCAAAGAACGCACATTGGGTCAAATGCGCGAAGAAAAACCAACATTGTTGGTTAAAAATGCTGTTAAACGTATGATGGGTCGTCGTACAACAGTCGCGTTGGCTGATAAACGTTTAACAAAATTGCACGTATATGCTGGTGCAGAACATAAACACAGTGCGCAAAATCCAGTTGTGATTGATTTTGCAAGCCTGAATCCAAAGAACAAAAGAGGCTAATCATGACAGAAGCAAAAAAAACAACTGCAAAAAAACCAGCGGCTAAAAAGGCTACTGCTGCAAAAACAGCAACAAAAACAACTACAACAAAGGCTGCTGCTGCAAAAACTATAAAGGCAGTCGCTGCGGATGTTAAATTGAATAACGCAACATATGCCACCGGTAAACGTAAAGATTCTGTGGCACGTGTATATTTGTTGCCAGGTAAAGGCAATATCACAGTTAACGGTGTTGCAATGGCAACTTATTTCCGTCGTCCTGTGTTGCAAATGATTATCGCTCAACCATTTGGTGTGACAAAACGCGATGGTGAATATGATATTGTCGCCATGGTTGCGGGTGGTGGTTTGTCTGGTCAGGCCGGTGCTGTTAAACATGGTATTTCCAAAGCATTGGAAAAACGCGAACCAGAATTGCGTGCAGCATTAAAGGCTGCGGGCTTCTTGACACGCGATAGTCGTGTTGTTGAACGTAAACACTATGGTGTTCGCAAGGCTCGTCGTTCTACTCAGTTTAGTAAACGTTAATTCGTTTTTTCCATTATGTCTCGTATCTGGGGGATTTTTCCCACAGATACGGTGGCAGATTACAATCAAAAAGGATTTCACCTATGTTTAAAAAAGAAAAAATCAAAGATTTGCATTATTCTGTGACTGGGTTGATTGCGGCTGATGAAATACAAAAGGCTGCGGATGAAATTTTAACTGAATACGGCAAAACTGCTAAAATGCCTGGTTTTCGTGCTGGACATATTCCATTAAATGTTTTGCGTCAAAAATACAATGCATCTGCATATGGCGAAGCAATTGATAAATTAATGAACCGTGATTTGAATGCTTATCTGGACGAAAAGAAAATTCGTTTGGCTGGCGCTCCAAAGGCTGATTTGCCTGGTTATGAAATGGGCAAAGATGTGGAATATACTTTGGAATTTGATATTTTGCCAGAATTGCCAGATATTGATTTAAGTAAAATTACTGTTACAAAACCTGTTGCACAATTGGATCCTGCGGAAGTCGACAAAGCATTGGAAAATATCCGCCGCAGCCGCAGCACATTTGAAAAACAGGATGAAAAATACAAGGCTAAAAATGGCGATAGCACCGTTATCGATTTCAAAGGCTTTGTTGGTGATACTGCATTTGAAGGTGGCGAAACCAAAAAACATCATTTGGTTTTGGGTTCTGGGGCATTTATCCCAGGGTTCGAAGATCAAATTGTTGGTCACAAGGCTGGCGATAAATTCGATGTAAATGTGAAATTCCCAAAAGAATATCATGCTGACAATTTGGCGGGCAAAGATGCACGTTTCGAGGTAGTCTTGCACGAAGTTCGTAAACAAATTTTGCCAGATATGAATGATGAATTGGCAAAATCTGTTGGTTTCGATACAGTTGAAAAACTGAAAAAACATATCGAAGAAATCTTGAACGAACAATATAATGATGCATCACAACGCGCAATGCGTAACGAATTGTTGAATGTTTTGGCTGATAAAGTGAAATTGGATTTGCCAGAAAACTTGGTCGAACAAGAATTGGCTATGGCAAAACAAGAACACGAACATCACAATGCTGAACACGGTCATGACCATAAATGGGACGAAAAAGCCGAAACCAAAGAGGCTGAACGTCGCGTTAAATTGGGCTTGATTTTGGCAGAGTGGGGTAACAAAAACAAAGTTGAAGTTACTCGTGATGATTTACAACAAGCAATCTGGGCCGAAGCACAACGTTATCCAGATCCAAAGCAAATTTTTGAATTTTACAGTAAAAATCAAAATGCTTTGGCTATGTTGCGTGGTATGTTATTCGAACGCAAGGCTTTGGATGCGATGTTAACAAATGTCAAAACCAAAGACAAAGCGGTAAAGGCTGAAGAATTATTCAAACAAGCCGAAGTAAAATAAGAAAAAAGGGGCATTTGCCCCTTTTTTAATGGTTTAATAATTTATGAATCAGTTCATCTGGTGTTGTAGCCGCGTGTATGTTATATAAATGAACGTCTTCGATAAAGCCACATTCTTGCATATGAATGAACAGTCTGCTGAATGGGCGCCAGAATTTATTCGTATCTAGAAAATACAATGGTTTTTTCGTTTCGCCAATCTGCTGCATTGTCATAATATCAGTCAATTCGTTTAATGTTCCCAGTCCCCCAGGTAAAATTATAAATGCATCTGATTCGTTAAACATTTCTGTTTTGCGCGCATTTATTGAATCTGTCATACGCAGTTCAATGCCGGTGTGCGCAGGTTCTTGGCGGGCAATAATGTGTGTTGTTGATACACCCAATACCGCGCCACCGTTATCCAAAGCCGCGTTGCAAACCGTTCCCATCAGTCCCACATCACCACCACCGAAAATCAGTCTGATTTTATTTCTGGCCAATAATTCGCCAATACGTGCAGCATCGCGTGCAAATTGAGGGTCAGTACCAAATTCGTGACCACAATATACTGCGACAGAGTTAATCTCTCGTTTCATTTATGTTTTTCCTTTATTTTTTGAAATTATATCATAAAATGACCTTACTATGAATCAAAAGTTTTTAGATTATATGCAAAAATTTTCTGGCAAAAAATTGGCTGTCGCAATCAGTGGCGGGGTGGATTCTGTATGCCTGTTGCATTGGTGTAAATTGGCGGGTATGGATGTTGTCGGTTTGCATGTAAATCACAGGTTGCGTGCGGTGGCTGATATCGAAACAGACTATGTGCGCGAAATGTGTGAAAAACTGGGGGTGCCTTGTCACGTGTTTTATTGGAATGATGAAAAGCCAGAAGTTGGTTTAGAAAATGCTGCACGTGAAGCCCGTTATAAAATGATGACTGATTTTTGCAAAGAAAATGGTATTTATGCTTTGTTGGTTGCGCATCAGGCAGATGATCAAATTGAAACATTTTTAATGAATTTGCGTCGGGGCAGTGGATTGTTTGGATTGGCGGCAATGCGGCGTGAAACTATGCGTGATGGTGTAAGAATTGTGCGACCTTTGTTGGATGTATATCGTTCTGAATTGCGTGCATATTGTGATGAAAACGATATTAAGTATTTTATTGATGAAATGAATTCTGATCCGCATTATACCCGCGTAAAAATCCGTCAGAACCGGTATTTGTTGGACGAAAAGTTGGGTATAACAGATGCGCGAATTTTGTTGGCAATTGAAAATTTGGGACGGTTGCGCGACAAGATAGAAACAGATGTCGGTGATTTGGTACAATCTGTGGTAAATAATCGGCGTGCTGTTTTTGCTGATACTTTTCTATTTGACCTGAGTGATGATATTAGGCTAAAATTCATTGGTACTTTGATTCAGGTTATAGGAGGGGATAAATATCCGCCACGCTTGAATTCTTTGGCGGCTGCACTATCTAAGTTACAAACTGATTGCAAGTTTACTTTGGGACATTGTACTTTGCGGCGATTAAAAAATCAAATTCTGGTCGTGCCAGAAGGTGAAAGAACAACTTTTAGGAAAAGAAGAAATGAAAAACGTATTTAAAAAAACAAAAGATAAAGCAAGTTGGTTTTTAGGTCTGTTCGTTGTGTTGTTTTTGGTTGTGATTGCACGGACTTTTGTTGGTGTAAATAATCACGATATGCCTGTAAATACAACAAATGCACAACCGGTTGTTGTCAGTGATAAACCTGTGGTGTTGACTTTTTCTGATGTGCTGCGTCGTGCGGAAGATATTAAAAGCATAAGTGTTCGTGGCGATGATGCAACAGGTGTATTAAAAGACGGAACGAAGTTTAGTGCTGTTATCAGTTATGACCCAGAATTTTTGACTAAATTGTCTGAAAAGGGTGCTGCGGTATCGATTGATTCTTCCAAGGGAACTTTGGAATTGTTGGGAACTTGGTTGCCAATAATATTTATGTTGTTATTCGTTTTGTGGATTTTCCGCGGATTGCGTGGCGGGGCCAGTGGCGGACTTAGTCGCACTTTATTGGCGCAAAATCCGACCAAGGTAACCACAGGAAAACCAAAGACTACTTTTGCTGATGTGGCTGGTATTGATGCAGAAAAGCAAGAGTTGATGGAAATTGTTGAGTTCTTGAAAAATAAAGACAAGTTCAAAGCATTGGGTGCGCGTGTGCCACGTGGTGTTTTGTTGTCAGGTGAACCTGGAACCGGTAAAACATTATTGGCACGCGCTATTGCTGGCGAGGCAAATGTTCCCTTCTTTGCGACATCAGGTAGTGATTTTTCTGGTATTATCGTTGGTTTGGGGGTTGCTAAAATCAAAGAAATGTTTGAAATGGCAAAACGTAATGCGCCTTGCATTTTGTTTATCGATGAAATAGATGCAATCGGGCAAAAACGTAGTTCACATTCTTTTAATGACCAAGACAGAGAACAAACATTGAATCAGTTGTTGATTGAAATGGATGGTTTTGCAAATGAAACAGGTATCATCGTTATTGGTGCGACAAATCGTCCTGATATGTTGGATACTGCTTTGTTGCGTCCGGGTCGTTTTGATAGACAGGTGCAAATTGAATTACCTGATTTGGCTGGTCGTGATGCAATTTTGAATTTGCATGCCAAAAAATTTAAGATTTCACCAGATGTTCAATTAAAAGATGTCGCGCGTGGTACAACAGGATTTTCTGGTGCGGATTTGGAAAACTTATTAAATGAAGGGGCATTGCATGCGGTTCGTGCTGGGCATAAATCTGTGGAACAATCCGATTTGGACGAAGCGCGTGATAAAATTATGATGGGACCAAAGAAAAATCGCAAAATGCGTCCCGAAGATATCAAGTTGACTGCGTATCACGAGGCTGGACACGCGTTTGTTGGTGTTATGTATGCTGATATTGTTGACCCAATTCATAAAGCAACAATTGTGCCACGTGGTCATGCGCTGGGGATGGTTCAACATTTGCCAGTTGATGATAAAGTATCAATGACCATTGCAGAGGTTCGGGCACGTTTGGCAATTGATTTGGCTGGTCGTGCATCCGAAGAAATTTTCTTTGGTGCTGATAAAATTACAACTGGTGCAGAAAGTGATATTGATATGGCAACCAGATTGGCGCGTTATTCAATTACTACGGCGGGTTTGTCTTCAAAACTTGGTTTGTCTTCTATTAAGCAAATGTCTGTATTTGGAACGCGTGGTCAGTTGGAAAATGCATCAGAACAAACTGCGCAAATGGTCGATAAAGAAATCCGTGATTGGTTAGATAAAGCACATGCGGATGCTGTTAAACTTTTGACCAAAAACAAAAAGACTGTGGATAAATTGGCTCAAGAATTACTGAAACGTGAAACCTTGACTGGTGACGAGATTAAGGAAATTGTTTTTGGTAAAAAAGCAACTGAAAAGAAAACAACTAAAAAAACTGTTGCGAATGGAAGCAAAAAATCAAAAAAATCTTGATGTAAAATTTGAAATTTTACATTTACCACCGCAAAACACTAATTCTGTGTTGGTGTCACGTGGCTCTGATTGTGTGATTTTTGATCCTTGGGGACGTGCTGCGGATTGGGAACGTATTTTATCAGAACGTGGCCTGAAATTACGTGCAATATATGCAACACATGGACATCCTGATCATACATCGGCGGCGCCAGAATTGGCTGAAACTTTTGATATAGATTGGTTTTTGAATGCAAATGATAATTTTTTAATCGGGAATGCCAATGATTTTTTAGATATGTTTGGATTGCCGCATATTCTGGATGGTTATAAAAAGTCGGTAGATATATCAAAAGGTGTGGTTGAAATATTGCCTGATGTATCAATGGAAATAATTGAAAGTCCAGGGCACACGCCAGGCGGTGTTATGTTTTATTTTCCAAAATATAAAATATTGTTGATTGGTGACACTTTGTTTCAAGACAGTTATGGTCGCACAGATTTTCCAGGTGGTGATGAACGTCAGTTGTTTGAATCTATTCGTAATCTGTATGATATGAATTTAGATGATGAAACATATGTTGTGCATGGACATGGTATGGAAACAACAATAGGGTGGCTGAAACAAAACAACCCATTTTTTACTAAATAGTAAATGCCAATACACGATTTTTGCCGGATAAATCTTTTTCAATACGATTGAAATGCCAACCCGCAGTTTCAAATATTTTTGTGACTTGTCTGGATTGCCCAATACCGATTTCCAGATATATTTGTCCGCCATCTTTTAGCCAATTTTTTGCGTTTTTAGCGATTCGTTCGTATGCTGCCAACCCATTGTGTTCTGCATATAATGCCATTTTAGGGTCGTGCATAGCAGCGCTATCTACGCGTTTGTCATTGTGCGCAATATATGGCGGGTTAGAAACAATAATATCAAATTCTTTGTATGGTAAAGCCTTGGGGTTTGTAAAACTGCCGTGGCGGATTGTGATTGTATTTTCCAGTTCCAAATTTTTAATATTCTTTTTCGCAACCCGAATCGCATGCCAAGATTTTTCCAATGCGACCCCGCTTGCGTGTATATTTTTTGCAATGGCGCATATGATACAGCCCGTACCCGTTCCTAAATCTGCAATAGATATATTTTTTGCTTTTTTATAATCGTCAATAACAGCCGCAACCAATGTTTCTGTGTCTGGGCGCGGATCCAATGTCCATTTGTTGGTATAAAAAGGCAATCCGTAAAACCATTTGTTATGTATAATTTTAGCCACAGGCACACCGGCACGTAACTGGCGCGAAATACACCACAATTTGAATCGTGAAGGATTTGGCACAGCATCGCAAACTATCCGCGCGATATGTGGATTGGCAATATTTGATATAATTTGGAACGCTTGATTTGTTGTCATAAATTTAGTATAATACGCTTTATGAAAAAAGTAAAAGAATATATGAACACAAATGTGTTGACTAAAATAGTTATCGCTTTGGCGGTGCTGTTAACATTGGTTGCTTTATTTTTAGTTATAACCCACAGGGCGCCTGTATCGCGTGATGTTGTGGATTCTGATACATGCAAATCTGTTGTTGTGGTAACATCTGGGGATACTCTGTCAGGAATTTTATCCAAACAAGGTTTGTCGAATAATCAGATAAATGAAATTGTTAAAACATTAAAGGCACAAGCTGGCATCACAGGTTTGCGTGCAGATCGTGATAAAATTGAATTTGTACGTGCTGCGGATTCTGCGCCAGTTAACAAAATTGTTGTTATTCCGTCCCCATGGCGTCAGGTTGAATTAACATGTGATAAGGCGGGTTCATGGCAATGTAACACTATTGATATAGAACGCGATACCCGTGCGGTTTATAAATCTGGTGTGATTTTGGACGGCGACAGTTTCTATCTGGCGGGTATGCGTGCTGGAATTCCTGCGGGTATTTTGGCTGATGTGTATGATTTATTGGCGTTTGAAATGGATTTTGAACGTGATGTTCGTGCTGGACAAAAGTTTTCTGTATTATACGAAGAAAACTTTTCCAGTGGTTCCAAGGTTGATAATGGTAATGTGTTGGCGGTATCTTTTGATGCGTTGCGTGGAAATGTCAAAATGTATCGTTTCAAAAAGAAAGACGGCACGACAGGTTATTATGACGAAAAAGGTAACGGTGCAATTAAGTCTCTGAAAAGAACACCAATCAATAATGCGAAAGTGACCAGCAGTTTTTCAACCCGTCGTAAACACCCTGTGTTGGGATTTACACGTGCGCATAAAGGTGTTGACTTCCGTGCGGCAACAGGAACACCAATTCCAGCCGCAGGTGCTGGTCGCGTTGTGAAAAAGGGATACAACAGTGGACATGGTAATTTTGTTCGTATTCGTCACAATGGTTCATTTGAAACATTGTATGCGCATATGTCAAAATTCAAGAGTGGTGTGAATGTTGGAACGGCTGTAAAACAAGGGCAAACAATTGGATTCGTTGGTTCTACCGGTTTGTCCACAGGGCCACATTTGCATTATGAAATTATCAAAGACGGTCATCATGTAAATCCATTAACTGTAAAATTGCCGGCGATAAATAATCTGGACGATGCGAATAAAACAAAGTTCTTGGAATATCGCAAGGCATTAGATGATGGTATAGAGTATCTGAGCGAGCATCCGAATATGTTTATTGTGTTATAAAAAATCCCGCGAATGCGGGTTTTTTATTTAAGAAAATGTGCCTGCGGTTTTTATATAAATTTTCCGTTATAATCATTGTTATAAAAAGGAGGAATTTATGAAATCTTTTTTTACTTTGATTGCAGCGATACTTATTTCTTTTATTCCTGGCGCAATAGGGGTGTTATTCACACCTGTTACAGGACACACAAACGATTGGTACAATACTTTGGCGCATTCAGGTCTGACACCGCCACCAATTGTGTTTAGTATTGCTTGGACAATTTTATATACTTTGTTGGGTGTTGCGTTGTTTTATGTCTGGCGTAGTAAAAAAGCAAATTCACGCAGAAAATATCAAAGTGTTACAGCTGGTGAATGGTTGTTCTTTGCCCAAATGGTATTGAACGCGTTGTGGAGTTATGTTTTCTTTGGATTACATATGATGACTTTGGGGTTGTTCGTGCTGTTTGCTTTGATTGTTACTTCTGTGTATATGATGCGCGAATTCCGTAATATCAGCAAAGCTGCATATTACTTGGTATGGCCATATATTGCATGGTTGGTATTCGCTTTCTATTTGAATGGTGTAATGATTTGTATGAATTAAATTTTTAGAATCTTTGTCTTGGCATCGCCCATATTAAGGCGTTTCAGTCCCAGTTCTTCAATGTAATCGGGACTGTTTTTTTGGACCAGACTGATATGTTGTTGTAATTTTGCAAGTTTAGTTTGTTCTTGTTGCAACTGTTCCTGGGCGGCATTCAATCGCCAGATGTTTACGATAAATCCCTGTAATGTGGTTTTACCGGTAAATATTCCAACCGACCAGAATACAGCAATAATGACCATTATCACACCCAGTTTGCCATGAAAACCAGCCGACCAAGCGCGCCCCATAAATGCAAATAAATTTTTGATTTTTTCCTTCATACGTGTCATTATATCACAAATGTTTGAAAAAAAGAATTTTTTTGTTGCGCCAATGGCTGGAATTACTGACAGACCTTTTCGTCAGATTATTCGTCAATTTTCGCCAGATGTATCGTTGGTAACAGAAATGATTTCTTGTCATTCGTTGAAAGAACAACATAAAAATTGTCCTCGTAATTTTGATAGATATGATGATGAGGGTAATATCGGCACACAAATTTTTGGCGCAAATGCTGAATTAATGGCTGATGCTGCGCGTATTTTACAAGATAATGGTGCAAAATGGATTGATATAAATATGGGTTGTCCGGTGCCCAAGGTTGCAACACGTGCTGGGGCAGGTGCCTTCTTAATGAAAAATCATAAATTAGCGGGTGAAATTATGCGCGCGGTGGTGCGTGCGGTTGATATTCCTGTGACGGTTAAAACGCGTTTAGGTTGGGATGCAGAGCATTGTGATTGGCGTGAACTGGTTGATATTGCCGCAGATTCTGGTGTTGCAAGTGTTGCATTACATGGGCGTACACGTGCGGCGGGATATACCGGTGTCGCTATTCATCCAGATGTGTCTGATTGTCCAATCCCGATTATCGCAAATGGTGATATTAAAACTGTTGATGATGTACGACAGATGGAAAATTTAGGTTATGCTGGGGTAATGATTGGTCGTGCTATGTTGGGTGCACCTTGGAAAATTGCAGAAATTACCGATGGCAAAGTGCCACAGAATATAGTAAATATTGTATTAAATCATCTGGATTTGGTGATTGATTATTATGGCAGTCGTAGTGGTGTTCCTTTATTCCGTAAACATGCTGCATGGTATTCTGCGGGGATGTCAGGCGCATCGGCTTTCCGGGTTGCTGTGAATCAAATCACAGATGAAAAAGAATTAAAAGATAAAATATCTGAATTTTGGGGTTGCGTTGCCAAAATATAAGGGTATCATATATAGAACAAATCCAAAGGAACTGAACATGAACGAAGAAAAAACAAATGATATGACAACAGAATTGACTGCTGGTGAAATTTTGCGTAATGCACGCACAATGGGGCGCAGAAAACGCGAAATCAGCACAATCGCAAAACAATTATGTATTTCTGAGGAATTTTTAGAGGCTTTGGAAAATGGAGATTATAAAAAGATTCCTGAAATTGTGTATGTGTTGGGCTTTGCGCGGAACTATGCAATGGAATTGGGTTTGAATCCTGATGAAATTGTGAATAAAATCAAATCTGAATTGGGAATTGAACCAGAATGTGAAACAACCATTACAAATGAAGATTTGGAAGAACGCAATCGTTCTTCGGAATATAAAGCAAAATTGCAAGAATGGTTTCAAAGTGCTGTTCAATATGTCAGAAAACATTGGTTGTGGTTTTCTATTGGGACCGGGATTGTTGTGTTGGCAATATTGTTGGTTCTTATTTTTGGTGGTTCGACACCTGAAAGTACAGAATCCGTAGCAACAACGCCTGCACAAGAACAAAAGGTTGAAACTGTTGAAGAACCAACATATAACATTCCTGTGCGCGAACGTTTTGGTAAGGAAAATATGGCCAAGGCCAAGGTTATTATCCAGGCTATTGAAGATTCATATGTTGGTATTGAAAATGCAAAAGGCGTTGCTATATTCGGTAAAACGTTGGTTGCTGGGGATGTTTTTTATGTACCAAATACAACAGGATTAAAAGCAAAATTTGGTAATGCTGGGGCTGTCGATATTTGGGTGAATGGTGAATTGGCGCCAAAGGTTGGGGCGAATAAAACATCCAAGAAAGATGTTTCGTTAAATCCAGAATCTTTGATGAAGAAAGCACAAAAGAAGGATGCAGCGACAGCAAATTCTGATGAAACTGCAACAAAAAAATCAACTGAAACTGTAACAAAGAAATAAAAATAACTGTCGATAGGCGCGGATTTTTTGTCACGCCTATTGTATTTTTTAATAAATTATTTATATTTGGTGTGTTATGGCTGGAATTATAAAAATTCGCGGGGCGCGCGAAAATAATCTTAAGAATGTTGATTTGGACATACCAAAGAATAAATTGGTGGTCTTTACTGGTGTATCTGGTTCTGGTAAATCATCATTGGCGTTTAATACAATTTATGCCGAAGGACAGCGCCGTTATGTTGAATCTTTGTCCAGTTATGCACGTCAATTTTTGGATATGCAAAAAAAGCCTGATGTCGATTTTATTGAAGGGTTGGCACCAGCAATTTCTATTGAACAAAAGACAACTTCTAAAAATCCACGTTCCACAGTTGGAACAGTAACCGAGATTTATGATTATTTGCGTTTATTGTGGGCGCGTATCGGCGTGCCACATTCACCAGTGACAGGTTTGCCAATTAAATCCCAGACTATTGCTGAAATGGTCGATTGGACTATGAAAATACCAAACGATGTTCGTATTTACGTTATGGCGCCATTGGTTCGTGACCGCAAGGGCGAATATCGTAAAGAATTGGCTTTTTTGGTAAAACAAGGTTTTACACGCGCTATTATTGATAATGAATTGGTTGATTTGGGTACAATGCCGGTTCTGGATAAAAATAAAAAGCATAATATTTTCGTTATTGTTGATAGATTACAAATGCCGAAAGAAGGCGCGGATAATGTTGAAGAGTTTAAGTCGCGACTGTATTCTTCGTTCGAGGGTTCTTTGCGTCTGGTTCCGGGTGTTGTTTTGGTGCGGCGTTTGGATACAAATGAAGATACATTGTATTCACAAAATTATGCGTGTCCGGTCAGTGGTTTTACTGTGCCAAAAATTGAACCACGTTTATTTTCTTTTAATGCGCCAATGGGTGCGTGTCAGACATGTGGTGGTTTGGGTGTTCAGTTAAATATTTCACCAGATTTGGTTGTGCCCGATCCATCAAAATCTATATTGTCTGGTGCTATTGCACCGTGGTCGCGTGGTGGAATGTTGACCCAATACGACCATTTATTGGATGCGTTAAAGAAAAAATACAAGATTTCATTATCTAAACCTTGGCATACATTGCCTCAGGAACATAAAGACATAATTTTGTATGGTACTGGCGATGAAGAGATAAAAATAAACTGGAATGGTTTTGTGTATTCCAAACCGTTCGAAGGCGTTATTCCAAATTTGGAACGTAGGTTGCGTGAATCTGATTCTGAATTGATGCGCGCTGAATTATCAAAATATCAGACGGAAAAAGAGTGCCCAATGTGCCATGGCAAGCGTTTGAATATCCAGGCATTATGTATAAAAATAAACGGTTTTGATATTATTGATGCGTGTGATTTGGCTGTAAGTGATTCTTTGCGCTGGTTCCGTGATTTACCAAATCATTTAACACAAAAAGAAAATGATATTGCGCGTATTGTTTTGCGTGAAATAACCGATAGATTGCATTTCTTGGAAAATGTGGGATTGGGGTATTTGACTTTGTCACGTATGGCGGGGACATTATCAGGTGGTGAATCACAACGAATTCGTCTGGCATCCCAGATTGGCAGTGGTTTGTCTGGGGTTTTATATGTGTTGGACGAACCGTCAATTGGTTTGCATCAAAGTGACAATGATAAGCTGTTGGATACATTGAAAATGCTGCGCGATAAGGATAATACTGTTATTGTTGTGGAACATGACGAAGATGCAATGCGTGCAGCGGATTATTTGGTTGATATTGGTCGTGGCGCTGGGATAAATGGTGGTAATATTATTGCAGCTGGTACACCACAGCAAGTTATTGATACACCTGATTCTATTACGGGACAATATCTGTCTGGTGCGCGTAAGATAGAAGTTCCATCAAAGCGCAGAAGCGGTAATGGTCAATCTATTAAAATCATTGGTGCTTGTGCAAATAATTTGAAAAATATAGATGTGGAAATACCGCTGGGTAAATTTGTTGCATTAACTGGGGTTTCTGGTTCTGGAAAATCTACATTATTATTGGATACATTGTATCCAGCGTTGATGCGTGCATTGTATAATTCCAAGTTAGAGATTGGTAAACATAATATAATTCGTGGTATGGAAAATGTGGACAAGGTTGTTGATATTGACCAGTCGCCTATCGGGCGTAGTCCGCGCAGTAATCCTGCCACATATACAGGTGTATTTTCTGATATTCGTGACTTTTTTGCAGAATTGCCTGAGGCCAAAGCACGCGGTTATACATCGGGTCGTTTCTCTTTTAATGTAAAAGGTGGCCGGTGCGAAGCATGTCAGGGTGACGGTCAAATCAAGATTGAAATGAATTTTTTGGCGGATGTCTATGTGGAATGTGATAAATGTCATGGAACGCGTTATAACGAAGAGACTTTGGCGGTAAAATATAAAGATAAATCTATTGCTGATGTTTTGAATATGACTGTCGAAGAAGCATATAGATTCTTTATCAATGTGCCAAAAATCGCTCGTAAATTAGAATTGTTAAAACGCGTTGGTTTGGATTATATAAAATTAGGTCAAAGTTCGTTGGATTTATCTGGTGGCGAAGCGCAACGTATAAAGTTGTCCAAGGAATTGAGTGCCCGCAGTACTGGACAGACAATTTATATTTTGGATGAACCAACAACGGGTTTACATTTTGAAGATATCAAGGCTTTATTAACTGTTCTACAAGAGTTGGTGGATCAAGGCAACACAGTCGTTGTGATTGAACATAATTTGGATGTTATAAAGTCGGTTGATTGGATTATTGATTTGGGACCAGGGGGTGGCGCAAATGGCGGTCAGGTTATTGCGACAGGAACGCCAGAGCAGGTAGCATCTGTTCCTGAGTCTTTAACAGGTAAATATTTGAAAAAGTATCTGGACAAATAGCAATTTTTTATTAACATTTTTAGAAAAGGAGTACATTATGTTTGGTTTCGGTAAAAAGAAAAAAGAAACAGCAGCAGAAACATCTGCAGAAGAAGTAAAAATGCCATCTGGTATGCGTGAGACTGCAGAACGTATGATGTCTGGTCAATTTGATATGAATGATATGTTGGCACAGTTAAAACAAATTAAAAAAATGAGTAATTTTAGTGGGTTGTTAAAAATGGTTCCAGGTATGTCTGGGGCTGTGGCTGCTATGAAGGAAAAAATTAAAGACGGCAGTGTTGATGCCCAAATTAAAATTTTAGAAGCAATGACAGCCGAAGAACGTGCAGATCCTGAAAAAATATTTGCAAATGCCAAGGCGCGTATTGCGGAAAGTGCTGGTTGTACTGTGCGCGAAGTTGAACATATTATCAAGCAATACTTAAAAATGAAGCAACAAATGGCAATGATTCAACGCATGGGCGGAATGGAGGCCGTAATGCAACGTATGCAACAACAAGGTGGTATGCCGGGTGGCGTTCCTGGGGGAAATAAATAATGAAAAATGAAGCACTGGTTTATGTGTCGCCAGTTGAACCGATTTATAATAAAAAGGGCAAGATTACTGGTTGGAAAGTCAGTGCGAAATATATAGTTGTGACTCCTATGGGGCGGCCGAGTAAGTTATGTTTCTATTCGACCCGAAATAAAGAATATGAGTTTCGCGATATGTTTGGGTTGGGATACAAATTGGCATGCAAAATCCAAGAAAAAATGTCGGCTAAGATAAAAGAGAATGGAAATAGGGGGTAAAAAAAGGAGAGAGGTTACAAAAAAGGAAAACTGATGGCACAAGAAAAAATAGTTGATGTTGAGTTTGGTTCAGTTTTTTCAGGGGAACCTCTTGTTGAAAAATATATTGTCAAAACGGCATCTTTGGGACTGCAAAAAACTAATGATGCTGCGGGTGTAAAGCCGATATTAAATGTAATAGAAACGCAGTTTGATAGCATAGAATCCGCGTTGTCTTTCGCAAAAGAAAAACGTAAAGATATGGACGATAATTTAAGTACGGTTGCCAACCCTTATTTGATTTATAGTGTAAAAAGCGAAGATAATATATTACATCCATGTAATTCAGTATATGTTAAATATGGCATTATAATGCCAAGTGCATGTATTGATAAAAAAGTACCTTTGATATTGCCTAAAAAACATACATCAATTCGTTATGATGCTGATTGCAGTGGTTTACGTGAGGTGACATGGTTGTCATCTGGCAATCTCCCGAAAATTCAATTTCAAGCTGTGCCTGATAATGTAAGGTTGCCAAATTCGTGGCTGAGAAAATCTGCACAATATGCGTTTGTTGATTGTGTGTTCTTTTTTGACGAACCTGATTTAGCGCGAGATTTTCGTGATGATATGTTGATACAACAGGCATTGCGCAGATATTTGTTATATAAAAAAGTCGAAAAAAGTTGGTAAAAGGAAATAGTATTATGAAAGCAAAATACAAGTTATTAGCAGTTGTTCCTTTTATTATGATGACAGGTTGTAAACGTGAATATAGCGCGGTTGTCAAAGATGTGTCGGACAATAAAATATGGGTCACTGATACCGAAACTAATACGGATAAGATTTTTGTTTTGAATACCAGATATGATCATTTGAATTATGTTTATCCTGGGGATACCTTGGAATATGTTTTAAAAAAACACTATTGGCATAAACATAAGTTTGTTGTAAATATTCCTGAATATGGGCATTTGTGTTTAGATAAAGATAGTTTGAATGTCAGACAAGATCGTGTTATATTAAATAGAACTAAACAACAGCTTTTGGCGAAGAACTATACAATAAAAAGGTAAAATATTATGAAAAAAACACCAGTAAAACCAATTGCAGTATCACAAGTCAATCCTATATATATAGATGGCAAAATAAAATATTGGGGATTGGATGTCACATATAATGGTGATCTAAGATTGCCTGGTCAAAAGTTTTTACCAAATGAAGTTTTTGGGGTTATTTTAAATCCAGTAATTGATATTGAACAGGTTTGTTATGTAAGTGCGGTGAAATATGATACAAATACTGATAGCACTAAATTGTCTTATAGTTTCCGTGATGGTGTGTTTGGTCGTGGGGCGGAACGTGCATGGCAGTTAAGAATAAAAATGTTGGCCCAAATTACTCAACAGAAAAAAGAAGAGAATAACAGATAATGAAAATAACAAATAAAAAAATTGCAGCACATAAATCATCGGTGGCATGGCTTCAACGCCAAGCGCGCGATCCGTATGTTGCGCGTGCTCATAAAGATGGTTACCGTGCACGTGCGGTATACAAACTGATTGAAATGGACGAAAAATTTCATTTTTTGAAAAATGGTCAGGTTGTGGTTGATTTGGGCGCGGCACCGGGGTCTTGGTCACAATATATTGCGCGCACTTATCCAAAGTCCAAGATTTTTGCAATGGATTTGTTGGAAATTACCCCAATTAATAATGTCGAATTTTATCAGGGCGATTTTACAACGGATTCCGCTTTGCGCTGGTTAGAAGAAAAATTGAATTTGGTTGATGCAGAATCTGGAACGGCGGATGTTGTTGTGTCTGATATGGCGCCAAATACGGTTGGACATAAAAAGACCGATCATTTACGTCAAATGGTGTTATTGGAATATGCTTTTGATTTTGCTTTGCGTGCGTTAAAGGTTGGTGGGACATTTGTTGCAAAATCTTTTACAGGGGGGACCACAAACGATTTGTTAAAGCAAATCAAAGAAAAATTTGAGGCGGTGCATCATATAAAACCACCTGCATCACGCAAGGACAGTGTGGAAATGTTTATTGTTGCCACAGGGTTCAAAGGGTAATTTGGTATGGAATATAAAAATGTCGTGTTAAAATTTGGTGGTTCGGTTATACCTGATGAAAAAGGAATATACCAAGTTGCAGATGCTGTTAAAAAAATATCATCAAAATATAATGTTATGGCGGTGGTTGTGTCTGCAATGGGCAAAACTACGAATAATCTGGATGCGCTGGCCCATAGGGTCGCAGACAAACCTGATGTTCGCGAGTTAGATGCGTTATTGGCAACTGGTGAAATGCAATCTGCGGCTTTGGTATCAATGCGATTAAATGCAATGGGGATTCCTGCAATGGGGTATAATGCATATCAGTGCGGAATTCAGACAGATAAGTGTTTTGGAAACGCCCAAATTCAACATATAGGTATGGAACGTATAAACCCGTTATATGGCATACCTGTTGTCGCAGGATTCCAAGGCGTGACGGACAATGGTGATATAACCACATTAGGACGTGAAGGGTCTGATATTTCTGCGGTTATGATTGCTGTGGCGTGTGGTGCAGATTTTTGTTGGTTCTTTAAAAACGGCGGTGGAATTTGTGATAAAAATCCAAACGCAAATTCCGATGCTAAATTATTCAATGTTATATCCTATACAAAAATGTTGGAAGTGTTGAATGAAGGCCGGGGTCAGGTTTTACATAAACGCAGTGTTAGTCTGGCGCAAAAATATAAAATGCCTTTGTTTGTATCGGGCGTGGACAGTGATGTTGGTACATGGATTGTCGCGAAAAAGCATGTAAAAATGCATTAGTTTTTATTATAAGTTGGGCTTTTTTTGTGGTATAATCTCCATGAAAGGTGATTTTTTATGGTAGAAGTAAATACAGATGCAGTTTATAAAAAAATAAAAAAACAAAATGGCGAGGCTGTTGCCAAAGTAATCCGCGAAGCGGTGTTGCTGGATGTGCCAAATATTGTGCATGTTTTGGAATTTGCTGGCGATAATCCAGATGATGCACGTGCGTTAATTCCGTATATTCGTGAATGTTATAAACCAAAAACAAAATCAGAAGTTTTTGTAGATAAAAATCCGTTGGAATTATTAAGTGATGCTGGATATGATGCGTTTGTTGTAGAAAACGAAGCACAAAAAGATTCAATTAAAAAATATTTCCGGTCGGGCGAAGAATTATGCACATTTCGTGACCCACATCGTCATGAAAATTGTTATATAATTCATGCGGTTAAACGTGGTGCTGATAAAATTAAACCGGCGGCAAATCCGATGCGTCAAGATGAATACGGAACGTCCGTAATTTCAATTCAAATTGCCAAAAAGGGCGGGTTTATATCAATAAAAAATCGTTATAATCATACGGTGAATGACCCAGATGCAACATTTAAAAATTATCCTGATTTCATTATTCCAGGGCTAACAAATTCATTAAAACAATTTTTTAATGTTGATTTTGATGTAACGGAAAGTTTATTGCCAAATGGTTTTTGTTCTATTAACGGTCAAATATTTAAATTTAATTACAGAATATGGGGAAGCCTTCCGGGAACGAAGAAGTCTGGATATTATGGATATGGAAATGGTTTTTATTTTTATGGCGATAATGTTATAAAATTAAATCGTGATTATGAAATAATGCTGGAAAATTATGTCTTGAATCTTCGTGAAGGGACATTAAAAGATTTGATAATACATGAATCCATGGGCCCAACTGAATTTGAACAACAACGGCATCAAAGAAAATTGGAAACCAGGATTTTATTAGAAAGGTTTTTCAAGGGTAAAAATATAAAAGTCACTATTAATCCAGAAAATAAACATGAAAAAATTATATCTGCGGATGGTGTTTGGGTGGCCAAGGTTGTTGATGGCAAAATGATTGAGCTGAATTTACCAAATATTACAGAAGTTGGGGATGATTTTTTAGATGACGCTAGACATTTACAAAAATTGTATATGCCAGATTTAGAAAAAGCAGGTAACATGTTTTTATGGAATGTTTATTCAATAACACAAGTGCATTTTCCAAAATTAAAAGAGGTTGGTTATTCGTTTATATCTGAGGGTGCGTTGAGCCAAATAGAATTACCAAGTTTAAAACGATGTGGTGGTGGATTTTTGGAACATAATAATTCTTTGACGGAATTGTATTTGCCAGAATTACAATATGCCGATGGTAGGGAATTTTTACCTGACAATTGTGTGTTGCGTCGTTTGGATTTGCCTAAATTGAAAAAGATACCAGAATGGTTTTTGTTGAAAAATAAAGTTCTGGAATATTGTAATTTACCCAGTGTTCTGAAATCTGACAGAAAAAAATTACGGCATGTGCGTTATATCGTTGCCAAGAATAAATTAAAATCTGGATTAAAGAGAGTGTTTTTACCACAGAAAGCACAAAGTTATAGTAAATAAGTTAATGCAACAAAAGAATGAAAAATCTTTGAAAGATAAAAAAGAAATGCAAGAAAAGCCATCTTTTCGACGACGTTTTTTTGTATGCGTATTTAATTTGTTTTTAATATCTGTTGTGTTTATTTGTGGTTATGTTGGTGTTATTTATATGCGGATGCCATCTTTGGATGCTATATTGCATGAAACACGATTGCCGACAATTGTATATCTGGATAGTAATGGTAATGAAATTCGTAGTTCTAATCGTATTATGGGGACGCCTGTTACGGTGGATTCTTTGCCACCACATGTTTGGCAGGCAATTGTTGCAATCGAAGATAAACGCTTTTTTGAACATGGACCAATTGATATTCGTTCAACAACGCGTGCTTTGGTGTTGAATTTATTCAAGGGACGATTTGCAGCGGGTGGTTCAACAATTACCCAGCAAACGGCAAAAAATATATTCTTGTCGCGGGATAAAAAGATTTCCAGAAAAGTGCAAGAACTGATTTTGGCACAATGGTTGGAAAACAGGTTTTCGAAAAATCAAATATTGGATTTGTATATGAACAGGGTGTCTTTGGTTGGCGGTTTGCGTGGTGTTGATGCGGTTGCGCGGACAATGTTTGGGGTTTCTGCCCAGAAACTATCAATTGCGCAGTCTGCACAAATTGCGGCTATGTTAAAGGCACCAACACTTTACAGCCCATTAAAAAATCCAGAAAAAAATATTGCGCGTGCGCGGGTTATATTGGCGGAAATGGTGCGCCAGAATTATATTACTTTGAATCAGGCACGTATAGCGGCATCTGAATTAAAACCTGCAAAAGGTATGGCGGACACGAATATATATCGTTATTGGACTGATTATGTTGCCGAAGAATTAGAATCTGTGGCGGGAACTTTGGATAGTGATGTTTATGTGTATACAACATTGAATCGTAATCTCCAAGAACAGATTGCCGCTGTGTTGCCTAAACATACTGGTGATTATCAGGGCGCTGTTTTGGCTATGGCACGCGATGGCGCGGTGCGTGCGATGGCTGGTGGGGCAGATTATCAA
>CACYHY010000006.1 GCA_902774305.1 uncultured Pseudomonadota bacterium
ACCAGTAAAATCGCCAGTATCGCCAACATTCAAATCACCGTCAATATCACCAGTTGTATACCCCCCAACAATTTTTGCTAACAAATTATCTTCATTAGACGCAGACGTATTGTGTATTGCAGTCGGCGAAGTTCCGCCAGAAAAATCAAATCCAGACAATTCATTAACACTGTCATCATCCAAAGAAGAATTATCACTGCCCAATGTAACATTATTATTAAAATACTTGCTGGCAATCATGGTATTACTTGCATCATTAACACCAGTACCATTTACTGTACTCCAAACAAAAAATCTGTCTTGTAATGAAGTGTTTTCTGCAGCATTCACACCATTTGCAGTAACCAGTGCAACATTAATTGGGATGCCACCACTGACTGCATTAGTTCCACCTAATTTGATATCACCCAACACCGTTGATGGTACTGGGGCACGCGAAGAAGTATAACGCAATGTTGATTGTCCTAAATAGCCACGCGCGAATGGTGAATATCCATGCATCATCAACAAATAATTACCATAAGAATTCATCCTATCAAAGTTCGGTTCAAAACCACCAGAACTATACATATTCAACGCACCATTATAATCAAAATTATTAACTACAGTGCCACCTGAATCAACCATCGCCGGTCCATAAGGTATAGTAAATGCTGCATTCAAAGATTCTTCACCACTGGAACCACCTGAACCACCACCAGAATGACTGCCACCACTGCCTGCAGAACTATTACCATTACTGCCATCAAACGCATCGGTCAGCCACAAAAGTCCACCAATCACAGCCGCCGTACCAACAGCACCTAATACCAATTTATGCGTTGAAGAAAGTCCACTAAACAAACCTGATTCATACACAGGATTTGTGCGTGCCTGATAATTTTTTATTTGTCTATCACAATCTGATGCATCCGCACCATACATTTGCAACACTTGCACAGCACGAATATCATTATTCATAACCGCCGTACACACCACAGACAAACCAGTCGAATCGACATAATTCACATCTGCACCACTGTTGATTAAATTTTGAACCAAACGAGTGTTACCATTACGCGCCGCAGATAACAATTGAGCAGCCATGGTAAAACCAGTTGACTGCGCAGCCCACGCCCCAGACGGCATAGCAAACAAAGCACATAACAAAAATCGATTAGATTTTATCAAATTCTCTCTCATACTTATTGAATATGCTATCATATAATCAAAAACCAAGTCCAGAAAAAACTTAAAAATAAAAAATATCGTCATACAATTGCATGACGATATAAAAAGATGAACAAACACTAAAAAACTATTATCTTGTTTTTTCTTGTACCCATCTGCAACGAACAGTCGCTTTGATTGGTTTTTCTTCTGGAACAGATGTGACAGGTGTTTCAACAGGAAAAACAACCACAGGAATATACAATGTATCTGTTACACGATGACGAGATACAGTTGTATCAGCTGGTCTTTTCGCAGGTTTTTGTTTTGGTTTCACAACAGGTTTATCATTGCAACCACAACAACTATCATCAATATGTCTGACACGTGCCAAAATAGAATCACTTGTTTCTTGAACTTTATCAACCTTGTGATTTATCTCTTCTGTATTATCATATATTGCTTCAGCATATGCCTTGATAGTATCTGCGTCATTTCTGCGTTCTTGCAAAATAGTATCAATATTAGCAGCGACTTTTTCATCTCCCTCACGAGATTTTTTATTATCACTACAATTTTTTACACTTAAAAGCAATAACACACCCAACATTGTGAATAATGCAGGAAATTTTACTTTGTTCCAATTAACAGCCATTTTTAACTCCTATATTTGTTATCGGTTGAACACAATATAATACAAAAATAATCTTTTGTCAAGTCTTAATATCATTTTTATTTTTAAGTGTAAAATTTCCCTTTAATAACATCGGCTTTTTTGGTATAATAACTCCTAAGAGAGAATATGATAAAAAGATTTGCGCTTTTTATATTGGGTCTTTGCGTAATGCCCCAGATTGGATGGGCCGCGCCCTGTTCTCGTATAAATCTAACAAAATGTTTGGATTCCGCATGCGCGATAAATCTATCCTCTAATCCGGCTGCACGATGCCAATATTGTGGCACCGCCGATGCAGGTACACCTGCGGCATCTGCTATGAAATCGGTAACGGCTGGCGCATCATCTAAAAACACTATTTCCGCTAAAGATTTGAAAAAAGCCCCCTCTGACCCTGGTGACAGATACATTTGGGCAAGCAAATTATGTCTGGGCATTGTACCAAATTGTACGTCCGAAGATATATCCGAGGCATACGATCCATTAATTGAAAAATCGTGTACGGCGGCTGGCATCAGCAACGACATGGCCACTTTACAGAAAAAAGCGGCAAAAAACACTAAAACTGCCAATTCTTGTACAGATGAAATTATGGTTTGTTTAACTGCGACCAATAAATGTAACAGTGACTTTTCTAAATGTTCCAGCGAAGAGCAATTTAACAACGCTTTTGCCACATGCAGCAGTCAAGCCACTGGATGCACAAACTTTATTGATAAAGTCCGCAATAATATTGCAACAAACCGCAAATCAACATTATCTGCAAAAGATTCAAACATCGAAGCCATCGTTGCATCACACCAAAGCAAGCGCAACCAAAAAATGGCATCAATCAAATCAAATTGTTCTGGGAACACAGATTATGACAGTTGTGTCACCACAGCATGCAAAAATAATACCAGTAATAATTGCGAGAACGATGAACAGAAAAAAATTGCAACCAATTTATGCCAATTCTATAAAACGGCTTGCGCAAAAGTAAAGTAAGAAAGATGAAACAAAAAGTAAGTTCGAAACTTTTAATTTTATTTGGATTAATCTGCAGTATTTTCTTTTACGCAGAAAGCGGTTTTTGTGCAAGTGTATATTCTCGCGATGCTGGTGATGACCTTGCATCTATCGAAGATAAAAGTTCCAGTTTCAGTGCAAAATTAAATGAAAGCTCATCTGCCGGTTCTGATTCATCAGACTCTGTGTTGGCTGAAAAAATTCGTGCACAACGTGCAGCATTGGATGTAAAAGACACACAATCTGCGGTTGCAAAGCAAACCAAGGCCGGCGCATCCAGCAACAGCTGTGATTCAAATTTACGCAAATGCATGACATCGAAATGCGGTTCAGAATACGAAAAATGCGAAACTGATTCTGATACAATTTTTTCTGACAAATTAAATGCATGTAAAAAAGATGCAAATTGTACTGCACATGAATTCAATTTATTCACAAACGAGATAAAGGCCGACAAAGCACAATCTATACGGTTATCTTCGTACAACAAAGTAATCTCGTGTGGGAATGCCTACAATGATTGTATCATAAAAGAATGTGGGCCTAAGTTTAATAAATGCCTTAGCAAATCTGCTGGGGACAAAGCACTTGCTAAATGCAAAAATATTGCAACAGAATGTACCGAGGCAGATTCTGGATTGGTCGGACGTATTGGTAACATTTTTGGTATAGTTCGCCAAGATGCAGAAAAACAAATCAAAGCAGACGAACAAAAATTATATAGCCTGCGTAAACAAATGAAAGATTCGTGCAGTATGCTGGGGTCTGGTGCAATGTTTGACGAAAGATCTTTGGATTGTGTATTTACTGTTAATTTCTTTGCTGGCGATGATAAAAAAACGCCAAAGGCATCGAAAAAGTTATACGCAGGTTCAACATTTAATTGCTCACCAGATTGGTTTGGAATTGATGTTACAACATTCAAAGAAAACGCATATCGTGCAACGCGTGCCCAAACAGCGGCATCCAGTGCTATGTTGGGTTCTGGTGTTGGTATGGCGGTTGGTGCATTAACATCTGGGGCAATCAGTCGTGCAATCGATACCAAGAAGGCAAAAGATGCTTTAGAAGATGCCTGCGCAGAAGAAAATATGATAATCAAAGACGATAAATGCTTCTGTGATGCGGGCGACAAAACTGGTTTGGTCAAACAAGGTGATAAATGCGTCTGCAAAGATGCCAACAAGACTTATAACAAAAAATCTGGCAAATGTGAAAACGGTACAGGCGAAACTACAGATAATAACAACGACAACAATAGTAACACCGATAATACTAACACAGATAACGCCAACACCGATAACACTAACACAGATAACACTAACAACAAAAATAATAATAACACTACCACCCCCCAAGGGAAACCATGTACTCCTGAACAAATCGGGGCAGCTGCAGGCAACTTAATCGGGGCGGACAAAACCGAACAACGCGATGGTGTATGTGTTCCTGTATCATGCAGACAACCTGAATACACTCTGGATAATGGTAAATGTGTAGAGGCCGAAGAAGAGGAAGAACAACTTTGCACACCTATGGAATTAACTGCGTTGAATGCCAAAACAGGATTAAAAGATGCCAATGGAACATGTATTCCATCATCCTGTGCTGCATATCATATATTGACTGATGGTAAATGTGTAAAAGACCCGTCTACTTCAGAGGCACCTGCCCCAACACCAGCGAAAGTGGACAATCAAAATGCTACAGCAGGAATAAATGCTGCTATTGAAAAGGAAAACCAGAAACTAGTTAAAGCTTGTACAGATACTGGTGGTGATTGGAATGAAAAGAAAGGCAAATGTTCCTGTAGTAAAAAGAAAGGCTTAACCGACGATGCCAAAGGTTCCACATGCAAATGTGCCTCAGCCGGCTATATATATGATAAATCGATGCTCAAATGCAAAAAAGATAATAATTCAGTGCACAGACAAAAATGCGAAGAAACTGGTGGTACCTTCTATGATTACGCAAACGGCGGCGGTTGTGGATGTGAGAGCGCAAAACTGTTACAACGCGTTGATAAAGATGGTTATCATATGTGCGAGTGCGATACCACTAATGGTGATGGCACAAGTTATTATGACCCAAAAGATAAACGTTGTTATTTCACTGATCAAGCACTTAAACGGTGTAATAATGCCGGAGCCACCAGCAGCGACAAAGCAAAAGGTTGTATCTGTCCACCACCTTATGAAGAATGGCAAGAGACAGGTCCTATGCTTACTTGTTTAAAACCATTATAAAATTATCTTGTTTTCAAAAAAACTGTTCCGGCGGCTTCGCTGTATACGGTTTTGGCCCAGTTTAATTTTTTATTCAGAAACTCGTATTCATTTTCATAAATCGGTGTCAGTGAATCCAAAACTATGGTGCCTTTATTATTCAAATGCGGTTGCAAACTATTTACCACACGCAAAATATCATCACCACACTTGGCATATTGTAAAATATTAGACAGATAAATTATATCATATTTCTTACCATGGATTTTTGTTGGCAAATTATATAAATCTGTCCATATGAAATTATAAGATTTTGGCAAAGAATATTTTATTGCATCATATTGAAAATTTTCCATTTTCCAATATGGATTACTCGGCACCATGCCCCAAATCGTACAACCATCCATATCATATAAATATTTCATTATATCTTTATCGTCTTTGAATGCATCATAAACGCTTTCCCAAGCCTCTGTTTCAGTAAATTTATGTTCACCAGATAAATCATTCAATACGTTGTCATAATGCTCTTTATCCACATTTTTTTGCAACATATGCATTTTCAACCGCAAAACCAAATAAGCATTTATCGATATATCAAAAGTATCAACATATTTAGCCCCATATGCACTTAAACATAATGGGATATCCCCGCTGCCCATCACAGATAAAGCCGTTTTTCCCTGTGGTCGCAGGCAATTCATTATTTCAGATACACTTTCATTAGATTTTAAATATGCGGGCGAATAGGCAACAAAATCCTCTTTACACCTAACCTCATCGGTATAACATTTTTTAGCCATTTCTGAATCTAAATTATATTTTTGCCACATATTAGTCCTTTTAAGAGATTATAGACAAATATATTATTATGTCAATACTAAATAAAAAAATAAAAAAAACAAGTGCCGGAATCCGGCACTTGCATATAAATTTTGATTATCTTAATGTTCTATGACATCAACTCCTGCATTTGGTGCCACAGGTGTCACTGGCCCCACAGGTTGTGGTATCACACCATTTCTTGGGCATGCACCGTAAGACACCGCCACAGAACGATTTTCTATACATACACTACCCGCCATTCTGCAAGCGCTGCGTACAGGTACTGTTGTATTACGCCCTGGTCTTTGATAATTGATTACCACAGCGTTACAATCTGCTTGGGTTGTGTACATACCACATGTATCAATCCAGTCTTGGCAAGATGTTACGCGGGCTGTTGGACTGATAGAATCAGCAACACGCAAATTCCATTTTACATAGTAATCTTTCAAAGATCCTATTGTATATGACTTACCAAATCCAACTACCTCTAAACCATCACCGACATGGCAAGAAATATTATTTCTTTCAACAAATGCGGTAATCGCTGTTGCAACACCACCAGCACCCAAACCAATACCAGCACCAACCAATGTTGTCTTTACTCTATTTGATTCTTGACCCTGCAATATTGTCAAAGTATCAAATATACCAGCAACTTCTTTGATTTGGTTTTTAATTGTTGTTTCATCAACACAGGTTGCCGAAGAACCGCTGCACAAACCATCACCTTCTTTGTTCAATGCCTGACCATTATTCAGCATAGTTGTATATTTGCATGGTTCTGTCAAACTGCCATATGTTGAACACATACTTTTGCAAACATTCAATGCTTCTACGCTCTCTGCAGACAATAAAACTGGCAGATTTTCAAATTCCATTTTGTATGTGCCGTCTTCATTTTGAGTCCAATTCAAAGAATTAACAGTTGCGCAATCATTCAATGGTCTAACACCCTTGTCACCCAAATCTATTTCACATTTTCTTGTTTGTGGTGTACACATTTCAACGGCTTTAACACGTTTCATATATTCTGCATACAAATCAAGCAATTCAGAACACTGACTTGTAGAAATATTTGATCCATTTAATGGTTCAGACAAATATTTTGCAACTTTCTTTTCCAAACCATTATCTTTTATCTGTTTCCACAATTCATTACGCATACTTTGATCGCCACATTTGAAATCACGAGCGCCATGACCTGACAAAGCACCAATACCAGCACCCAACAGTGTTCCACCGCCCATACCCAAAACAGCAACAGTCTTGGTATTATTCATCAGCGAGAAATCAAACAAATCTTTATTGCAAGTAAATGTTGTTCCAGCATCTTGCCATACTTCGGCATCTTTATCATCGCCGACAGCACCCAACAACCAGCTGTTACTAATCATTTTATCTTTATTGTACGCAGCAACGCGGATTTTACAAACACCTTCGGTTGCATCCCAACGAGCATAATGGCCACGTTCACCATCAACACCGGTATTACCATTCGCAGTAGTATTCACTGTGGCACCTTGTGGGTTTGCTTTGGACAAACTGCCACTTTGTTGGTTGTTATATGCACCAATCTTGTTTGCATATTCCGAAGTTACTTCGTCAGTCACACCAGAAACCGCGGCAAAAGATTTACCATAAGTATTTTTATCCAACAATTGGCAAACATTTTCAGCCTGATTTGGTGTCAAACCTGTTCTACGCAGAACAAAATCATAGTACGCAGGTTGAACAATTCTGGAATTGAAATCCAACCACACATCTGTTGCGGCATCATAAACTTTGTGACAATCTACACGCACTTCGCGGATACATTTATCAATTTCCTTCGCGCAAATACCCATACCGCTCATAATAGAATTACGCAAATCTTCGTTGTACATGTCATTCAGACCATGTGGTAAAACACCACTTTGGATACAACTGGAAATAGACTGAACACAGTTTTCCGCTGTAAATTCAGAATTTTCCACACCACCATCTGGACATACCAATGGTGTTGGATTTGGATCAGGGTTTGGTGTTGGTGGTGTTACACCACCGCCATTACCGCCACCATTACCGCCGCCATTGTAACCATTATTATCCGTTGACACGCCAGAAACCGCGTGGGTCCCCACAGTATTGATTGACATAGTCGGCATAGTCGGCATACGTGCAGTAGTCGTAGCAGCACGACCGGCCGTTGCACCACCTGTCATAGAACGGCTCGCAGCATTCGCATCAAATGCGCTAACACACACAACTGCGGCAATTCCCGCAATACAAGACCACAACAATTTAGACGTTTTTTGCATAAAACATTCTCCCTTTTTTTTATCATTATATCATAAAAACAGTATAAAAAAAATATTTTTTGTATATTTTTTATCATTTTTATTTGACAAAAAATATATATTGTCTATAATAATAAGCATGTCAAAGGTCTTAGATTTTATTAAAAAATGTAAATTGCCAATTTTATGGACAATTGGCTATGTATTTTCAGTATGGTTGATTATGCAGTTTTTATTCTACTTTGACATTTTCAACATTCAACATTGGACAAAGGTTTCACACGCGCATTTACATGGTTTAGGCGGATTAACTTTTTGCATTATTGTATTTGCCGCCGTCCCATTATATATCGCGACCACAACAATCGTTGCCAGAACACAAAAATTATTAATCACAATACCTGTTCCAAATTTTATTAAAAACATACTAGAAAAAGTATTTTCTAAACCAGCACCAGTTAAAGAAGAAACAAAAGAAGAATCAACCGAATCGGAACCAGAACATCCAACGAACGAAGAATTATCATCTGTACCGGCTGAAATGCGTGGTGCATTTATTCGTGCACGCACACGCGTTAACAAAATACCTGCACCTATTTGTGGTGCATGCAGTGTGAATCCAAATGTATATCCTGGGTCAGACACCAAACCAGCTGAACCAACAAATGTACCTGATGATAATTTACCCCTGCCCCCGGACTTTGATTTTGACGAAACCGAATCGGCGCCAACAACACCATCTGCGCCAGTATTCCAAGACATAAATTTATATGACGACTTTGACGACATAGAAACATCCGCAGAAGACGACAACAATGTTGTATTAAAACACTTTGACGCAACGAATCGGAAATACAACGTTACAGACGATGAAATTATAGTAACAGATACATCAGCAATCGCGGTACATAACGACCCAGAATTTTGGATTATGGACGACCCAATGTGGTTTGCATCCGGTCAAACACGCGTTTCACCAATACAATTGTTACTAGAAACGGCAGAAAAAAATAATATAACCCCAGTATTATTCTTGGGCGCAACAAACATAATGAACTTTGCAGAAAAATGTAAAGAATGGAAATCCAAAGGCATCAAAGTCGTAACCGATTTATCTGAATTATAATTAAAAAAAATCCCCCGATTGGGGGATTTTTTTAATACAACTTTATTGTCTTGGAGGTTTCTTTTTGTTCACCCCATTTTTCACAATAATTTTTCTTGACCTTGCTACAGTTCTGGGTAATTGTCGTTTTCGTACACTCACCCGATACAGAATTAAACATAGTCGTTATATTCGCCTTGTAATTCCATTGATCAACCACTGCTGAACCAGCGACACTAGCAGATGTCGCAATTGTAGCAGCAGCAGCAGCAGCACCAACTGCCACCGCACCACCAGCAATAGCACCAGCTGTCGACATTGCCACAGGTATTGCTACTGCACCAGCCGCACCGAACGTGAACACAGTAGCAACAACAGCAACCGCAGCAATCAAACCAACCGCAATCCATTTACCCGCCTGTGATACTTTTGGTGCTTCAGATACAGGCATTTTACTATTTTCTGCCCAGTCCGCACATGTTTTCTCTGCCGTCTTTGCCAAATTATCTTTATCAATCTTTTGTGCCGCCTTTACTTGATCCTCCATCATACGTTCAATTTCTTCATCGTATTTTTTCAGATAATTTTCACGTGCATTTTTAATTGCCGATGCCGCAATAATTTGACGAATTTGCCCTGTCAAATTCGGGAATCTGGCCTTGCCCGCGCGTCCAATCATTTTATCGTTTAATCCTTGGACTTGACGTCCGGTCATACAGAATTGAACTTTGGGATCTGATTCAATCGCGTTAATCGCGTTATTGATTGCGCTTTCCAATTGTTTAATTTCGGTTCCAAAGACACGATCATGAATTATCTGTATTTCTTCTGTTGTCGGTTTATGACCCGCCGCCTTTAATTTTTCTATATATTGGTCTTGGTTGGTCAGTGCAAACTTGCCATCTGCACCTTCTTCATATGCTATATCACCCCAATATATTGTTCCAGATAATTTACCAGCCCAACCTTTGCCATCCGCTAATTTCAAATCTTGTGTAGCGATACCATCTAAGGAATCACGACATATACCATTCCAATTAATATCTTGCGCTGTAATACTATCATACTGGCAAACCTCATACTTGAACGAACGTTTACCCGCACCATCGTCAACAACCAAATTATCACAATTTTCTGTATCACCGCAAACCTTTACCATAGATTCATTCATCGCGTTTTGACATTGAACCAAGAAAGAGTTATCCATGTTCAACATCAAACCTTCGATTATGTTTTCTATGTTTGCGTAAACTTCTTTTTGACTTAAAGTTTTACCAGCAGAATCCACATTACATGCAGTTAATTTTTCTGACGGACACATATTGATAATTGTATCTGTATCCAAACCGATACAATTTGCATAATCTTTGCCACAACGATTGTCATCAGTTAAACAACTTTTAACTTCGTTTGTACATGCGTCAACACGCATAGATGCCAAACGTGCGTAAACATAATCCAAAATCTTTGGTTCTGCCGCAACGCATGGGTCAATTTGAACTTTACACAAACTGCGCATTGTATCTGGACGCGACAAACATAAATCGTATGAACCATCTGGGTCATTTGGATCTATGTTATCTTTACATGCTTTTTGGAAACATTCAGAAATATTACCAATACAACTCATACGAACATTGGATTCTGCAATCAGTTCCGCAGATTTAATCTCTGGTGCCGCCTCTTTCAAAAACGCATCCCAAACTTTATCTTTGACCGCGACACAATTCTTTGTCACAGATTCACACATAGGCTTTTTTGCAGTCAATGTATCGTATGTCGCCGCCGCAATTTCAACAGTGGTCATACCTGTATCGATTTTATACGTCTTTACTACTTGCTTTTTTCTTGTTCCAACTTTGTTTTGTGCATTTTCTGTTGCAACAATAGATGCACATTTTGAAAAGTCGTCACCACACCCTGCTGTTTGTTGCATACATTCTTTGAAACGAATTGTACACTGACCTAAATCATATTTATTTTGATTTTGGTATTGTTCCAATGCGGCTTCACGCATTGCTTGTTGGGCTGTTTGTAATTTTTTAGCCGATGCATTTCTTTGTTGCTTCAAACTGTTTTCATATGCGGTACAATCAGATTTAATCTGTTGCGTGTACATCATTTTCAACATAGAAAATTCTGGTGAACATTCTTGCATTTGACCAAAACACAGACTTGATACAGCCGCATGCAATTCATCACCTTGTTTATCACTTAAATCATTTGTATTACCAAAGATATTAGAAACATCATCAGCAAAAGAAATATCTGTATTCCACGCATCCAGATTCAACTTTCTGGCTTTCTTTTGGGTTTTATCTGTATCCTTGTTTTTGTTGGCCCCCGCAACTTTTTCAACCATAGCATTAACCGCATCAGCACTTTCGCCCATATTTATGCGTTCAACGCCATCTGTTGCCATAGCATAACTTTGTTCATCTAACTTTTGAATTTCTTCCAATACTTTATCTAACTCTGCATTACGATTGCTGCATAAACAACGACCACCATTTGCGTTATCTAACATACAAAAAGAATCCATACAACCATAATATTTTGTTTTGCACTCTTCACTGACAATGGTATTTGTGGTTGCACCTGCTATCTTGGTTCCTGAATTTATCACTTTCTGGGTTGTTGCCGCACGCGCAGAAATTCCCCCAGATTTTCCTGACGCAGCCTTTGTTACCGTTCCACCAGCACTTGGTACTTTTCCACGTGTTACCGCTGCACGTGCCGATGTTGTTGGTGTTGGGGTTACATTATTCGTTGCACTTACTGTTGCCGGCGCACGTCCACGCGTAGCAGTTGCCGACACACGCGCAGAAAAGGCATCTCCAGCAAATAAAACAGAACATATTACACCCAGTGCAACAAATTTTTTCATAGAATAACTCCTACAATTATCTTATATATTTTACCATATTTTTACCTATTTACAAAACGCTTTTTCTTGTTGTGCATAAAAAAAAGACCCCACAAAATGCAGGGCCTTTTTAATTTGTAAATTTTTATTATTTACCAGTTGCACGACGTTTAACTGCAACAGTCTTTTTTGCTGTTGTAGCTTTGGCTTTTGGTGCATCTTTTTCAGCCTTTGGGGCTTTCTTTTCAGCATCAGCCTTTACCGCTTTTGGTGCTTTTTCAGCAGTTTTTTCTTCTGCAACAGGGGTTTCTGCCTTGGCTGCTTCAGTTTTAACTGTTTTTTTAGCATTTACGTCCCTGTCCACCAATTCGATAATTGCCATTGGTGCTGCATCACCATAACGGAAACCCGCTTTTAATACGCGTGTATAACCGCCAGGACGTTTTGCATAACGTGGTCCCAACACAGTAAACAATTTTTTAACAGTTGCACTTGTGCCATTGCCTAATTCAGATGCAACCAAACGGCGATTTGCAACAGTGTCAACTTTTGCACGTGTAATCAATTTTTCAACGACACTACGCAAATCTTTTGCTTTTGGCAATGTTGTTTTAATTTGTTCACGTTCAATTAAATTTTTCGCCAAGCCAATCATCAAAGCTTTGCGAGCATTTGTATCGCGATTAAAAGTGCGACCTGCTTTCATATGTCTCATTGATTACTCCTTTTGTTTCTGCCCCAGCAAGCCAGGGATTTATCGAGACATCGTGCCCTGAGAATAATTCCCAGTAGCACGATTTTTTTACTTTTCCTTATTATTTATAAGGGTCTTCATATTTTTTAGACAATTCAGCAATGTTTTCTGGTGGCCATCCTGGTACTTCCATACCCAAACCTAAACCCATTGCTTCCAATTGGATTTTGATTTCGTTCAAAGACTTACGACCAAAGTTTGGTGTTTTCAACATATCTGCTTCGGTCTTTTGAACCAATTCACCCAACCAATTGATTTTGTCATTCTTCAAACAGTTGTTTGCACGAACAGACAATTCCAATTCATCAACATGCTTTAACAATTTTGGATCAAATGGCAAAGCATCTTTGACTTTATCTTCGTCTGATGGTGCATTAACCTGTGCAGGATCTTCAAAGTTGATAAATACAACCAATTGATCCGTCAAAATGCGTGCCGCAAAAGCAATTGCATCTTCTGGTGTAACTGAACCATTTGTTTTAACAGTCAATTCCAATTTGTCATAATCTGTGGATTGACCAACACGTGTTTGTGAAACCGCAGACGAAACATTCAAAATTGGTGAAAAGATAGAATCAACAGGAATCACACCCAATGGCAAGTCAACATCATGTGCATTCGCAGCAACATAACCACGACCAGAATCCAATGTGATTTCCATATCGAAAGTTGCATCTTTATCCAAAGTGCAAATTTCAACATCTTTATTCATAACCTCGACACCGCCAGTTGTTTCAATCATACCAGCTGTAACAACGACTGGGCCTTTGGCTTTAATCATTGCCTTGTGTTGACCTTCGGTCAATGCTTTGAAATAAACACCCTTCAAATTCAAAATAATGTCAGAGATATCTTCACGAACACCAGGCAAGCTGCTGAATTCGTGTTGAACACCATCAATCTTGATATATACAGGTGCACATCCTTGCAAAGAAGACAACAATACACGACGTAATGCTGTTCCCAAAGTTAAACCAAAACCTTTTTCCAAAGGTTCAGCGATTAAAGTTGCAATATTTGGATTTTTTTCATCGACTTTGATATTCAATTTTTTTGGCTTAATCAAAGTCATCCAGTTTTTTTCAATCATATTTTCTCCATTCGGCTTAGTTTATTATTTTCGCCAATCGGCACGCACCAAAAAACCAATATTTCCAATGCGTGCATAGATTTTATACCGCCAAAATAAAAAAGTCAACAAAAACAAACAAAAAAATCTGCCATTTTGGCAGATTTTTTCATATTGCAGTGATGTATTACACACGACGCACTTTCTTTGGACGGCACCCGTTGTGTGGAATACGTGTTGTATCAGTAATACTTTGCACAATCAAACCCGCATTTGCCAAACCACGAACAGCGGATTCACGACCTTGACCAATACCACGCATTAAAACATCAACTGTTTTCATACCCATTTCTGCAACTTTTTTACCAACCGCGTCAGCGACAACTGTTGCAGCATAAGGGGTAGATTTTTTTGCACCCTTAAAATTATTAGCACCCGCTGTGGCCCATGTTAAAACAGCGCCAGTTGGGTCTGTAATTGTAATACGTGTATTGTTATTTGTAGCAACGACATGTGCAATGCCATGTGATACTTTTTTTACAACTTTCTTTTTTGATTTAGTAACTGCCATTTTTTTACCTTTATTTAGATGTCTTCAATTAACTATCGTGTTAATCTCTACCTATGTTAAATTATTTACCCTTAGTCGCAGATCCAGCAACCACAACACGTTTACCTTTACGTGTTCTGGCATTTGTCTGGGTACGTTGACCACGAACCGGCAAACGGTTACGGTGACGAACACCGCGGTATGTTTTCAAATCTTGCAGACGTTTGATGTTCATTGCAACTTCACGACGAACATCGCCTTCTACCTTAAAGTTTTGTTCAATGTAATTAGAAATTTTGATAACATCTTCGTCAGTCAAATCTTTCGCGCGCAAACCATCTTTCAATTTCAACGCAGCGCAAACCTGAACAGCTTTTGCTGGGCCGATACCATGGATGTATGTCAACGCAACTTCGATGCGTTTTTCTGATGGGATGTTAACACCTGCTATACGTGCCATCTTATATTTTCCTTTTTTATTTAACTTTGAACGAATTTACTTCGTCCGATTACTTTCCAAAATCTTGGGGTGCCCAAAATTTTGTTTTTGATTTCGCCTGTTTATATTATATCAAAACAGACAAAAGTCAAATCTTGTTTGTTGTTTCCTAACCGCGGAAACGACCTTGCCTGTGTGTTTTTTGAACAACACCGCTATATTGTTTTGCAACCAAGTATGATTGAACCTGATTCATAGTATCCAATACCACACCAGCCACGATCAATACACTGGTTCCACCAATTACCAAAGGCATACCCGCATGAGTATTCAAGATAATTGGAATAACGCAAACAACAATCAGATAACAAACACCAATTGCAGTTGTTCTGGACACAACAGCATCCAAATAAGTTTGTGTTTGTTCACCAGGACGAACACCTGGAATATATCCACCAGCATTTCTTAAATTATTACTGGTCTCTTCAGAATTAAATACCACAGCAGTTTGGAAGTATGCAAAGAATACAATCAACACTGTGTACAATATGATGTATGACCATGCACCATATGTAAAGAATCCGATAATAGATTGCACAACCAAACTATCACTTTGTGCAAATCTTTGGATAAACGCAGGTAACATCATAATAGATGCAGCAAACACAGGTCCCATAACACCAGACATATTCACTTTAATTGGTAAATATGAAGCATTAGTATTCACAACACCATTTGCCATAACCTGACGAGGATATAAAATTTGAATACGACGTTGTGCCTGTTCAAAGAAAGCGATTAAAGCAACAATACCCACAACAAATGCGACTATTAACATAATCATTGTTGGTGATACCTGCCCAACACTACCCAACGAGAACAATTTACCAATTCCAGATGGAACTTCGGCGATAATACCCGCAAAAATCAACAGCGATGCACCCTGTCCTACACCACGTGCAGTAATCTGTTCGGCCAACCACATAACAAATACAGTTCCACCGACCAGCGCAATCAATGCTGTTAATTCAAATGACCAACCTGGATTTACCACTGCAGGCACACCATTAACCGGTGCCATAGATTCCAATCCACGAATAACCGCCCAACCTTGAACAACAGCCAACACAACCGCCAAATAACGAGTGTACTGATTAATTTTGATACGACCAGATTCACCCTCTTTACGCAAATCTGTCAATGATTTGCTGGTTGCTGTTAACAATTGCAAAACGATGGATGCAGAAATGTATGGAAAAATATTCAATGCTAAAACAGACATACGGGATAAAGATCCACCCGCAAACATATCGAACATTCCCAGCATTCCACTGCCTTCGCCTTGGAACAAGTGTAAAACAGCCGAAGCATTAACACCTGGTAATGGAATAAAAGAACCGATACGGTAAACAATCAAAGCGCCCAACGTAAATAAAATACGTTTCTGCAAATCTGTCAGATTTTTGAAAAAGTTTTTTATTGCTCTCATCGCTTTACTTTTTTGAATTGGATTCATGCCCCAGAATACAATATTCTAGGGGCATCGAATAAATTATTATTTATTAGAAATTTTTCCACCTGCTTTCACAATTGCTTCTTCAGCAGCTTTGGACCATTTATCAGCAACAACAGTCACAGCTGTTTTAATTTCGCCTTTGGCCAAAACTTTCAATCCAGATAATTTACGATTGATAATTTTTGCAGCCAACAAAGAATCCATTGTGATAGTAGATTTTGCATCAATTTTACCACTCGCGATAAACTTTTCGATATCACCTAAATTGATTGTTACATATTCTTTCGCAAAAGGATTTGTAAAACCAAATTTTGGGAAACGACGCAAGATTGGCATTTGACCACCCTGGAAAGTTGCTTGTTTACGAGACCCCGCACGAGCCTTTTGACCTTTGGTTCCACGACCGCAAGTTTTACCATAACCACAAGCCAAACCACGACCAACGCGTTTAACGTCTTTACGTGCACCCATATTATCCATCAATGCATTTAATTTCATTTTTTTTCCTTTTTGTCCTACGACTATACATATAGTCTATGTCGCACATAATACAAGATTATGTACTCGGTTTTATTTTAATTATTTTTCAACGATTTCAACAAGGTGTGAAACACGTGCAACCATGCCACGCACACTTTCTGTATCATTGACTTCTTTTGTTTTGCCAATACGGCCCAAACCCAAAGCAGCGACAATTTTACGCTGATATTCTGGGCGACCGATAATGCTTTTTACTTGTTTTACAATTATTTTAGCCATGTCTATCTCCATTTATTACCAGCAATTATTTTTCTTCTTCTGCTTTTTCTAATTTTTTGCCATCACGACCTGCGATGATTTCAGCAACTGTTTTACCACGACGTGCAGCAACAGTTTTTGGAGAATTCATTTTCGCAAATGCCAAGAAAGCAGCTCTGATCATATTGTTTGGATTATTTGAACCTTGGGATTTAACCACAACGTCTTGAACGCCCAAACATTCAAATACAGAACGTAAAGCACCACCAGCGATAATACCAGTACCAGGAACAGCACTACGTACAACCAATTTACTTGCACCGTATTTAGAAGAAATATCATGGTGTAATGTACGACCTTCTTTCAAAGGAACTCTAATCATTTTTGCTTTTGCAGCCTTGGTTGCTTTTTGAACTGCACTTTGTACTTCCAAAGCTTTACCTTTACCAAAACCGACACGACCTGCTTTATCTCCAACAACGACCAATGCGCTGAAAGACATATTACGACCGCCCTTCACGGTTTTAGAAACACGGTTGATAGAAACTAATTTATCTACCAAGTTATCTGTTTGCAATTTTTTATCATCAAAACGTGCCATCATAAATCTCCGTTTTATTAAATTCTAACACCACCTGCGCGAATCGCTTCACACAGAGCTTTTACACGACCATGATAACGAAAACCACCACGGTCAAAATAACAGTTGTCTGCAATACCGGCTTTCACGACACGTTCAGCAAATGTTTTGCCTACTAATTCTGCACCAGCAACATTCCAACCTTTGCCAGCAAAGCCTTTTTCTTTACTTGATGCTGCACACAATGTATGGCCACGTGTATCATCAATCGCCTGAACTTCGATATGACGTCCAGAACGAAAAACAGATAAACGAATTTTACCAGGATTTTTTCTTTTCAACGCACCGCGATTCGCCAAAGTACGTCTTTCACCCGAAGTCAAATGTTTTAACATTTTTTGTCCTTTTGTTTCGATTCCCGTAACAGCGGAAACCATCTTATTTATTATTTCTTTTTACCTTCTTTACGGCGGATATTTTCACCCTTATAGAAGATACCTTTACCTTTATATGGATCTGCTTTACGGATTTTGTGAATCTTGTCCGCAAACAGCCCCAACAAGCATTTATCAATTCCACTGATTGTAAATTCAGTTGGTTTTTCACCCATTTTTACAGAAAGTCCTTCTGGAATTTCCATAACCACATCATGAGAAAAACCTACAACCAATGTAAATTTGTTGCCACTGACCGATGCTTTATAACCAACACCGTTCATATACATATCTTTTGAAAAGCCTTTTGATACACCTTCTACCGCAGACTTGATATTGCGAGTCATAGTTCCCCACATAGCGCGAGAAGTTTTATCTTCAGAATCTTTTGGTGTGACAACGATACTGCCGTCTTTGATTTCAACATCAACCAAATGCGAATTTTTTGTATCCAACAGAACTTTCAATTCACCTTTTGGACCTTTTACAACCACAGCATTGTCTTTGATTTCCGCAGACACGCCGTCTTGTAATTTAACTGGATATTTTCCTGCACGAGACATTTCTTCATCCTTATTTCTATTAGATAACCTTGCACAATACTTCGCCACCAACATTCATCAAGCGTGCTTTGTGATCAGTCATAACGCCATGAGGTGTAGAAACAATTGCGATACCCAAACCATTCAAAACTCTTGGCATTTTTGCACAACCTGAATAAACACGACGACCAGGTCTGGACACAACTGCAATTTCTTGGATTGCGCCATTTCCGCCATTGTATTTCAATTCAATAATCAAATTAGAACGATGTTCGTCAATTTGTTCTTTGCGAAAATCAGTGATGAAACCTTCATCCTTCAAAACAGTCAAAACTGCTGCACGCAATTTGCTGTTTGGGACAGTTACAAATTCTTTACCGGCTGCTTGACCATTACGAATACGAGTCAGCATATCTCCGATTGGGTGTGATAATGACATCTTTTTACTCCTTGTTTGTGGATAATTCCACATTCAACCCCAGCTGCATTGTCCACAACTGGTATTCTTGTTTTTACCAACTAGATTTACGTACGCCTGGCAATTTGCCTTCGGATGCCATTGTACGAACTTGTTGACGGCACAAACCAAACATACGTGAATAACCACGTGCACGGCCAGTTACCGAACAACGATTATGCAAACGTGTTGGATTAGCATTGCGTGGCAATTTTGCCAATTTTTTCATTGCTTCCATACGTTCGTCTGGTGTTGCATTAACAGACATTTTTTCTTTGATTGCAGCACGCTTTTTAGCATATTTTGCAACCAATTGTTCGCGTCTGTGTTGCTTGTTAATCAATGATAATTTAGCCATCTTTTTTCCTTACTGCTTTATTTCAAAACCAATGGCAAGCCGATTTTTGTCAGCAATGCACGAGCTTCGTCATCTGTTTTTGCTGTTGTTGCAATGACAATATCCATACCACGGATAGAATCAATTTTATCAACAGAAATTTCTGGGAAGATTAAGTGTTCTTTGATACCAAATGCGTAATTTCCACGACCATCAAATTTAGATTTTGACAATCCACGAAAATCCTTTACACGTGGCAAAGCAACTGTAATCAATTTATCCAAGAAATCATACATTCTTTTACCGCGCAATGTAACCTTGGTACCAATAGCCTGACCTTCACGCAAACGATATGTAGCAATTGACTTTTTCGCATGCGTAACCACAGGTTTCTGGGCAGCAATAGCTGTTAAATCAACAACTGCTGCATCCAATTTCTTTTTATCAGACACTGCTTCACCAACGCCCATGTTCAAAACAATTTTATCAAGTTTTGGCACAGCCAGTGCATTTGTATAGCCGAATTCTTTTACCAATTCTGGCACAACTTGTTTTTCATAAAATTCACGCAATCTACTTTGCATTTTTTTATCCCCTATTCTTGTCTCCGTAACAGCGGAAACGATTAGTTTTATAATTCTGTTCCAGACTTTTTAGAAACACGAACCTTTTTATCACCCTTCATTGTGTATCCAACACGAGTTGCTTTCTTTGTTTTTGGATCAACCAAAGCAACATTAGATACATGAATTGGTGCTTCGCGGTCAATAATATGACCTGCTTGTTCTTGTGTTGGTTTGATGTGCCATTTGTGACGATTGACACCTTCGACAACAACACGTGATTCTGCTGGACGCGCCTCTAACACTTTGCCTTTGACGCCTTTGTATTTTCCTGAAATAACTACGACTTCATCGCCTTTTTTAATTTTCATCTTTCAGTCCTTTGAATCTATTAAATAACTTCTGGTGCCAAAGACACAATCTTTTGAACATCATATTTACGACGAACTTCACGTGCAATAGGTCCAAAAATACGTGTTCCAATTGGTTCAAAATTATTTTTGTTAATCAAAACAACCGCATTATCATCAAAGCGGATTATTGAACCATCTGGACGTTTTACTGGGAATTTTGTTCTAACGATAATAGCACGTTGAACTGTTCCCTTTTGAACTTTTCCACGTGGAATTGCTTCCTTAATAGCGACAACAATTTTGTCGCCAACTGTTGCATAACGACGATGTGAACCGCCCAAAACTTTGATGCACATAGCCTTACGTGCGCCAGAGTTATCAGCAACTGTCATAACTGTTTCATTCTGAATCATTTTTTTACCTTTTTCCTGCACACGGGGCAATCCCCCATGGCTTTGTTAACGGGTCCCGACTGTCATTCGACCTCAAAGAACCCACCCTTTTGACCGACAGATTTAGTCAGCCACTTCCACAGAACCATCTTTGGCCACACCAACGCGACCTTTCACAATCCAAGTTTTTGTCTTGGAAATTGGACGATGTTCTTCAATAGCAACAACGTCGCCAACTTTGTATTCATTAGCTTCGTCATGTGCTTTGTATTTTTTGTTCTGCTTCACAAATTTACCGTACAAAGGATGACGAAAACGACGTTCGACTTCAACGACAACCGTTTTATCATTCGCTGTACTTTTAACTGTTCCTTGCAGTATACGTTTTGGCATAACTGTTATTCCTCTATTTTTTTTGTCGATTTTGGTTATGATATACTAAAATTTAGAAAAAACAACCAAAATCAACATCTATTCTTATTTTTTCTCTGCGTTCAATTTTGTTTTCACGCGAGCAATTTCACGACGGGTTTTGCGCAAAACATGCGTTTTTGGCATTTGGCCAGCCGCCAATTGAAAACGTTGATTCATTTGTTCTTTTTTCAAATCAACCAATTTGCTTTCTAATGCTTCACGTGTCAAAGATTCTGATTTTACTTTTTTTTCTGCCATCTTATTCACCTTTTTTAGTTGATTTTACGTTCAACGATTTTCGTTTTTACAGGTAATTTAGCCGCAGCCAAAGCGAACGCTTCATATGCGATTTCTGGTTTAACACCATCTAATTCGAACATGATACGACCTGGTTTAACACGGCATACCCAATATTCAACGGCACCCTTACCTTTACCCATACGAACCTGAGCAGGTTTTGTTGTCACAGGAACATCTGGGAAAATACGAATCCATAATTTACCCATACGTCTCATATGACGAGTAATAGCACGACGTGCAGCTTCAATCTGACGTGCAGTAACACGTTCAGGGCTCATCGCCTTCAGACCAAACGACCCAAAAGCCAATTCACTACCGCCCTTGGCGACACCGTGAATACGACCTTTTTGCAGTTTGCGAAATTTTGTTTTATTTGGCATTAACATGATTAAAATCCTTTTTTACGATTTTATTTGCTTTTTCTTTCGCTTGTGCCGGCATATTCTGTTGGACGCGCCATTTCAGAAGCCAACTTTTCTTTGTTTACGACATCACCTGTGTAAATCCAAACTTTCACACCGATAACACCGTATGTTGTTTTTGCTTGAATTGAAGCATAGTCAACATCAGCACGCAAAGTATGTAATGGAATACGACCTTCGCGGATTTGTTCACTACGAGCAATTTCAGCACCGTTCAAACGACCAGAACACATAACCTTGATACCCTGGGCACCAACTTTGACGGCATTTTGAACAGCTTTTTTCATTGCGCGTTTGAAAGATACACGGCCTTCGATTTGTTGAGCAATGCCCTGTGCAACCAATTGTGCATTCAAATCAGGACGACGTACTTCATAGATATTAACGACAACTTGGTCATTTTTAACCAATTTCTTAATATCGTTACGCAACGCTTCGATATCGGCACCATTTTTACCGATAATCATACCAGGACGAGATGTGTGAATTGTCACAACAACTTTCTTAGCAAAACGTTCAATAACAACTTTTGCCAAGCCTGCTTTCTTCAATTTCTTTTCAATAAATTTGCGAATTTTGATATCTTCGGCCAAAAGATTAGCATAATCTTTTTTACCGGCAATCCAACGAGAGTCAGTGACTTTGTTGATAAATTCGCGTAATGAAATAGGTGATACTTTCTGTCCCATTTTTTATTTTCCTTACGTTTATCACAAGTGTTCTTGAAACTTTTCAGTTTTATTCAAGGGTTTCCCCTATACCACTTGTCTTTTTCTTATTTAGCCTTTTTAGCTTTTGGTTCTTGTTTTTTTGCGTCCGTAGCTTTACCTGATTCCAAAACGATTGTCAAATTAGAAAAAGGTTTCAAAATCGGACGTGCACTACCGCGTGGTCCTGGCATAATGCGCTTCATTGTTAATGCTTTGCCACACCAAATTTCTTTGACGAACAAAGTATCAACAGGTAAGTTTTTGTTGTGTTCTGCATTTGCAACAGCAGACAACAAAGTTTTCAAAACTTCATCAGAAACACGTTTCTTTGAAAATTTCAAAACATCAACGGCACGATCAACTGGCAAGCCGCGAACCATATCACAAACCAGATTTAATTTCTGGTGGCTGATGCGAATCATTTTATTGAACGCACGAACCTGATTGTCTTTAATTCCATATCTTGACATAATTCACCTACCTTATTTTGCTGCCGCTTTTTTGTTTGCTGCATGTCCTTTGAAAGTACGTGTTGGTGCAAATTCGCCCAATTTGTGTCCAATCATATCTTCGACAACAGACACAGGGATAAATTTGTTACCATTGTGTACTTCAAATGTTAAACCAACCATTGGTGGCACGATTGTGCTACCGCGGGACCATGTTTTAATAGGTTTGTGGTCATTTCTTTCATTTGCAACCGCAACTTTCTTCAAAAGTGACGGATGAATATAAGGACCTTTCCATACTGAACGAGACATCATTTACTCCGTTTTTTTATTATTTTTTCTTCGCCAAATGTCTGCTACGGATAATCATCGGGCTTGTACGTTTATTGCTACGGGTACGATATCCCTTGGCTGGAATACCTGTACGTGAAACTGGTTCGTGACCTTTTGAATGTCCGTTACCACCACCCATTGGGTGATCGTTAGGATTCTGTGCCATACCACGAACAGATGGGCGAACACCCAACCAACGTGCACGACCGGCCTTACCCAAATTCACATTACGTTGGTCAGGGTTAGAAACACTACCAACTGTTGCTAAACAATCGGAATGAACTTTACGCAACTCGCCACTGTTCATTTTAATCTGAGCATAAACGCCGTCTTTACCCATCAATTGAGCATAGCAACCAGCACTACGTGCCAATTGACCACCTGCCCCTGGTTTCAATTCAACGTTATGAACGATTGTACCGATTGGCATATTTTTCAAAGGCATTGCGTTACCTGGTTTAATATCTTCACGTTCACCAGAGATAACAACATCACCTGCCTTCAAATCACGTGGTGCCAAAATGTATGAACGAATACCATCCTTGTATTCAATCAAAGCGATAAATGCTGTACGATTTGGGTCATATTCCAAACGAACAACTGTCGCTGGTACACCGAATTTTTTACGTTTAAAGTCAATTAAACGATAACTACGTTTGTGACCGCCACCTTGGTGCATAACAGTCACTTGACCAAAATTATTACGTCCACCGTGGGATTTCAATCCAACGGTCAAAGCCTTTTCTGGTTTACCACGATGCAATTCCGCGCGACTGACCAAAGTCAATCCACGTGTTCCTGCGGTAACCGGCTTATAATGCTTTAATGCCATTTTTTCTATCCTTATTTTTCTTGAACAATAACACCCATCGTTATTATAGGTTCTCTGTCCAAGGGTTATTTACTCTGTGCTTCTACCGACAGATCAACTGTTGCGTCTGCTGGTAATGACACATATGCTTTTTTAATATCGCGTTGTTTGCCTGTGCTGCGACCACGGAAAGTTTTCACTTTACCTTTTGTAATAACGATGTTTACCTTGGTTGGTTTAACACCATAAATTACCTGCATAGCACGAGCAACGTCCGATTTTGTTGCATTTGGTGCAACTTCGAACACAACGCCGTTGCTTTCAGACAATTTTGCAGATTTCTCTGAAACGACTGGACGAACCAAGATGTCATAGACACCGGCTGTCGCAACTAATTTCTTTTCTGTATTAACTTTCTTTTCTGCCATCTTCGAATCCTTTCATTATGCCAATCTGGCCTCTACGGATTTGACGGCATCGGCTGTCAAAACCAATTTTTCATGTTTCAAGATGTCCAAAACATTCAAACCAATCGTTGGCAAAGCATCAACATTGACAATATTCGCCACAGATTTTTTGAAGTTTGCATCCAATTCTGTGCTACCCACAAACAATACAGAATTCAAACCCAATTTTTTCAATTGTTTTGCAACTGTATTTGTTTTAGCTGCCTTCACTTTTTCAGAATCGATAACAACCAAATTGCCATCTTGTAATTTAGAAGACAAAGCCATTTTCAAACCCAATGCACGGATTTTCTTTGGCAAGTCAATGCTGTGATCACGGACGACTGGACCATGAACAACACCACCGCCACGCATGTGAACATTGTATCTTTCACCTTGACGAGCATTACCTGTCTTCTTTTGTTTAAATGCTTTACGGCCACTACCTGCTACATCAGAAACAGTTTTAACCGCATGTGTTCCAGCGCGAGCATTTGCACGTTGCCAAGTAACAACACGATGCAAAATATCCGCACGTGGAGAAACACCAAATACACTGTCAGACAAATCAACTTTGCCAACTGATTTACCATCAAAATTTATAATATCTAATTGCATTTTTTCCACCTTACTATTCCGCAACAGTTTCTGTTTCGGTTGTTGCTACTGGCTCAGCTTCAGCTACTACTTTTGTTGCAGTTGGAACTGGCAATTCTTTTTGTTCTTTTTTAATAGCATCTGTAACCAATACAAATGTGCCATTTGCACCTGGAACAGCGCCTTCAACAAAGATTAAATTTTCAGCTTCATCCATGCCGAAAACTTTCAAGTTTTGAACGGTCACGGTTTCATTACCCATTTGACCGGACATCTTTTTACCTTTCAATACACGACCTGGCCATTCACGCATACCTGTAGACCCCAAAGAACGATGAGCTTTTAACACACCGTGTGATGCTTCCTTACCGCCAAAGTTATGACGTTTCATTGCACCTTGGAATCCTTTACCTTTGCTGGTCGCTTGGACATCAACAAATTGTCCGACAACGAAATGAGACGCAGACAATTGTGTCCCTGCTGGGATAACACAATCATCCGACACGCGGAATTCCACAACTTTGCGATATGGTTTAATACCGCTTTTTTCCGCCGCCACTGCTTGTGGTTTTGCAACATGTTTTGCTTTGGCTTCGCATACACCCAAGATGTTTGCGACATAACCGTTCTTTTCCATTGTACGATTACCAATAACCGCACAATCGCCCACAGATAAAACTGTGACAGCGTGAGCGACACCTGCATCATCATACAGACGAGTCATTCCTATTTTTGTTGTAATTAATCCGCTACGTTTCATTTTTTTATGCCTTTTTGTTTGTCAGAGGTTAATAAACACACCTTTATCAACCTAACAATTACAATTTAATTTTTACATCAACACCAGACGCCAAGTCCAACTTCATCAAGGCATCGACTGTCTGAGGGGTTGGATTAACAATATCGACAACCGCTTTATGATTACGGATTTCGAATTGTTCACGTGATTTTTTATCAACGTGTGGAGAACGATTGACTGTAAACTTTTGAATTAATGTCGGCAAGCGAACAGGTCCTACGACATCCGCGCCAGTACGCTTTGCAGTCTTGACTAATTCGTCAACCGATTCAATTAACACACGGTGATCAAACGCCGTCAATTTAATGCGAATTTTAGATGTTGGTACCATTTTGTTCGTTTCCTTTATTTGTTTTATATTGTGACAACGGGGAACAAGTTTAGCAAACTTTTCCCCGCTGTCAATTTTTTATTATTTGTTGATCTTAGATACAACACCGGCACCAACTGTGCGTCCGCCTTCACGGATAGCAAAGCGGCGGCCTTCGCTCATAGCAATAGGTGCAATCAATTGCACTGTGATACGAACGTTATCGCCTGGCAAAACCATTTCTTTGCCTTCTGGCAATGTGATTGTACCTGTCACATCAGTTGTGCTGAAGTAGAACTGTGGACGATAGTTAGAGAAGAATGGAGTATGACGTCCGCCTTCTTCTTTTTGCAAGATGTACACTTCTGCTTCAAAGTCTGTATGTGGTGTAATAGAACCTGGTTTGCAGATAATCTGACCACGTTCGACTTCTTCTTTTTTGGTTCCACGTAACAACAAACCAACGTTATCACCGGCTTCACCTTGATCCAACAATTTGCGGAACATTTCAACGCCTGTAACTGTTGTTTTTTGTGTTGGACGCAAACCAACGATTTCACATTCTTCACCAACTTTGATTGTACCAGCTTCGATACGACCTGTAACCACTGTACCACGACCTGTGATAGAGAACACGTCTTCGATTGGCATCAAGAAAGGTTTATCTGTTGGACGTTCTGGCATTGGGATGTATTCATCGCAAGCTTTCAACAAAGCATCAATAGATTCTTTGCCCAAACCGTCAGATTTGCCTTCCAAAGCGGAAATAGCAGAACCACGGATAATTGGAGCATTGTCACCATCAAAACCGTTTGTTGTCAACAATTCACGAATTTCCATTTCAACCAATTCCAACAATTCTGGATCGTTTGCCAAATCACATTTGTTCAAATAAACGACGATTTTTGGAATACCCACTTGACGTGCCAACAAAATGTGTTCACGTGTCTGAGGCATTGGACCGTCAGTTGCAGCAACCACCAAAATAGCACCGTCCATCTGAGCAGCACCAGTAATCATGTTTTTAACATAGTCAGCGTGTCCTGGGCAGTCAACGTGAGCATAGTGACGTGTAGCTGTTTCATATTCAACGTGTGCAGTGTTAATTGTTATTCCACGTGCTTTTTCTTCTGGAGCACTATCAATTTCGTTAACACCCTTGTTAGCATCAGCACCAACACCGTAGTAGTGAACAATAGCAGCAGTCAAAGTTGTTTTACCGTGGTCAACGTGACCAATAGTACCAATATTGACATGTGGCTTTGATCTTACATATTTTTCTCTTGCCATAGTTTTTTCTCCTTAAGGCTTTTTTTGCTTGTTAAACTGATTTTTGAAATCTAGTTTCGAATACAATCATAAACCAGAAATCAAAAATCGCAATCTTTTTTTACTTTGTCATTTTCTTTATGACTTCATCGGCAACATTTTGCGGCACTTCGTCATAGTGCGACAATTCCATATATGGATTTGCACGTCCCTGTGACAAAGAACGCAGGGTCTTTACGTAACCGAACAAATTCGCCAATGGAACGAACGCGGAAATCACTTGGTTACCAAATTGAGTTTCAATTCCGTTGATTTGACCACGACGACTGTTCAAGTCACCGATAATGTCACCGACGTATTCTTCCGGTGTGTTAACCGAAAGTTTCATAATCGGCTCCAATAATTTTGGCGATGCTTTCTTCATCGCTTCGCGGAAGCAAGCACGCGCCGCAATTTCAAAGCACAACACATTAGAGTCAACTTCGTGATATTTACCATCTACTAATGTTGCCTTGAAATCCACAGTAGGATAGCCAATCAAAACACCTGTTTGTTGTGCTATCTTCAAACCCTTTTCAACGCCAGGGATGTATTCTTTTGGAATCGCACCACCGACAATCTTGTTTTCAAACTCATAGCCCTTACCTGGTTCCAATGGTTCAAATTCAATTTTAACCTGAGCATATTGACCGGAACCACCAGACTGTTTCTTGTGAGTATATTCTTCGGTAACTGGTTTGCGGAATGTTTCACGATATGCAATACGTGGTTCACCGACATTAACATCGACTTTGAATTCACGTAACAAACGATCAACCAAAATTTCCAAATGCAATTCACCAACACCTGACAAAATTGTTTGACCAGATTCTTCGTCCACAGAAACGCGGAATGAAGGATCTTCTTTTGCCAATGCTTGCAGTCCCAATGACATTTTTTCAATATCAGCTTTTGTTTTTGGTTCCACAGCAATAGACATAACTGGTTCTGGAATATGGATGCTTTCCAAGATAATTGGATTAGCTTCATCGCAAAGTGTATCACCAGTAATTGTTTCTTTCATACCAACCAAAGTGATAATGTCACCTGCGGATGCTTCTTTGATTTCTTCACGAGTATTTGCGTGCATCAACAACATACGACCAACACGTTCACGTTTATCACGGTTAGAATTATAGATATAAGAACCTGATTGCAATTTACCAGAATAAATACGGATAAACATCAAGTTACCAACGAATGGATCGTTTGCAACTTTAAATGCCAATGCGCTGAATGGTTCTTTTGGATCTGCATGACGTTCATCAGGTGTTTCACCGTCCATTTTAGTTCCTTTAATAGCAGGAATATCCAATGGAGATGGCAAGTAATCAACAATTGCATCCAACAATGGTTGAACACCTTTATTCTTAAATGCAGTTCCACACAATACAGGATTAAAGCTCTGATTAATTGTTCCCTTACGAATCAATTTTTTAATTGTATCGACATCTGGAACTTTACCTTCCATGTATGCTTCCATAACAGCATCATCTTGGGTAACAGCTTCTTCAATCAATTTATTGTGTAATTCTTCAGCTTTGGCTTTCAAATCTTCTGGAATTTCAATTGTCACAGGATGAGAACCTGTTTCATCTTCCCAAATCAAGCCTTTCATTTCCAAGACGTCAACAACGCCTTTGAATTCTGCTTCTTGACCAATTGGGAAATTCAAAACTAATGGATTTGCGCCCAAACGTTCACGGAACATATCAATGCAACGGAAGAAGTTTGCACCAGTTCTGTCCATTTTGTTCACAAAACAAATACGAGGAACATTATAACGATCAGCCTGACGCCAAACTGTTTCAGATTGTGGTTGCACACCAGACACAGATTCAAAAACAGCGACCGCACCGTCCAAAACACGCAAAGAACGTTCCACTTCCATAGTAAAGTCCACGTGTCCTGGGGTATCAATCAAATTAATACGATGATCGCGCCAAAAACAAGTAGTCGCAGCAGATGTAATTGTAATACCGCGTTCTTGTTCTTGAACCATCCAGTCCATAGTCGCGGCACCATCGTGCACTTCACCGATTTTATATGTTTTACCTGTATAGAACAAAATACGTTCTGATGTTGTAGTTTTACCTGCGTCAATATGCGCCATAATTCCTATATTACGGTACATATGTAAAGGGGCGGTTTTTCCAACAGACATTGTCTTTCCTTTTCTTTTATATTATTACCAACGGAAGTGAGCAAACGCTTTATTCGCTTCTGCCATTTTATGAGTATCGATTTTCTTTTTAACTGCGCCACCGGTACCATTCAAAGCGTCACGCAATTCTGCAAACAAACGGTCCTGCATAGAACGTTCACCACGTTTGCGAGCAAACATAACCAACCAACGCAAAGCCAATGTTTGTTGACGTTCTGGACGAACTTCCACAGGAACTTGATAAGTCGCACCACCAACACGACGACCTTTTACTTCGACAGATGGTTTCAAAGCATCAACTGCTTCCAAGAACAGAGCCAATTCATCTTTACCATCTTTGGCCAAAGTTTTTAATTTATCTAATGCACCATAAACAATGTTTTCTGCGACTTCTTTTTTACCGTCCCACATAACAACATTGATACATTTTGCAACAACCAGATTATTATATTTGGAATCTGGCAAAATTTCACGCTTTGTTGCAGCTTTACGTCTTGACATATTTTTTATCCTTTATTTCTTCACCCGGATTTCCGGATTACTCATCTGAACGATTCAGATGTTATTTTTTACTTTTTGCCCCATATAAAGAGCGACCTTGTTTTCTAGATTCGACACCCTTGGTATCCAAAACACCACGAATAATGTGATATTTCACACCAGGCAAGTCCTTTACACGACCACCACGAATCATAACAACGCTGTGTTCCTGCAAATTATGTCCTTCGCCAGGAATATATGCAGTAACTTCACGACCATTTGCCAGTTTCACACGGGCAACTTTACGTTGAGCAGAGTTAGGTTTCTTTGGTGTTGTGGTGTACACACGTGTGCAAACGCCACGTTTTTGCGGACTTTCCATCATATCAGGAGCGGTACTTTTGACCACTTTTCTTTTACGAGGTTTCCGAATCAGTTGATTTACTGTTGGCATTCAAAATCTCTTTGTTTTTACTTTACTTTTTTGTTACACAAAACACCCCATTCAGACTTATTCCAAACGCATGCGTCTGGTTATAAATCTGCCCCAAGGTGCAGTTTTCTGTGTTTTTTGCACTCTCCTTGCTTACACGGAAAGCAGGATTAGTATAAACGCGAAGATGCGAATTGTCAAGAAATATTCTGGAAAAAACCGCAGTTTTTTAAGTGGCGGACCAGTTTTTATACGGATTCCCGCCGTGTTCAAAAATAAAAGACCACCCATTTGGGCGGTCTTTTGTTTTTAATGGTTTCAGATTAGAAATCAATACCGAATTTAGCACCAAAGCCAAAGCCGTCATCCCAACCCCATTCGTCAGCAGCATTGCCATCGTGATGGTTCAAAGAACCTTTAACATATGCACCAACGAACTTTGTTGCATCGATGTTATAGTTTACACCAAACATACCGTTCCATGTACCAGCATTTTTAACTTTAAGACCTTCGACATCATCATCCATAACGCCTCTGTATTCAACACCTGCAACCAAGTTCAATTTGTCACACAATACATATTGACCATCAACACCCAATCTTAATGCATGAAAACCATCATCACCCCAGTTAAAGGATTCTGTGTTCAAGTAATCGAACGCAACATGACCTGCAACTGTGAACAAAGATGTTGTGTAACCACCACGAACACCTGCTGTCCATGTATAACCAGTCAAACCTTTATCCAAAAATTCTGAATGATCAGCCCACATTGGATCAACAGTGTAAGCGCCCAATACATCTAATTTCCATGCGCCCATATCCAAAGCGCGGAAAGCAGCAGCAAATGTTGTTTCTTCCCAAGCTACTTGATCAAATGTATCATTTTCCATCATTCCTGTAGAAATTTGGACAGCCAATTTATCTGTGATACCATAACCAAAATCTTCGCCTAAATTCCATTTATTGATTTGTTCATCTCCATTAACAAATTTATCCGTATGAGAAGACAAATCTGTTACACTGTAAAAATGATTCGCTTTTGGCATATATAATGGATTACCGTCAATAACGTTTGCAGCGTGTGCGCCAGAAACAGCAAATACAGCAATTAAAGATGATAAAGCTAATTTTTTCATAATATATCCTTTCCTTTTTGTTATTTTAGAACAGGCAACCTGTCGTCCTGTTAATACCATTTTACTATGCTTGGATTCCTAATGTCAAAAAAAAGATTGTTTGATTTTTTATCGTTTGTGTGTTATAATTCGCGCTGAATTTTTCGCAAGCTTTATAATCAACGCAGTTCCCTAGGAAACTGCTATTTTTTTATTAAAAGTTTTAATGATTTTGTTTTTAATCAAAAAAGCAAATGTCGATATCAAGAATTTTATTTTTTTATATTTTTAATCACGCGCCAGTCAGCATGGTTTTTCAAATGTTCTTCATAAGAATTTGAAAATTTATGTCCACCCTGCCCGTCAGCCACAAAAAACAAATAATTCGTATCGGCTGGTCGCAACACTGCCTTTATCGCCGCCGCGCCAACATTTGCAATTGGTCCAGGTGGCAACCCAGCATTACGGTATGTATTATACGGGCTGTCCAATTTCAAATGTCCTGTCAATAATGCCTCGCCTTGCATATCGCCCAATCCATCTGTCAAAACATACACAACCGTTGGATCAGCCTGCAACCGCATACCACTGCGCAATCTGTTCAAATAAACACTGGCAACAATCGGCATTTCAGATACCTTTGGGGTTTCTTTTTGAACAATCGATGCCAATGTAATAACATCATGCCAACTGGTCAGTGGACGTGGCAAACTGCGTGATTCCATTTTCGCACGAACACTGTCCATTTTACGCCGTGCCAAATCCAACACAGCCAAACGCGGTGTTCCACGCGCAACTTTATATGTATCTGGGAAAATATCGCCATCACGAATATTACACACCGGCGCCATATTACCCCCAACACAATTTACATCCCCAGACAGACTAGTATCATTTGCTAATAATATTTTTATTTGTTTTATTGTTAAACCTTCGGGAATTAAAATCTTGGTTGTTGCAACATCACCGTTAACCAACATCTTGGCGATTCGCCAAGCAGACGCCCCACGCGGAATATCATATTGTCCAACCCTAATCTTGCCACCTTGGGCGCGCACAGCCAATTTGAACGAAGCCGCCGAATCTATCAAATCATTTTGTTTTAGTATATTTGCAATGTCCGACACAGTTGCCCCAGATGGCACTGTCACCAACACAGGCTTGCGCGTTGCAAATCCAAATAGCATAAAACACACAACCACCACAACCAAAACAACAAAAAATATAAATGGATGTTTTTTGATTGTATGCTTGAAAATTTTTTTGAATGTTTTCGCCATGACTAATCGATTATCACAAAAATAAAATTCATTGTCAAAGTGATAAGGCAAAAAAACTTTCTAATTTTTTTTGATTCAAAAAATTTTGCGCAGGCAAAAACAAATTTTCTTTATGCTTTTTCAACATATAATCTACATTCATCCAATACCATCCAGAACATTTATCCGGTTCCATAACATATGCTGTACGAAAAACAGGTAATTTTGCATGACAATGTATCGTTATATAATGCTTATCAGAAAATATATCATTTGTTACACCAACAATACGAAAATCATCTGGTTTTAAATGAATATTTGTTTCTTCAATCAATTCACGTGCTGCACATTGTTCTGGGGTTTCACCGAATTCCAAATGGCCACCCGGTGGTGCCCATGTGCCATTACCATGTTTGGACAAGCGATATCCAAATAAAGTCTGTCCATTTGGGTCTTGAACCCAAGCCCCCACACCAACACGAACAATATTATTTTCAGACATTTTTTGCTCCATATACCTACACTATAACCCCCAATAAACGAAACACAATTATTTTTTATAAAAATTGACAAACAATATCTTTGTATTATTATAATAATACCATGAATAAAGAATTAGTTATCAGTTTCAAAATTACAAATTGGTGCAATCTACACTGCGACCACTGTTGTGAACGCAGTAATAAACACAACAAACCAAACTTTATGTCTTTGGAAAAAATGGAAAGATTTTTATCTGAATCCAAAACTATGGACATTCGCCCAAACCAATTATTAACTATTGGTGGTGGCGAAGCATTGGCACCATATATGTTTGGACAACCACAATATATCCCCAGCGCACTGGATTTAATATATTCTTATGATTATATTCCTACATTAAAAACAAATGGAACATGGGGCAATAATAATTCTTTGCGTCCACTGATATTATCAGATATTGCGCGTTGCGCGTATAAACATATGAAACTGGTAACATTGGATATATCTGTGGACGAATTCCACGACAACAAAAGTGGCGTTATAAAAATCATGCGCGATATATTATGCACCCCCGATTTATGCTACGCGATTCGCATTTGTCTTGTTGGATTTAATACACCAGAATCCGCCGCAACATTGCTTAATGTAAAACAACAATTAACAGAAAATAAATTTGAAATAGATGAATTGCCTAATAAAGATTGGGCGGTTTATGCCCCGAATCAATCTTATGGTGCATATGTAATAAATAATTTTGGTGCCCCTATTTATAACTTGGGACGCGCAAAACAAACAAAAACATTTACATCAATCGCAAACCCAAATGGCAACGATGGTTCTAATTGTTTACAAATCGATAATAACGATTACGCAATTTTGAATTACACATATCGTGAGCCAATTAAAAATCGCACATTAAATGAAGTCGTTTCTTCTTTGATGACAAAAGCACGTTAAAGAACTTTTTGATTTAATAAATTTTGCACAGGCCAAAACAAGTTCTGCGGTAAATTACCCATATCAAACCAATACCATCCTGCGCATTTATCTTTCTCTATCACAGATGGCATCATTTTTACATCTTTCACACGATAATGAGCATTTATATAATGCAACCCATTTGCTATATCTTCCGTTTTACCTAAAGATTCCAACATACGTGGCGTTATATGAATACCCGTTTCTTCCCACGTTTCACGAATCGCGGCATCAACCAAACTTTCACCCGCATCAGGTTTACCGCCTGGTACAGACCACATACCATAACCCTGTTTAGACAAACGCAATCCCATTAAAACCTGATTATTTGGATTAAACAACCAAACCCGAACACCTGTCTTAATAATATTTTCATTTGGTGTCATAACAAACCCTATGCATATAAAAAACAAAATATGGTCGGGGCAACAAGATTCGAACCTGCGACCTCTACGTCCCGAACGTAGCGCTCTACCAGACTGAGCTATGCCCCGTATTGCAATAGATGTTAGCAATATAAAAACAAAACACAATTATTTTATTTTACACGTTTAAATATCACAGAAGCATTTGTTCCACCAAATCCAAACGAATTACTTAAACTTGCATTTACTTCACGTTTTTGTGCAACATTCGGAACAAGGTTAAAACTACCAACTTCGGGGATAGGATTTTCCAAATTGATTGTTGGTGGCACAATGTTATCGCGAATAGCCAAAATACTGAATATCGCCTCTATCGCACCAGCCGCCCCTAACAAATGTCCTGTCATAGATTTGGTCGAAGACATACACGCGCCATTATCACCGAATAATTCACGCACAGCCTCTAATTCACCGACATCACCCAATCCTGTGGACGTTCCATGTGCATTAACATAATCAACATCCGATGGCTTCATACCTGCATCACGCAATGCCATTTGCATAGCACGCATACCACCCGCACCATGTGGCGCTGGGGCTGTTATATGATGTGCATCAGCGGTCATACCATAACCTGCAACTTCGGCATAAATTTTTGCGCCACGAGAAACAGCGTGTTCATATTCTTCCAAAACCAAAACACCGGCACCTTCGCCCAAAACAAAACCATCACGCGCTGAATCCCATGGACGCGATGCATGTGTTGGATCATCATTGCGTGTTGACAAAGCCTTCATAGCAGCAAATCCTGCAACCGCCAAAGGTGTTACTGCCGCCTCGGTTCCACCAGCCAACATTAAATCCGCTGCTCCATTTCTAATAAAAGAAACAGCCTCGGCAATTGCATGCGAACCTGTGGCACACGCAGTTGCCACAGAAATATTTGGGCCACGCAAACCATATTTTATAGAAACCTGACCCGCAGTCATATTGATAATAGCCTTGGGCACAAAGAACGGACTAACAAAACGCGGACCAGAATTTGTTAATTCCAAACACGTATCATAAATTGTTTGAACACCGCCAATACCACTACCAATAGACACACCAAACAAATCCTTATCGCCATCATAATCGATTAAACCAGCGTCTTTCATAGCCTCATCTGCAGCAACCATTCCATACATCATCGCCGGATCCATCTTGCGTTGTTCGCGTGGTTCGACAACAGTATCAGGATTAAATTCACCAGCTTCGGTTCCACGTACAGGAACACCTGCAATCTGGGATGCATATTCAGAAACATCAAATTTATCAATTTTTCGTATTCCCGACACACCATTCAAAATATTTTTCCATGCATATTCAACCCCAGTTCCAACTGGCGATACAATACCCATACCGGTTACAACAACTCTTCTCATAACTATATATCCTTTATGTTAAATCGGTCTTATCATAATATATTTCGGAAAAAATATACAGAAAAAAAATCCGCCGGCAATCCCGGCGGACATATAACTTAAATCAGATATTATTTTTTGTGAGCATCAATGTATTTAACAGCATCACCGACTTTTTCCAATTTCACTGCATCTTCATCTGGAATTGTGATATTGAATTCTTTTTCGACTTCCATAACGAATTCAACAACATCCAAAGAATCAGCGCCCAAATCATTGACGAAAGTTGCATCTTCCTTAACATCTTCTGGTTTGACACCTAATTTTTCAACTATAATCTTTTTAACTTGTTCAAAAGTTGACATTTTTAATCCTTTAAGTTTTGTTAACTCTGTTGCCCTTCAAAACCCATCGGGCACTAATTAGCCATAAATGTATCATTTTAAGGTTCGACTGTCAAGACATTATAACAAATTATAACAAAACCTTGACAAACAATTTTTTTAATATATACCGAATTTTTCCAATAAATTATTCATATTCGTACGCAAATCTTCACGGTCAGATGCCCAAACCAATTGTCGCATAAAGAATTTATACACATCATCCATACGCAAATTTGGCATACCTGCCGCAGTTGCAACATTATGCCAGGCTGTGCGTGGATCCATCAAATGATTCTTGCAGCGACCTACAAAAACCCAATCGCCATCTTGGGGCATATTTTCCAACAACACAACCGCCACATCTGGCAACGGCCATTCACGCCATAAATAATGATTAAAATCTAATTCATCCCAGCGCATAGATAAAACTTTATTCTTTGGCAAAAACGAATAAATCATCATCAAGAATGCATTTTTCATAACTTCGGTTTCTTGACTTTTGATAACATCCAATAAACGCAAAACCTTTTCTTCGTTTAATGGGCTAAGCCTACGTTGTTGAACAATTTTTGGCAATCCCAAAACAGGATTATTTTTTGCATATCCTTGATCTATTGCGTATTTAAACAAACTGGCTAAAACCTCTTGCATACGAGCAGCAATAGCCCTGCCCTTAATTTTTCCGATTACACTTTCGACATCTGCTTTGGAAATATCAGAAACATTTTTATCAAATAATTCGCCCAAATGCATATTTACAGCACGCACCAATTTAACTTCGGAATCTTCACTTCTGCGCACCTGATTTTTTAAATAAATGTCCCAAAATTCTTTGAAAGACAGTTTTTTACGGCGCACTGGAATTTTTTTGGACGCATCATCCAATACAGTCGCAACCATACCACGTGCAACTTCGATATCCATATCAGGATAACTGCCGATAATAATTCTTTTATCACGACCACGAACACGCTTACGCACAAAGAATGTTTTTGCGCCACGACTGGTTATATACATACGCAACCGCGGTTCAGAAATATCTTGTACAACATCAAATCCTGTCGCTGGTGTTGGCAAATTATCCAAGATATAAGAATTAAAGAAAAATTGATGGGCCATGGCTCTATCCTTATTTAGTTCTTTTGAATAAATTTACAAATGCCAAAAATTTATCCATTTTAGCGTTACATAATTTTATATACGCATTATAATGTTGTGTATTCCAATCATGGTTTTTACATTCTGTGCATTGGCAACGAACTGTAATATCATACTGCCTGCATTTAGGAATTTCAGTTTCATTGTTGTCACAAGGATTACCAGCGCAAAGCATCCCCCAAGTATCATAACAACTAAAATTTTTTTCTAACTTTTTAAATTCAGAACGCGCCTGACACACATTTGCTTTAGCTTCTTTATACTCACGAATTTTATCCTTAAACATCACATTACCTTTTTACTTTTCAGATTGTTCATAAAAACATGAAAACAATTCTCGTTTTGCAGCATTGCAATTTTCGATAGCCTTTTGAACCTGCGCTTTTTGAGCCTGATATTCAATCAAACCAGAAAAATGCGGACAACCCTCGCAACGCGCCTCGTCATATGAACAACCGTCTTTATCCACATTTATACAAGGCACAGCCCCCAAAACATCGACATAATCTGACACATAACTAGTTCCATTATAAACCCGACCAATATCATAAACCCATTTGTAAAAACATGACACAGCACGATATTTTTTTGCGCCATTGCTAATCACATCAGGATTATTTCCACTGTCACGCACTTCTTGGATAAACATATGCATTTTAGACAAATTATCAGAAAACGCACCTGCATCACAATTCGCAGTTATGGATTCACGAATAAGATCCAAACACTCTTTTTCTTGCTTAACGATTTTACGTGCCTGTTTCCAATTCTTATAATTTTGAATAAATGTAGACATATTTACTTACCCACCTTTAACGCATTAATGAACGCCGACTGTGGAATTTCGACATTTCCGAAAGTACGCAGACGTTTTTTACCCTCTTTTTGCTTCTCCAACAATTTTCTTTTACGCGTGATATCGCCACCATAGCACTTTGCGGTAACATCCTTGCGATACGCAGCAATTGTTTCACGTGCGATAATTTTTCCACCAATAGCCGCCTGCAATGGAATTTTGAACTGATGACGAGGAATTAAATCTTTTAACTTTTCGACAATCTGGCGGCCACGCGATTCGGCATTTGACCGATGACACATAAATGATAAAGGCTCTACATTTTCATCATTGACCAGAATAGACACCTTTACCAAATCAGATTGTTGATATCCGCAAACAGAATAATCAAACGATGCATAACCTGATGAAATAGATTTTACCCTGTCATAGAAATCAAACACAATCTCGGCCAATGGCAACCGATAAGTCAACACCGCACGATTACCAACATAAGAAATATTATCTTGAACCCCGCGCCGTGATGCACATAATTCCATAATGCCACCCAGATATTTATCAGGCATCATAATTGTCGCCAACACCCATGGTTCTTCGATAAAATCTATACGCGTTGGGTCTGGCATATCAGCAGGATTTTCCAAATCCATAACACTGCCATCGCGCAGATGCAATTTATAAAGCACGCTGGGCACAGTATTTATCAGCGACAAATTAAATTCACGTGCCAGACGTTCACTAATAATCTCCATATGCAACAGTCCCAAAAATCCGCAGCGCAAACCAAAACCCAATGCCGATGATTTTTCCACAGTAAACACGAACGATGCATCATTTAACGCCAATTTTTCTGCCCCATCGCGCAAATCAGGATAATCATCCGCCGCCATTGGAAAGAACGATGAAAATACAACCGGCACAGACGGTTTGAATCCAGGTAATGCCACACCACCAAATTTTGCATCAACGATAGTATCACCGACTTTGCAATCATGAATTGTTTTCATACCTGTGATAATAAACCCGATTTCGCCAGTATTTAATTCTGTGACATCAACCATTTTCGGCGTAAAGTAACCGATTTTTTCAACAGTATATTCTGCCCCAGTTGCAACGAATTTAATTTTTTGACCGCGGCGCAGACTGCCGTCAACGACACGAACCAAAACCACCACACCCAAATACGAATCATACCAAGAATCCACCAACAACGCGCGTGTTGGCGCAGATTCATCACCATGTGGCGCAGGTAATTTTGTTACAATTTCTTCTAATAATTCTGGCACACCGGCACCTGTTTTTCCAGACACACAAATTGCATTAGATGCATCCAGACCAATTGCATCTGAAATCTGTTCGCGTGTACCCGCCACATCAGATGACGGCAAATCAATTTTATTCAACACCGGCAGCATTTCCAAATCATTATCCAGCGCCAAATAAGCATTCGCCAATGTTTGCGCCTGAACGCCTTGGGTTGCATCGACCAAAATAATTGCACCTTCGCATGCAGCCAGCGAACGCGAAACCTCGTAAGAAAAGTCCACATGACCTGGTGTATCCATTAAATTCAATTGGTATTCATGACCATCACGCGCACGATATTTCAACCGCACAGTTTGTGCCTTAATCGTGATTCCGCGTTCACGTTCAATATCCATAGAATCCAGCACCTGGGCCTTCATTTCGCGCGATTGCAAACCACCTGTAAATTCAATCAACCTATCCGACAGAGTTGATTTTCCGTGATCAATATGTGCAACAATAGAGAAATTTCTTATATATTTTTGGTCCATAACAAACACCAATCCTTTTATTGCCTTATGCGGCAATAATACACTGGTATATTCATATTTGCAACCGAAAAACCGATAAAATTTAAAACATAAACATCAGCAAAATTCCAACACCTGCGAATACGATTGCCGCAGCGGTCAATTGCCAGAAATATTTTTTAACGACAACATTTGCTTTTTCTTGGAATTTCCACAACAGCGCCCCAACAATCGCGAATCGCCCTGTTCTGAAAATCGCAGACACGCCCAAGAACAACAAGGCTGGGAACCCCATAAATCCGGCACAAATTGCCATCAATTTATATGGTATTGGTGTAACAGCGGTCATAACAATAATAAACACACCATGCTTTATAAACAAAGCCTTGGCCATTTCGAATTTTTCCATAGTTGCAAAGTTTTCAATCAACCACACACCAACCGAATCAAACAACCACAATCCAATCATATATGCGATTGCACCACCAACAATCGAACCCAACGATGCGGCGATAACTGTTGGCACTGCGCGTTTTTTATTTGCGATAATTGGTGGTGTCATAAATACTTCGGGTGGAACGAACAAAAAAATCGATTCGCAAACAGTCATCAAAAACACGAACCACGAATACAGACGTGTTTCAGATTTTTTCAACATAAATTCTCCGAATTTCATTTCCACCCTCTTTATATATATGTGCTAAACGATTAAAGATTTTTTAACAACTCTTCGATTCGATTCGCGCGATCCATTGTATCATCATAAGTAAATTTAATTTCCGGCGTATATTTCTGATTCAAACGCGCAGCCAATTCATAACGAACACTTTTTGTAACCGCGTCCAAGCGCGCCTGAACCGCATCCGGATCCGCACTGGTATAAAAATACAAACGCACAAAAGCCAAACCGCCATGTGCATCTGCACCGACCAACGACACCGAAGACAACACAGGGTCATCACTAAATTTGTCGCGCAATATTTCAGCGACAATCGTTTGAACCTTGGCGGCAATTCTATCACCACGTGGTGTTTGCTTTTTCATATATAATCCTTTTGAACGCAGTATAGCATTGTTTAGACACGTTGCAAGTACTACTAGTATTCCGCCCTTTTCCCGTCCCCTTCTTTCACAAAGAAGGGGTGGTAACCAAAGGTTGACGGGGTAATTGTGCATCTTTAATAATTTTTTCATCCTTTTCCTGTCCCCTTCTTTATGAAAGAAGGGGTGGCAACCGAAGGTTGACGGGGTAATTGTGCATAATATCAACAGCCACAATTTTTGTTTTTATGGCGATTTCATCGCTCTTCACAATTACCTCCCCCGCTTCGCGGGTACTCCTTCTTTCATAAAGAAGGAGATGTTCCAGCCCACCCGCGAATCGTTTTTTGTACCATAAAAAACACAACAGTCGAATCGAGTCTCTGCCGAAATAATGCAAAAAAAACATTAAAAAAAATTTACAAAAAATTACTTCAATACACAAAAATTATTGCCGCAAAACATTGTGCAAAAAATTTGTACACATCGCACAAATCCAATATTTTTACAAAATCAGAAAACATTCACAAAAACCATTTTATATATGATAACAAAAAAACTTGACGGCGATTTGCGAAAGCATCAAAAATATGGTACAATATGTATAACGAGTTGGAGGGATTTTCGTCTAAAAATAATTTCACAAAAATACCTTCAATACAAACAAACAAACGAAAGAACAAAGGGAAACTAACATGAAAGTAAGAAATTTTGCCTTTTTTGGTGTGATGGCATCTATATTAGGTATCAGTGCTGCGAACGCTGCAAGTGATACCGTCATCGCTTCACAGGCGTACGTGGACGCGGTGGCAAACACCAAACAACCAACATTGCAAAATACTCATATTACAGATAACCAAACCGGTCAATTCATTACAGACATTACCGCGACAAATGGTCAAATCACCGTTACCAGAGGTAATGCA
>CACYHY010000007.1 GCA_902774305.1 uncultured Pseudomonadota bacterium
AAAAATAAATTCCTTTTTAGTTGTTATATAATAAAAAACTTGCATTTTGACGTGAAAAATGCTCTGATGGTAGTATGATTATATAACAAAAGGAAGAAACATGGCAGGCAGTATAAATAAAGTTATCTTGGTTGGTAATGTTGGCCAAGAACCACAAGTACGTCAAATGCAGAGTGGACAAAAGGTTGCAAGTTTTTCACTCGCAACAAGTGACCGCTGGCGTGATCGTAATAGTGGTGAACAAAAAGAACAAACAGAATGGCATCGTGTCGTTGTTTTTCAGCCGGGTTTGGTTGATGTTGTTGAACGTATGGTACAAAAAGGAACTAAATTGTATATCGAAGGTTCTTTGCGTACACGTAAATGGCAAAATCAACAAGGGACAGACCAATACACTACCGAAGTTACATTGAATCCTTTTGGTGGTCAGATGGTCATTTTAAGCGGTGCCAAGGCCGTTGATGGCACAATGGGTGATTCTGCACCAGCACCAAAGACAGAAGAAATTTCTGTAGGTGATTTGGCTGGGGATGAAATTCCATTCTAAAACAAACTAAAATTTTAAGCCCCACGGGTTTTGTGGGGCTTTTTTTATGAAAGACATGAAACAGTTAAACGATACAGATATTGCCAGAACAGGAAGCTTGGGAAATGATTATGGATGTGGCACAATCAGGTGCGCGAACAGCAACAATTATTACCGGTGCCAGTGGAATACTTAAAATCAAATTTCAACAATGGGCACGCGACAGTTTATTGACACCATATATCATTCAATGGGAACCGATAAATAACGGCAGTTTTTCCGTCAAATTTAGAAAAAACAAATAACTATTTTTCGTCAGGCAATTTATCACTGGGGGTAACCATACAATGTTGGGCCTCGATACGCCATGGCTCTGCATTTTTTCTTGTTTGTTTTGAAGCAAATGAATAGTAATCATATCTGTTAAATGAGCTATGTTTTGGTTGGGACATAGCGCCGTATTCTGATATATTAGCATTATTTTCAGATCTGACCGATACTTCTTTGTGCTGTCTGACATCTTGGGACATTTTTGTACCACGCCATGGACACAAGACATCAATATATACATCACGACCAGATTTTATTGTGGAAATACTATAATGTAAATGGGCACCGGAACATCTTTTACAATCGCCTGTTGCACCACCACTTTTACCAAGGTATGTTCCCCTGCTAACAACCATACCCTTTTTTAATTCCGCTGGTATATACGATAAGTGCAAATACGAAGAATAAAATCCAGTGTTTCCATGTTTAACTTTAACATACGGTCCATTATACGTCAGTCCACCTTTTGAATCGCGACCACTTCTATCTATGGCCTCTATTGTGCCACCACCAGTTGCATATATATCCGTTCCAGAAGGGACACCAATATCCACACCATTGTGAAAACCGTAGGGGTTTTTGCGAAAATAGAAATCACTGGTTATAATAATACTATTATGTTTTACAGGAGAGCCCAACGGCATTAAATCATTAACACTGCCACCGACAAATCCCCCACCCCCGAGTGGTGGTGTCGGTTGAGATGGTGGTGTTGGTTGAGATGGTGGTGTTGGATTAAACGGTTCATATGGCGTGACAGGAATATTATTACCAGGATTATTGACGTTTACATTTTTATTTTCCACCGGTGGTGTGTTATTGTTTGTGTTGTTTGGATTCTCGCTTAATGCCATCATCTGCGCAAAACGCTCTGTGGCCTCATCCACATCTTCTTTATCCTGTTGAATAGTAATCCCAACATATGGACAACCGACCACACAATTACCATTTTCATCATATAATCTGTCAAATTCAGCATATGCTTCGGCCATTACTGCCCATCTATCAACAAAATCTACGTCATTAAATGTTTTTGGAAATGATGTTGCCTGTAATAAACTTTCACTGTATGCTGGGACAATAGCACACGCAGCCACTACAGCAAAAAGATATTTTCTGTTTTTCATTATGTATTTATTATATCATAAAATTAAACTTGATTGAAATTTATATTTATGTTCATTATAATGTAATCAAAGTAAGGATTGTATTCATGATAAAACCAAAAACAGTATATGACCACATTCGTTCAAACAATATAAAAACCGCTATTTTGGTTGCGATGTTCCCAATTTCTTTTATTGCGCTGATATTTTTATTCTGTTGGATAATTATGCCTGCAAACGATGCGTTAAATACGACAATCCAAGTTGCAATTCCAACATTTATTGTTTGCGCTATATGGATGCTGATATCATGGGCTTTTGGTGATTCTATGATGTTATCTGGCGCTGGTGCCACCCAGATTCATGACAACAACCCACAATACAAGAAAGTGTTTCGCGCAGTTGAAAATGTTGCACTGGCCGCAGGATTACCAACACCACGCGTTTATATTATCGAAGATGACGGATTAAATGCATTTGCCACAGGACGCAGTCCAAAAGACGCGTCTGTTGCGTTGACACGCGGAATTATAAACAAATTGGACGACTTGGAATTACAGGGTGTTATCGCACACGAAATGTCACATATTGGCAACCGTGATATTCGACTGGATATGTTGTTGATTACAGGTGTTGGTGTTACAGTGTTTGCCGCGGATGTGCTGGCGCGGACAATAGTATATGGCAATCACGATCGTGATGATAATGGTAAAAATAATACAGCAGCCGTTTTAATGATGGTATGGTTAGCATTTACTGTATTTAACTGCATTGTGTCACCTTTGTTACAGTTGGCTGTTTCGCGCAAACGCGAATTTGCAGCCGATGCATGTGGTGCGCAAATTACACGCAATCCACAAGGTTTGGCAAATGCACTACGCAAAATTAGCGAAGCACCTGTTGTAAAGTCATTATCAAAGTCTAAATCTATGGCAATTGCGTGCATTGCAGAGCCACGCAAAGCATTTATGGGCGATTTGTTTTCAACGCATCCAAATACAAAAGAACGTATTAAAAGATTGGAATCTATGTAAAAAATGCAAAAAAATAGAATTTTTGCTTGCTTTTTTGTTTTTTTTGTGTCAGAATTAGCCGCGAACTACTTAAAAAAGTGATGTTCATTGTGGAGGCATAGCTCAGTTGGTAGAGCAAATGACTTTTAATCATTGGGTCCAGAGTTCGAGTCTCTGTGCCTCCACCAAAGTTTAAGTCCACCGTTATGGTGGTATTTTTTTATCACAAAATAAAAATCTAAATTTTACTTGCCACCACTTGATTTTTTGTCAAAAAAATACTATAATTACATGATGTGGTGAGTGTGTTAGCACATCCAACACAAGGGAGGCTTGTATGGCAAAGATAGTTCAAAAATATCAGGATTTTATCTTTGAATTTGTCAAAACTGCGCATTTGCAGCAGATGCCAGCCGATGTAAAAAAACGTTTTGATAAATATTCTCAAAATGCCGATTTTGTCGGTAATATGAAAAACTGGAACGCAGAAAAAGACAGAGAAATTGAATTCGATGCTGCTGTCGCTGATGCAGAATATAAAAAAGCATACAAAGCATTCTTGGCCGTTTTCGAAAGTATGAGAGAAAACGAAAGTTCCTTGGATAAAAAGGTCAAGGAAGAGATTCTGGATAAAGTATTCGGTACCAATAAAGTTTTTGATAATCCGAAACCAATTCTGGGTGTAGAAAATGAATTAGATAATTTCAGAACAAAAGTTTTAGATGCCCCAGGTAATGAAACCCGTTTAACAAACCTTTTCAAAGATTATACCTATGGCGGATATGTATCCCAATTCTTTGATGATGGAAAATTTGATTTCAAAACTTTCCGAGACGGTATTGCAAATAAAAAATACGAAAGCGACCCAAAACTGCGTAAACAAGTTTTGGCCGTTATGGACTTTTTTAGAAGTTATGAAAGCGACCCAATATTACAACCTATTCTAAACGGATATAAATTTAACACCAATGGATTACCAGATAACACTGCGGAATGGTTTCAATCTGCTTATAATCCTGGGTTCAAGGCATTATTGCCACAATTATTAACTTCTTTGGTAACAAATAAAAAATTCCGCGAAGAATTCTCAAAATATGATTCTGGCGGTAGTGGCGCTATCAGCAAAAATGTTACCAAAGGTTTAGAAAAAACTGCCTATGACGATTCAAAAAGCGATGATTTTATTCCTCCGCTTCATCAAGATCAGAAAAGTCTGGGCGAAAGGTTCAAAGATCAACTCAACAATATCTGGGATAGCAATTTACGTCAATGGACTGATATTTTGCGTGGAACACGCAGATATTTTTCGCCGTATTCTACAGCAATTATACAAGCGCTGGATAAAGTTAAAACCAAAGATGGCAAACGTATCAAGCCAACAGATGGTATCAAGGGAATTCTTGAAAATAAAGAAGCTATTCTGAAACAGCTTGATGGGACATCTCCCAAAGCAAAAAAGCATTTTGAGTGGTTTACAAAACAAATGGAAACCTACTCTAAAACTATGCCAAAGGCATACGATGGTGCGTTACGTAATCCGTATAAAATGCGTCGCTTGGTTTCTCAAATGATTGCCGATGCAATCCAAGATGGCAAGAAAGACGAAGCGAAAACTGCTATGGAAATTTTATCAACCATGAAATATGGTATTATGCATAGCAGAACAGTCGATGCATTACGCGAAGCCGATTTCACAGTATTGTCTGACAAAGAATTATCTTGGAATAAATACGAAGGTATCCAGTTTGTAACCAAGGCTTTGGATAAAACAGCAAAATTTGCTTTGGTTGCCACAGGACGCATTGTCGCAGCAATTCATAATAAATGGATGCGTGACCATACTAAATTAAAGGGTAAATTGCGCGATTCTGGTGGTGCACATAAACAATGGAAAAGAAATAATGATCCAAATAGTTTAAATCAACCAATTAGCGATATTGATAATTCTTTGGTTACGGCAAATGGTCAATTGTCTGCTGCAGAAACAGCAATGCATAACAACCATTTCGCGGATAGAGCATCACTGGAAAGTTTTATCAACAACACTATAAATTACAGAGACAATACTCTGATACCAGATTTAGATGCCAAAAGAGCCAATTTAGAAACAGAAAATAATAAATTGACCGCAGAAAACCAGAAATTTAACGACCTTAAAACAAAACAGGCAGATTTAAAACAAAAACGCACAGCACAAAGAGCGGATTTGGCTAATTTAAATAAAACATTAACACGTCTGAATACAAAGTTAGTGGCAACAACAGATCCTGATGACCAAAAACGCTATAAAGATGCTATATTCCAAAAGCAACAGGAAATTGACGATCTTAGGGAGGCAATGAAAGATGTTGCGTCTGAATCGTTCAGAGTTAACAGAAGTTTTACAACACAGAAACAAGCCGTAGCTAACCAACAAAAGGTCGTTGATAACATACAAAGAACAGTTGATAGACGGCAGAATTCACTTGATCGTGTGAATGACAGAATTCATGATCGTCAGGGCTTATTAAAAGACTATGATGATGCAGCACAAACTGTTCAATCTTTGAACGATCAGAAAAATGATTTATTAAATCAACAAACTAACTGGAAAGACAATCATCCAGATGAATATGTGGAATTGATGGGTTATTGGGATATGTTGGAATCATTCGGCAAATCACACCAGTTTACATTAGCATCACATCGTATGCGCAAAAAATTCTTGAAAGATTATAATAATAACAATTCAAAAGCCCAGCATACAGAGGCATTATTCATAGATAAATACGAAAGAAGATATGCGGCTTAAAAAAAGAGGCATTTGCCTCTTTTTTATTATTTCTTATGTTTCTTATGTTTTTTATGGTGAACCTTTTGAACAACATTATCTTTGACGTTTTTTGTTACGGTTTTAATTTTTTCAACAACCTCAACCCGTTTTTCATGAGCCTCAGCCAACCAACGTTTCATACGAGCGCGCAACCAACGTTCATAAATAACAAATAAACCACCAACACCAACCAATGGTAAAACATAGTAAATTATACGATACGCCAGTAATGCGCCAAATACGGTTGCCTTGTCCACAGAATCTGGCAACGCAAGCAAAAATATCGTTTCAAAAACACCAATTCCGCCAGGGACCTGACTGAATACACCTGTGGTTTGGGCAACAACAAACAATCCAATATATGTTCCAAATGATATATGCCAAAATGGTATCAAACAAAAATACAATACCATACCAGCCAGAACACTGTCTGTTATTCCCAACACAGTTTGCAAGAATGCTGTTTTAGTCTGGGGCACCCTAAATACTATTTGCCCTATTTTGATTTGCTTGTCATGAAAGAATACAGTCATCCCAAAATATGCCAATAATACCCCCAGACAGAATACAAATAACGCGCCTAATCCCATACTGGCACCAGACGATTGTTCCAATATATCTGCTGGAATTAAAAAGAAACCAATTATAACAATGGCGGCGCAACCCAAGAAATATGTAAATCCAGAAAAGGTCAACATTTTTAATATATCGCCACCTGTAACGCGCCAACGAGTGTATAAACGATAGCGAATTGCGCCACCACTGACCACAGCATGGCCTGCATTATTACTGATTGCGAACCCCAGCATACCCGCCAGCATCCATTTCCACCATGAAACACGTCCGCCCACATAATTTAATGCTAAATAATCATACAAGGATAAAGCCAAATACCCAGCAAAACACGCAAGGCATGCAGCAACCAGATTACGCTTTGGAATTGCAAATATGGCATTTATAATATCGGTAAAACTGTAATTACGCAGTTGCCACCACAACATAAATGCAGCCAGAATAAAGAAAAATATACCGGCATAACTGATTATTTTCTTAAAAATTCTTTTCGTCTTGGCAGACATCTTTTTCCCTTATACATATGCGTAACTGTTAGCATAACAATTTATAAATAAAAAAGCAAACTTTTAATTTTTGCCGTGAAAACACTGCGTTTTCCCTTGCTAAAAATTTATAATTTAGGTAATTTTATTGGTATGAGAAGCGAAGTTGCTGATTTTTTAAATACTGATTTGCAGTTTATTAAAGGGGTTGGACCTGTTTTGGCGGCGCGCTTTGCCGATGTTTTGGGTGGACGACGCGTGTTAGACTTTTTATTGCATAAACCTGCATATGTACAGAATCGCGATTTAACAGAATCTGTGGCAGGTGTTAATGCCGGCGACACAATTACAATCCCACTACTAATCAAATCACACAAGGCCCCCGGCAAGGCGGCCCCATGGTTAAAACGCGCACGCGCCATGCGGGTTATGTGTGCTGACAAAATGGGGAATCCTGTTGTTATCCAGTTTTTTAATTCTAAATATCTGGATTATTGGATGAATAAATTGCCAGTCGGTCAATGGCGTATGATTAGTGGTAAAATAGAGGCTGGAAATCCGCCGGTCATAAACCATCCTGAATTCATAGAATCCATGGATACCGCAAATAAAATTCCCACTGCTCAGGCGATTTATCCCAGTGGCGAAGGATTGACACAAAAAGTTTTCGCATCTGTTCGCGACCAGATTTTTAATAAATTAAATTCCCTGTTGGGCGAATACGATGATGAAACATTGCGTGAATTTTTTGATGCTCTGCAACATGTCCATTTTGCAAAAACATCCGATGATTTATTGCCAAATAATACCTATATTGCAAAGCTAGCATACTGCGAATTGCTGGCACATCAAAGTGCAATCGCAATCAGTCGCCGGGCACGAACAACACAAAAGAATAAAAAAGCAAAACGAATTAAAAAATATGATTATCTTGATAAATTCTGGAACACATTGCCATATAGTTTAACTGGTGCACAGCAACGTGTTGTGGACGAAATATTCAAAGATATGGATTCTGATATACCAATGATGCGACTGGTTCAGGGTGACGTTGGATCGGGCAAAACTATCGTTGCTTTGATTGCTGCATTAAAGATGGCAGAAAGTGGTGGACAAACTGCCCTGTTGGCTCCGACAGATACTTTGGCACAACAACACTTTGCAAAAATCAAACCAATGTGTGAAAAATTGGGTATTGTTGTTGATGTTCTGACGGGTCGTGATAAAGGTGCGGGGCGGCGCGAAAAACTGACTTCAATTCGTTCTGGCCGCACAAAGATTGTTATTGGGACACATGCCCTATTTTCCGAAGATGTTGAATATAAAGATTTAGGTTTAGTTATTGTTGATGAACAACACCGTTTCGGCGTGAATCAACGTGAATCTCTGCGAGCAAAAGGTAATTCTGTCGATTTGTTGGCTTTATCAGCAACACCAATTCCACGAACATTGTCAATGACTATGTATGGCGATATGGATATTTCGATTATAAACGAAAAACCAGCGGGTCGATTGCCAATTCGCACAACCAAACTGCCTATTGCAAAAACTAATGATTTGATTTTACGCATAAAACAACAAATTGATAGTGGTGCCAAAGTATTTTGGATATGTCCATTGGTTCAAGATGAAAACGGTATTGGCACAGCGGCGGCAATTGCACGTCATGAAATGTTGAAACAAATTTTTCCAACTGCGGGTTTGGTTCATGGTCAAATGCCCAAAGATGCTCGCGATAAAGTGATGGCTGAATTTGCAGATAACAATTCCGATATGTCTTTATTGGTTGCAACAACAGTTATCGAAGTTGGAATTGATGTGCCACGCGCTTCTATCATTGTTATTGAAAATGCGGAACAATTCGGATTAGCTGCCCTGCACCAATTACGCGGACGCGTGGGACGTGGCAAAATTCAATCTTATTGTGTATTATTATATGGATTAAATATCAGCCCTGACGGATTGAAACGATTGGATGTATTGTGCGAAACAGACGATGGTTTTGTAATTGCTGAACAAGATTTAATGATGCGTGGTGTCGGGGAATTATTGGGCACCCGCCAAAGCGGTTGGATTCAATATCACTTTGCCGATTGGCGTGAACACAGGGATTTATTCAAATTGGCTGCGCGGGTAGCATGTGATAACCCAGTTACCAGTTGGACACGTGATTTAATGAATATATTTAACTGTGGAGAGAACATCAGTGCGTAGGATTTTATTTGCATTTTTTGCTTTATTTTTAACATTGCCAGCGCATGCGCTGTCAGTTATAAATGATACCCAAACCGAAAAGTTATTATATAAACTGATTACCCCTGTGGCGACAGCGGCCAATATACCAGAAAATAGATTAAAAATCCATATTGTGAATAATGATGACTTTAATGCTTTTGTAAATGGACTTTAATGCTTTTGTAAATGGCGGCGAAGATGTGTTCATATATACAGGATTATTAACACGTGTTAAAAATCCAAATGCATTACAGGCGGTGGTTGCACACGAACTGGGACATATGGTTGGCGGTCACATGGCACAAATGTCTGCACGAATGGAAGCGGAAATGAAACGCACACTTATCATCCAAGCATTAGGTGTCGGTTTAATGGTGGCGGGCGGAAATCCTTCACTGGGCGCAGGTGTTATGGCGGGTGCTGGTGGTGTGGCACAGCAATCTATGTTATCTTTTTCACGCGATGAAGAGCGCATCGCCGATGATATCGCTGTTGATTTATTAGTAAAGGCAAATATAAATCCAAATGGACTGGTTACTGTATTTGAACAAATGCAAGATATGACCGGGGCAGCAGAGGCAAAAATAAATAAAAATAAAACAAATCACCCATTGACCGCAGAACGACTGAATAACGCACGAGAAAAAATATCAAAAATTGAACATTCTGGAAAATATACAGGCTATTCAGACAAAGAATTCGAATTGGTGCGTGCAAAACTAATTGGCTATTTATATCAAGAACGTCAGATTTTAGATAAATATCCATATAAACATACAGAAGATGCAGCGATTTATGCGCGTTCGATTGGTAATATGCGTGGTGGCGCACTGGATTCTGCGAAAATGGGTGTCGAAACACTGATAAAGCGTGATGGCGATAATCCGTATTATTATGAATTACTGGGTGATATCGAATATCAACTGGGACATTATGATGACAGTGTGGCGGCATATGAACATGCCTTGAAATTGGACGAGGATGCACCACAAATTCAAACTGCATTGGCTTTGGTTTTATCAGAACGTCAAAAACCTGACGATACTGAACGCGGTGTCAGTTTATGCAAAGCTTCTTTATTGGCAGAACCTGCCCCGCTAACTTATTGGGTGTTGGCAAAATTGTATAAAGATGGACGGTCTTATTGGGCAATGGCAGAGTTCTATAATATGAACGGGGATAAGAAAAAAGCCAAAAAATTTGCTAAACAGGCGCAGAAAAATCTGAACCCCGATACCCCAGAATATATCAAGGCTGGCGATATTTTGAATATGTAAAAGGAGAAGTCTATGAATGCTGTTTTTTGTCATGGTGTTATGGATCCTGAATATGACTGGAATACCCGCGAATATAATCCATCCAAGGGGTGGAAATATTGGTTACAATTCCAACTTGAAAAAGATCGCGATATTGTAATGCAAATGCCTGCGTTTCCACATGCACATGTAAATATTATGAAATATGATGAATGGGAACGCATTATGGATAGACAGGATATAAATTCTGATACCATTTTAATCGGACATTCTGCGGGTGGCGGATTTATATTAAAGTATATGGCGCGTCATCCAGAATTAAAAGTTCGCCAAATTGTCTTGGTTGCACCATGGTTAGACACCGAAGCTTTTCAACCATTTGGATTTTACAAAGATTTTGATTTAACTAATGATATTGTGGCGCGTTGTGCCATGGGCGCAGATATATTAATTTCTGATGATGATGATTTTTATATTTTGAACAGTTTTGATAAAATCATAAAGAATGTGCCAGATATTCGTATTCATAAATTCACTGGGCGCGGACATTTTATATGCGACAAATTCCCAGAAATTTTAGATATTATAAAGTAATAAAAAACCGCCCGGATGGGCGGTATTTTTATTTTGCATATTTTCTGGCATTATATATATTGTTTACCAAATTTTGCACCCCAACACTAACCGCATGGGAAGTTACAGGCACACCATTAATGCGTACATTATTATCATCAATTTCGCACAATGTATCGTCGCCTTGGGAAACTATACACAAACTGTCACCTGGACCTAAATCTGACAGAAAAGAATCACGTTGTTGATAAAACTTATCAATACGAACATTTTTGTCTTTTGCTAATGTTGCAACCAAGTGTCTGTATTCTTGTTGTTCTGAAATTATCGACATTTAATATCACCTTTGTTTTTATTTGCACAGAATATAACGCAAATATTTTATTTGTCAAGTTTAATTCAGCTAAAATTCAAGACATTCTGTTTTGACTTGCTTTTATAAAATCTGTTTGATAACCTGATAACCGTCGCATAACAATGGGGTTAGTTTTAGTGTTTATATTATCACTGATTTCTACAATTTGCATGGCACTGATGTTTATCGTGGTTGCTTCCCTTGGCATGGGCGTGGATGCCCCATGGGGACAGGTTGTATCCAATGTTTGCGGTTCTAAAACCAAAGGATTATTAAATGTCAAAAAAAATATATGTGGATGCAGTCCACCCGGAAGAAACACGCGTTGTTGTCGTGGATTCTTTGACGGATCGTGTGTCTGATTTTGACGTAGAAACAACCACTAAACCTCAGATAAAAGGGAACATTTATCTGGCCAAGGTTATCAGGGTTGAACCGTCATTACAGGCTGCGTTTGTCGATTATGGAACTGGGAAAAATGGATTTTTGCCTTTTTCTGAAATTCACCCAGATTACTATCAGATTAATGCTGAACAAAAAAAGAAATTGCTGGAATTGGCACATGCCAATATCGTTGATGACGATACTGACCCAGACGATGAAACAGACGAAGTCGCCGATTACGATGATCAAAATGCAGGTGAAGATAATAAAGAATTCTTGAAACGCGCACGCGAATTCAAAATCCAAGATGTTATCAAACCAAAGCAAATTTTGTTAATCCAAGGTGTCAAAGAAGAACGCGGTTGCAAAGGCGCGTCTATGACAACATATTTGTCTTTGGCGGGTCGTTTTGCCGTTTTGATGCCAAATTCCAGAAAACGCAACAGTTATGGTATTTCCAAGAAAATATCTGACAAGGCTGAACGCGCTAGATTGCGTGAAATTTTGCACAGTTTGAAAATACCACGCGGTATGACTGTGGTTTTGCGTACCGCTGCTGCGGGTGCCACACCAGATGATATTGCCAAAGATTATGATTACTTGGTCAATTTGTGGAACGATATTCGTAAGACAACTCTGGAATCTGTTGCACCAGTTATCATTCATGCCGAAGATTCCTTACTCCGCCGCGTTGTTCGTGACTTTATTTCTGACAAAACAGATACTATGGTTATCCAAGGCGAAGAAGCATATGAAGCGGCAAAAACTTGCTATCAACAATTATATGGTCGCGCACCACGCAAACAAATCACCTTGTATAAAGATGCTGCCCTGCCATTGATGGTCAAGGCTGGTGTTGAAAAACAATTAGAAGGTTTACATGGTCCATATGTCGTATTGCCATCTGGTGGTTCTATTGTTATTAACCAAACCGAAGCAATGGTGACAATTGACGTGAATTCTTCACGCGCGATTAAGGAAAAAGATATTGAACAAACCGCATTAAATACTAATTTGGAAGCAGCCGAAGAAATCGCATTACAATTGCGTTTGCGTGATTTGGCTGGGATTGTTGCAATCGACTTTATCGATATGGAAGAAGAACGCAATAACCGTAAATTAGAAATGAAAATGCGCGAAATTATGAAACACGACCGCGCACGTACACAGGTTGCAAAAATTAACGCTTTCGGTGTTATGATGTTGTCACGTCAACGTATGCGCAGTAGTTTCATTGAATCTTCGTATGTACCATGTCCACACTGTATGGGTGCGGGTGTTGTGCCAAGCATTCAAACTGCGTCAATTATATTGTTCCGTCATTTACAAGAAAAACTGTTGGCTAAATCTGCCCAGAAAATCATTATGACGGTTCCAACCGATGTTGCGATTTATTTGTTGAATCAAAAACGTGCTGAATTGGCAGCAATGGAAAACGAATTCGAAACAGAAATCGTGATTATTGGTGACGACAGTTTGATGAATATTGATCAATATTCTATTCAACGCGTGGCACCAGAACAGGTTAAAACCGAAGAAATGTTGTCTGCATATTCGCCATCGACTGATGCAAAAAAGAAAAACGCACAACATATCGAAGCAAAGCGCATCACGTCAACTGCGCCACGCAGACACCCAAAAAAGAAACAACAAAAGAAATCAATTTGGAAAAAATTGGTTGGTTAAAGAAAAAACACCCGATAAATCGGGTGTTTTTTTACTATTTTAACCATTGATTTTTCTTTTTGTTTAATGCTAACATTTACTATAGATAAATAAAAGGAGCAAAAATGAAAAAGTTTTTCGACAAAGGATTAAATATCTTTAAGAACGATAAATTGGTCGGTTTTTTCAAGCATGCCGAAACATGGTCAGAAAAAATCGGTTTAATTTGTTTGTATGTGTGTATGCCTATTGTTGGCATTGGTTTCTGCTATAACTATGGCGCAGCACTGAATAAAGTGGTTGCCCACCCTGCCTTGCTTGCTGTTGGTTTTATCATTGCATGCTTTTTATTTGGTTATATTGCTGAGAAAATGTTGGAATATGTGCGCCCTTCTATCGACCAAGCCAAAACAAATATCGTCAATGGTTCATTCTTTGATGTGTTGGCATTTTTGTTTGGTATTATAACTTTAATCAGCGGCATTGTGGCTATCGTACTGTTGTGCAGTGGCGAATTCCAAGATTTTGTTGGTACTGTGGCAGTATGCATATTGACACTGTATTTTGTAACAATTTTGACATCACCAGAAAAAATGTTGAATGTGCAAATCAAAGATTCCGCAACACCAGCACAAAGCCTGATTTCATTAGTGTCATTTTTAGTTAAGGCTGCATATCGTATGGTTCCAGTCGCATTTGGTGTAGCCTTGGTCTTTGCTGTGGTTAACGGTATTGATTTTGCATTTATCATGAAATCTGTTAGCCCATTAAAATTAATAAGTTATCTTGAAAGCTTTGGTTTTTATGCATTGTTACCACTTATCGGTTATTTTGCTTTCTTGACATATTATTTTGTTTTGGATTTGTGCATGTCTTTGTTCCGTATCGCTGATGCAGTCGAAGGCAAAAACAAAGCAAAATAAAAATATTACATTCTTGAAAAAAATGCCCGAGGAAATCGGGCGTTTTTTTTTATTTTACATGAATTGACAAATAAAAAAACAATAGTACACTGTGCCGCATGGCAAAACAGAAATTAGATTTTAATATTGTACCTATATTTAATCAGACTGCACCTGGTGTGTGGAATGATTTTATACGCATCGAGGCCGTATGTGATACAGAATTATATAAATTATCATATCCAACCGAACCTATAATCCAAAGCCGTCTTCGTGCTTATAAGGGTGCATGCCACGAAAATAAACATAATTTTGCGTTTGGTGCGTACAGCAATGGGCAAATGATTGGTTTTTCACAGGGGCGTTTGTACCAAGAAAACGAAATGTATTTAGACCGGTTATATGTTTTACCAAAATATCATCGTTGTGGTGTAGGTACACAATTATTAAAAGCTGTAGAACAAACATCTGCATTGATAGCAACAAAAATAAAATTCATAGCATTAGAAGAAGCAGCTAGTTTTTACGAACAAAAACATGGCTATCAACAATTTGCATATATGGAGAAAAACCTGTCCCCAACTGCAAATAGTATTGTGCCGATATTTCAATGGATAAAAAAAGATTTCAATATTAAAATCGATATTCATGTGAACACAATGGCTTTGAAACAAAGCAAATATCAACCTATTTTTGTGCATATAAACGAAAACCGCGAAATAGATGCCGTTACAACACGTACAAAAGACGGCACAAACAAAATATGGGCAAACTATAATATTCCATTAAGTCAGTCAAAACCATATCGTGATGAATTGTTAAAAACATTAGAAAAAATCAAATAAAAAATTCCTTTTTATTAACTTGCAAAAGTTACGCGCATTCTGTATGCTTTTCATACGAAAGGAGTCAAAAATGAAATGGACAATTATATTAGCAATCATCGTACTTGGAATTGCTGGATACTTTATGTTTTCTGGCAACAAATGGGATAATGTGTTTCCAAAAAATCCAAATGTTATCACACAAAAAGTACATTTTCACAACAGATATGGAATAGAACTTACTGGCGATTTATATATGCCTAAAAATAAAACTGCTGATAAAATGCCCGCGATTGCGGTGTCTGGACCTTTTGGTGCAGTTAAAGAACAATCGTCTGGTTTGTATGCTCAAGAAATGGCGGCGCGCGGTTTTATTACATTGGCATTTGATCCATCGTTTACTGGCGAAAGTGGTGGCAATGTTCGTTATGTTGCGTCCCCAGATATAAACACTGAAGATTTTTCTGCGGCGGTCGATTATTTAAGCAACCGCGCTGATGTTGATGCTGATAAAATCGGTATAATCGGTATTTGTGGTTGGGGCGGTATGGCAATAAATGCAGCCGCAATGGATACACGTATCAAGGCAACTGTTGCATCAACAATGTATGATATGACACGTGTAAATGCAAACGGATATTTTGATGCTGATGATAATGCAGATGCTCGTTTCGCAAACAAAAAAGCATTAAACGAACAACGTACAATAGATTACAAAAACGGTAAATATGATTTGGCTGGTGGTGTAGTTGACCCATTACCAGAAGACGCGCCACAATTTGTAAAAGATTATTATGCATATTACAAAACACCACGCGGTTATCATAAACGTTCTTTGAATTCGAATGGCGGATGGAATAAAACGAGTTCTTTATCGTTTATTAATATGCCATTATTACAGTATGCACATGAAATTCGCACACCTGTGTTGTTGATTCATGGTGAAAAAGCACACAGCCGTTATTTCAGCGAAGGTGCTTTTGCAAAATTGACCGGTGACAACAAAGAATTGATGATTATTCCAGGTGCAAATCATGTTGATTTGTATGACAATATGGAAGTAATACCATTTGATAAACTGGAACAATTCTTTAAGACTAATTTGCAATAATGAAACAAAAAATTATAAAATTTATAAATAACAAATATAACGCTTCCCCAGAATATCTGTGGAAGCGTTATCCAACATATTGTATTTTTCGGCATCACGACAATAATAAATGGTTTGCGTTAATAGGAACTGTTCCGCGCAGTATATTAAAACTGTCTGGTGATGGCGATATTGATATTATAAATTTGAAAACAAATGATGCGGAATTCTTTCGTGGTGTAAAAGGCGTTTTACCAGCATATCATATGAATAAAAATCATTGGATTACCGTATTATTGGACGGAACAATACCGTTAAAAAACATACAAAACCTGATAGAAACATCATATGAATTAACCAAATAAAAAATGCCCATTTGGGCATTTTTTATTTATGGGGCACAGGATTTGGTACAGTTCTACCAGAAAATGTTCAGCAAGTCATTGATTTATCGGGATTGTTGGATGAGATTATGATTAATATTCGGAATTCACAATAAAAAACCGGTCATAACGACCGGTATTGTTTATCTGCAAAGATTATTCGTACTGTGGTAAACAATAGTATCCTGGGAAATAACCTTAGGATTTTGTTTCACAGATTCAACCTTTGACTGAGTATTATTGTTTTGGATTTGTTCTGTTTGTTTATGTGATAAAGATATAAGTGCAACAATTATCACCACACCACCAATCAAAGACAAACTTTCAACAAAACAACCACCTGCATTACCAAAAGAACTCGGTTGTTCAATTCCCCATTCTGACATTTTTTATCCTTTTATTTTATTGTTTTATCTTTAATAAGTGGCATCAGCTAACGCTCTGTTCTTCCAAAATTGGATACTTTCTTCCCAAAAACGCATATTTTCTGCCTGTTGTTGTATTCTTTCTTTCCAATATTGCATACGTTCTTTATTTCTTTTTTTATCAAAGGGAGAAAGTATATACTTTTTTCTATATATGTAGTATGCTTCACGAGCATATTTATGTTCTACACGGGCATATTCAAGGTGATGTTCGCGTTCTGGCACTTCTCTTAATGGAAAATTCCAGGAAAGGTAACCATGATAGTGCCATGGGTGACTAAGTTCACTAGTACTAACCGGTTGGTACCCATACCCACTGCCGACAATACAATCATGAAAACTATAAGCTTCTATAATACAACCTAAAAGCCCCATATACAACTCCTTTTATTTGTTATCTACTACAATATAATACTTATAATATTTTTTGTCAAGCATTTTGTAAAAAAATCTGGGCGATTAACAAGCGGGTCAACTGGCTTTCTTGCCATTTATCACCTGCACTAACCTGATAAATAAAAAAAACATCGCAAGATGGGTTTTGAATTTTAGGTCCGCCTTCGCTAGTGCTTAATTTCTTCGTTTATAATTTTTGGAAAATTTTTAGTTTTTTATAAAAAACGCCGTTGCTACGGCGCGACATTCACTTTTCAGCCCTCAGCTAGCGCTTCGGTGAAAATTGATGGGGCGCCTTACTGGGCAATATTCGAACCACCAAAGCAGCAGAAATCCGGAAAATTCAATTTGCAAATTGGAATTTTGATATGCTTTTGGTGGCATAAAAAACCGTCCTTTCGGACGGCTAATTAATTTAACAATTTGTACTATGCTATTTTTTCTTGCCATTTATTATTATCCATTTGTAACATAACTTTATGATTTTGTGCATCTGTCTGAAAATTTATTTCATCTATGAGCACAGCGATTTCTGAACGCTTTTTACAAATAATTTCGTTTGCATATGCCCGGAACAAAGCCTCATAAGGCACATCGGGGCTTGTCTCCCCTTTTTCTATACGTGCCACTGTCTGAGATGTAACTCCAAACATACCGGATAACATCCCTTGTGTTAATTTCATTTCTTTTCGTAAAAATCTAAATTCATCTGGCGACAAACGCGTTGGTTTGTTAATAAGCGTTTGTGCTATCATTTTATGCAAACCATCAATATCCATAATTGACACCGCATCACCATAATCGGTATGCGTAATTGCGTAACCGTTTAATAGATAAATATTATCTAAGCCGGACAAAGTGTATTTGTATTTAGTCATTGTATATTTTCCACATAACTGTTATTACTAGCAACCGACAATTATCTATGATAACTGTTATGGCGGCTGCGGTTCGTGTATCAACAATTCTTGCTATTTTATATTTGTATTCTTGAGTTTTTGCATTATATTGTGCCTTATCGTCAACATAGCCATTACGCAACAACTCTAACAAATCGCGCATCGTAAAACCGCGAGATTCCATCTGTTCTATCGCATGAGTGGTTACGCTAACATTCCCAGATTCAGCGGCAATTTCTCGAATCTTATTTGTCGCTTCTTCGGGCAATAATGGTTTTTCAAATTTTATCACTTGACTTTTCATATCTATCATAATGATAGTTTATAAATTACTATAAGTCAAGTGCGCCCCTCTTTTTTTTTGAACTAAATGCATTTTGTATTTCCACCTGCGTTTGGGCCTCTTTCCAAATCGCAACGGCTTGAACTTCGTTTCACTCGTTCTCGCCTGCTATTTTGTCGAACTTCCAGTTCTCATCTGACCCATCCAGATGAATAAAAAAGCCCATCTTGCGATGGACTTTTTTATTTATGGGGCGGATGACAGGGTTAAAAATGTTTTTTTATAAATTCACGTCCTGATTGAGATTTAAGATAATTTTCAAAATCACGCGCCTTGTTTTCATCATTTATTGCAAAATATGCTTTCACAGCCCACGGTTGATATTTTCCTGTATATCCATCATGATTGGAATTATGTTTTTGTAATCTTTCTTTCAAATCATGCGTATACCCAATGTAAAATCTATCTGGGAAAGTTTGACTTTGTAAAATATAAACATAAAACATATTCGCCCGTCTCCGTTCGCTATGCTCTCTCCGTCGCGGCATCCGCTTCGCGTGATTCAAATCACATCGCTCCGCCCGATAAAAATCGCGACGGAGCGAAGCGAAGACGGATGGGGCGGGCGACCGGGTTCGAACCGGCGACACTCGGTACCACAAACCGATGCTCTACCAACTGAGCTACGCCCGCCATAAACTTTCAAGTGGTGGAGCTGATCAGACTCGAACTGACGACCCCTTGCATGCCATGCAAGTGCTCTACCAACTGAGCTACAACCCCACAAAGCAAAACATATTTTATATTTCTTCTTGCCAAATGTCAAATAATTTTGCTAACCTGATTTTATATATAAGGAGATGTTTATGGATTATCAAATTTTAAAGGCCGAGGTTGAACAAAAAACCGCACAAACTCTGGATGTTTTACGCGATGAATTCGCAGGTCTGCGCACAGGTCGTGCGTCTGTCCATCTATTAGATGGTGTTCGCGTACCTGTTTATGGCTCTGACATGCCATTGAATCAGGTTGCAACGGTATCTGCACCAGATACACAAACATTAAATGTGACCGTATGGGATATGAATAATGTTGGTTCTGTGGAAAAGGCTATTCGTGATTCTGGATTGGGTGTAAATCCAATGACTGCGGGCGCGGTTATTCGTGTGAACATGCCACCACTTACCGAAGAACGTCGTAAAGAATTGACCAAGGTTGCCGGTAAATATGCCGAAGAAGCCAAGATTTCTATGCGCAATATTCGCCAAGATGCAATGGGCAAAATTAAACGCGCTGTGACTGATAAAGAAATTTCCGAAGATGATCAACACAGATTTGAGGAAGATATCCAGAAAGTCTTTGATGGTCGCACAGCTGAGGTTGATGCAATGGCAAAACAAAAAGAAGCAGATATTATGTCCGTATAACCAAATCAATATTATAAAACTTAACATTTTATAAAAAGGTGGCAAACATGTTCAAATTTTTCAAAAAAAATAAACAAACAAACGAAGTAATTCCTCAGAAAATTCCGCAGCACATTGCGTTCATTTGTGATGGCAATCGCAGATGGGCCGAAAACCGCGGATTACCACCTCTTGCTGGACACCAAGCCGGTATTGCCAATTTCGAAAATATGGTTGATTGGTATATCAAAAAAGGTGTAACAACTATCACTTTCTTTATTTTCTCGACAGAAAATTGGGATCGCAGCGAAGAAGAAGTAAATTTCTTGATGGATTTATTCTATACAGAATTAAACAAAAATTTGAAACATGCTTTGGAACACAACATCCGCTATCGTGTTATTGGTTCACGCGACAGATTACCAAAAAAGCTGGCAAATCTGTGTGACAAATTGGAAAAAGAATCTGCAGAAAACACCGATGGAACAGTTGTTTTTGCATTGAATTATGGCGGACAAGATGAAATTGTTCGCGCCGTAAATGCGGCAATAGACAACGGGGAACACGTTACAAAAGAGACTTTCGAAACATTTATGGACACTGGCGATTTATTACCTGTTGATTTGATGGTTCGCACCAGTAATGAATGCAGAATTTCTAATTTCTTGTTGTGGAAATTGGCGTATGCTGAATTATTATTCATACCTGAACATTGGCCTGATTTAGTGAAAGATGAAAAATTATGGCAACGGGTATTGGATGAATTTTCAAAACGCAATCGCAGATTTGGTGGCGGAAAAAAGAAGGACTATTCTGGGAAAAATAAAGGTAAATAATTATGTCTGAAACATTAAAACGCGTATTGGTTGCAGTTGGTATATTGATTGTTGTATGTGTAGCCGGTATTTTGGAACACCTTGGAATTCAGGCTATTCGTTGGCTGGGGGTGTTTGTTGGAATCGGTATGATTTATGAAATGTTAAATTGCCTATTTCATGCAAAACACACAGATGTTATGAAAAACCTGTTTTGGTTTATGATGTTCTTGGCGTTATTGGTGTTGCTGGTTGTATCTGTTTACTTTGTCGGAACCAGAGTGCGTAATATGCTGTTGTTGTTCGTTATTATTTGTTCTGCAGATGTTGGTGCGTGGTTTTTTGGAAAACTGTTTGGCAGTGATAAAATGTGGAAAAGTATTTCGGAACATAAAACTTGGGTTGGTCAAATTGCTGGAATTATTTGCGGTGCGTTGGTGGCTGTGGCTTTTGGACCATTGGTTGTTGGCGATTATCGACCTGAATTATTGTGGGTTGGTATTTCGGTCGCCCTGCTCTCGCAATATGGCGATTTGACAGCCAGTTCGGTAAAACGTAAATTGGGCATCAAAGATTTCGGAACAATTTTGCCAGGACATGGTGGATTGCTGGATAGATTTGATGGTTGGATTTATGTATTACCTGCCGTATGGATGATGATGTAAGGTGCCTAGGGGGAGAATTAAACATGCATATTCTGATGACTATTATTGCGTTGATGATTGTTTTAGGTGTGGTTGTATTCGTCCACGAATTAGGACATTTTATGGCTGCACGTTGGGCGGGTGTGCGTGTTGATAGATTTTCCATTGGTTTTGGACCTGCATTAGTTAAATGGCACGACAAACATGGGACACAATGGCAGTTGGCATGTTTGCCTTTGGGTGGTTATGTATCAATTTATGGTCAAGAAGATATGTTTGACCGTAAAAAATACGATGAATTACCAAAAGAAAAAAAACAAGGACATTATTTATCTGCACCAAAATGGAAACAATTCATTATTATTTCTGCTGGTGTGATTATGAATTTTGTTTTGGCTTGGTTTATTTATTCTGCGGCGTTTATGTTTCATCCACGCGAAGTTCAATTACCAGTTGTTGGTCAAGTTATCCAACAAAGTGTCGCATTTAATGCTGGTGTAAAACCTGGTGATGTTATTGTTAAAATCGATGGCAAAAAAATATCTAACTGGGGTGAAATTATTTTGGCAAAAGAATTGGCTGCAAAACACAGCGCTGATGTTGAATTGTTACGTGGCAAAAAGACTTTAATGGTTGCTTTGACACCTGCTGAACGTTGGGGGTTGGTTGCAGACGGCAGCAAAACAGAATTACGCAAGAAAGGTTTTGTTGATGGTATGTATTGGGGGGCACGCGAAACATACAACCAATCTAAAACTTTATTGGTTGTGTTAAAACAAATTATAACAGGCGAACGTTCTTCAAAACAATTAGGGTCGTTCATTACAATTGCACAAGTTTCTGGTCAGGCATTGTCGATTGGATTCTGGGCATTCTTGTCTATTATTGCATTATTATCTGTGAATTTGGGTGTTGTGAATTTATTACCTTTGCCGGTTTTGGATGGCGGGTTCTTGCTGATTTTAATTATAGAATTTATCACACGCAAAAAATTGCAAGGCAAGGCAATGGAAATCGCTTTTGCCTGTGGATGGATTTTGATTATCGGTTTAATGATTTTAACTATGTGGAATGATATAGCGCGGGTGTTTGGGTTAAACTGAAATGAAAATTAGAAATTGTATTTTACCAACTGTTGTCTTTGCTGGATTTGTTATGCCTGCTGTGGGGGCGAACGTTTCACGCATAGATGTTAGTGGCACAAAACGTATGGATGCAGAATCTGTGCGTATTTTAACAGGTGTAAAAGCTGGTGATAATGTCACTTCTGGTCAAATAAATGACATTACAAAAAAACTGCAAGACAGTGGATATTTTTCAAATATAAATGTGTCGTTATCTGGTAATGTATTAAAAATAAATGTTACCGAGGCACCAGTGGTGTCTGTTGTAACTGTCGAAGGTAATGACGAGGTTTCAACAGATGATTTGAAAAAAGAAATAAGATTAAAAGAACGTTCTAATTATGATGAAACGGTTATCGGTGCCGATGTGCAAAGAATTCTTACTATATACCAGCGCAAAGGTTTTTTTGGAACAAAAGTCGATCCTAAAAGAATTGAATTAGAAGATAATCGCGTTAATGTAGTATATGAAATTACCGAGGGACATCCAACCTATATTTCTGATATTGATTTTACTGGTAACAAACACTTCAGCAACCGTACCCTGCGTGGCGAGATTTTATCACGCGAACATGCGTGGTGGCGTTTTATGACTCAGTTTGATGTGTTTGATGAAGACAGAATTCAATATGATGCACAAATGTTGCGTCAGTTTTATATGCGTAATGGATATGTTGATGCAAATGTTGTCAGCACCAAAGGACGTTTTACGCCTAATCGTGAATATTATTCGGTAACATTTGATATCAAAGAAGGTGAAAAATACGATTTTGGCAAATTAACCATAGATAATCCGTTCCCTGATGTGCCTGATGAAAAATTGTATGACGTTATCAAGATGGACGAAGGCGATACTTACAACATAGATAAAGTTGATGAAACTTTGTCTGCTTTGCGTGGCGCTGTGGCAGATTACGGTTATGCGTTTATTACGGTTGAACCAATTCCTGTAAAAGACGATGCAAATCGCACTGTTTCTTTGCAATTCAAAATAGAAAAAACTAATCGTATTTATTTGAACTCTATTAATATCTTGGGTAATGTCCGCACTTTTGATAGTGTTATTGAACAATCATTACCTATGCGCGCAGGTGATCCTTTTTCACTGCAAACTATTGAAGAAGGTCGTCAGAATTTAATGCATACCCGATATTTCAAAAATGTGCAAATGGTACCGTCCAGAATTTCCGATGCTAATATGATGAATTTGGATATCAAGTTAGAAGAACAACCAACTGGTGAATTATCTGGGGGTATTGGCTGGTCAAATATCAATGGTTTTATGGTCGATGCAGGAATTACTGAAAATAACTTTATGGGTCGTGGACAAATTGTTCAAATCAAGGGTTCAATTGCACAATATCAAAAACAGGCTTTATTTAGTTTCACAGAACCTTATTTATTTGGACGCGCGTTATCAGGTGGATTTGATGTCGCATATACTATGTATGACTATAAAGGGTTAACAGGATATGATTACGATCGTGATTCTTTAACCGTTTCTGGTCGATTGGGCTGGAAATTGACAGATCACTGGTCCCAAACGATGCGTTTGTCTGCGGCATTCGATCAAAACAGCGACCCACAACAAGGTTCTGGAATGGTGCATGCGCGTTTATATTCTTTGGGAACAAATTTCCGCTATTATAATCTGGATACTAACTTTGAACAAAATACTCATACTGGTTTGGTTGGGAACTTGGGCACAACATATACCGGTTTTGGTGGCACAACCACGTATATGCGTTATTATGGTGATTTAACCGCAATGGTTAAATTCTTGGATGACAGATGGCAATTAAAGACAGTTATCGAAGGCGGATATATACAATCTTTGGATGACAATTATATTCCACGTGTTTATCGTTACTTCTTGGGCGGTGAATCACTGCGTGGATTTGATGTCGCAGGTGTTAGACGTATAAATAAAAATTCTTATTCATTGGGTGGATTGTGGAAAGTAAATGGATCAACCCAGTTGAATTTCCCTGTATTTATACCTGATGAATACCAAGTTAAAGGATTCGTGTTTACAGATTACGGTATTTTAGGCGAACCTGATATTCCCGCTAATCACCCAGAGCAAGATTATCTGAAAGATATGGGTGCGGGTTGGCGTACATCTGCTGGGTTTGGTATATACTGGAATACGCCAATGGGACCAATGAACTTTTCGTGGGGTTGGCCATTAAAGATTGACAAGAATGATAGAGAAAGACGTTTCTTGTTATCTTTTGAAACACAATTCTAAAATATAAGTCTTGACGGCATATACAAATTTTTTTAATAATAAAATATATGAAATGGGGGAAAATATTATGAGAAAGATTTTACTTGGATTTTTCGTTGCTGTGGCGCTGGCTGGTTGTGGTCAGGTATATGATCGCGAACCAGTGGGTGTTGGTTATGACAACAACGAATTAAAGTTGAGTCCTTGCGCCTGTATCATGGTTTATCAAGCCTAAGGGCTCGCCACATACAATAACGGGGGGACGACATTGAAATATCCAGACGATTTTAATACGCCTGCTTTCCCCGCGGGGAAGTTTGTTGCAGTGTCCAGATTTATGGCCACGGCCGTGATGGTTATATTCTTTGCGATTATTTGTGTATGTGGAATTATATTATGGGTCAAAAAAACACAAGATATCAGCCCCTTTTTAGTATCTTTGAATCCAAATGGCGAACGTTGGACATTGGTTGAATATAATAATCATAAAACAGAAATTCCTGTGTATTATGTTTTGCAAGAATCTTTCTTGAACAAGTTTGCTCGTGATTGGTTTACTATTTCTGATGACATCAGGGTAAATCAGGCTAATTGGGCTACATCTTGTTCTCGCACAGGTCCAGAATGCACAACCAGTAATGGCGATGTTTTCGAAGTGTGTTCTATTTATTGTTCTACTGATGATGTTGTTTTTGATAATTTTAAAGATGTGGTTTTACCTGTATATTCTGCATTGGAAACAGAAAAGGCTGCTGTGTGGACCGTTAAAGATATTTATATAAAACCGCTGGATTCTATGGATTCAATTACCGAAACCGGTGGTATGTGGCGGTTAAATATCATTGTAGAAACAGATAATGGTCTGGCAGGCTTTATAGCTTTTGCTTTGGTTGGGTACGATCCAGAGCAATATAAGAAAACAATGGGGTATTATGTCGCCGATTTTAACGCGTACAGGATTAATTAATGAGAAGAATAACTTTAATCTTTGCTGGTCTTTTGATGCTAATCGCCATGTTGGGATTGTTGTTCTTTTCTGGCGCCATTTATGATGCCGAAAACAAATATAATGTCGAAGCCTTTTTCTTTGAAACAAATCCACGCGCATCACAACGGATACAAGCGCCGGTGTCCGTGAATGATATACCTGATAAAGTTTTGCGTGATATGATAATTGAACGTTTTGTTAATGAATATTTTTATGTAATTCCGTATGAACAAAATGCTGTTAATAGACAGGAATTAAAAAACGCAGATGGTAAAAAAACTGCATTACGTGGATTATCGCGTCCAAAGGTTTATGAAACATGGCAAGAAACAGTTGCCCCAGAAATTGTGGATTTGGCTGAACAAAAGGTATTAAGAACTGTCCAAGTGTCCAGCATCACAGAATCTGAAAGTGGACATTTGATAGTTGAATATGTATTAAAAACTTGGGATGAACCAAACAATCCTCTGGTTGGCCCACAAATTTCCACTGGCAGTTTGTATTTAGAAGTAACAAAAAATCCTATTCGTGTTGAACAAACCGAAGAAGCATTAAAAAGACTGCAACGTGGTGAAGATCCGGTATCTGCATTTACATTCAAAATACTTGGGGTTGTACAAAACTAGGAATAAAAAATGTCGTTAAAATCTTGGTATATCTTTATAGCATGTTTGATATCGTTTGGAACACCAATCTCGTTTCAACCTGCGTTTGCAGCAGATGATGGTTTTGATATTCTGGGTGATGATGAAGAAATTTATGACGAAGACGATGGATTTGTTAATGCAGGTGACGAAATTGGTTTTTCTGATTCAGGTTCAGACGATGCACTGATTGGGGCTAGTAACTTAACATTAAACGAAGGTTCCGGATTGGTTAACGTTGGCGGATTTGACATTGCTGGAATTATGTTAGGAATGTCTTTTGATGATGTTCATAATTTATATTATGATAATGCGTCTTTATATACCCCCAGAAAACGCAATAGTTTGGTTTATACAATTCCACAAGATTGGAAATATAATTTGGATTACGAATGCCGTCAGGCTGGCATTGTACAACCAAATAAATTAGATAAATGTATTCGTGGATTAGCCAGAAAACGCGGATTATTGTATGTATCTGAAATACATCTGGAACGTGTCAAAACTGGCGAAACAGTTGATGTATATTTAACAAGTAATGCGACCGATAATGTTGTATATCGTGTTGTGTACACTAATGATGCAGATAAAAAAGAAGGAACAAATCCAAAGTTTGATGATCAACGCGAAAAGAAAATTTTGTCGTTTTGGAAAACTGTTATCAAAAAATACGGTGCCCCTAATTCTGGTCAGGATACTTGGATAACATCTACAAATTCATACGACCCAAAGATGACCGCTTATTTCGGTGCTTTGGAATTGGTGGACGAAGGGCGACATGCAATGGATGCAGCAACGGCTGCCAAACAATCACGTGAAAATTTCCGTGCTAAACCTTATGCTTTTTAATGAATACATATCATACAGGAATTTTGTCGGAATGGATGGCAAAGATGTTTTTGCGCCTGCATGGGTACAGAATTTTGCGGTCTCGTTATATTACTGGAAAAAATACTAATCGCGCAGAAATTGACATTATTGCTAAACACAAAAATGTAATAGTATTTGTCGAGGTTAAATATAGACCAGATTTACGTACAGCATGGGATGCGATTACCCCCAATCAAATTCAACGTTTGCGAAATGCAGCAAATACTTATTTGGCGAACATACATTGGTCAGGTGATGCACGATTTGATGTTATTGCGATTTGTGGATGGAAAATTTATTGGGCAAAAAACGCGTTATAATTCATATTTTCTTTTCAATAAAAAGTGCTTGTCATTAATGACAAAAATATCTATATTGAAATTGTACCAAAAAAGGAGAATACATGAAAAAAGTAATTTTGGCATTGTTTGCTGTTTTGACTTTGGCAGCTTGCACAGGGTCTTATAAATCTGGAAATTGCGAATACGATTTCTTGTTACACAAAGATATTTCTATTTCTAAAATTATCGGCAATGCTACTGGCGGTTGCTAATTTAATTAAATACCCCGGGATTTTTCCCGGGGATTTTTTTACATATTATTTTTTATTTACTAACAATAACCATCGCAGGACGCAAAACTGTATCGCCATACATATAACCAGTTTGCATTTCTTCGGTAATTGTATTAGCAGGATGAGCGTCATCTGCTGGGACAACAGATATCGCATTATGAAACTGAGGATTTAATTGTTGACCAACACTTTCTATTTTTACAATTCCAATTTGTGCAAAAGCAGATTCCAACGCCAATGACAATGACTTTATACCCGCGTCATCTGGTGTATGTTTCAAAGCCTGTTCACACGCATCCATAACCGGCAAGAATTTTTTTGCAACCCCCATACCACATGTACGTGCAGCAGATTCTGCATCACGTTGACTGCGTTTACGAGTATTGTCCAATTCAGCCGCAACACGCATATATTTATCTGTTATATCAGCAACCTTGTCTTGTAATTCTTTCACTAATTTATCAGTTTCAGATTCAACAGCCTTATCTTCTGATATTGATACTGTTTCAACAGGAACTTCTTTTGTATCTGTTTCAACTGTATTTTCTTGTTTGTTTTCCATATTTTACCTGCCATTTATATTATAGTTTTTATTTAACACTTTGTATTATAGGTATGAAATCGTCTTTTTTCAAGGATGCACCACCAACCAAAACGCCATCTACATTTTCTATCCCCATTATATCAGCAGAATTAGCCGCCGTAACAGATGCGCCATATAAAATTGGTGTTTCTTCGAAACCCATTTCATTCAATACATCACGAATTATTTTGTGAGCTTCGGCAATTTGTTCTTTTGTTGGGGTTATGCCTGCGCCAATAGCCCAACGCGGTTCATATGCAATAATAAAACCACCATTACTGGCATTTGCCGGCACAGATTCACGAACGCCCTGCTCTATTATTTTGTATGTCAATCCTGCATCACGTTCTTCTGCGGTTTCACCAACGCAAATAATAGGTAACAAATTATTTTTGATGGCTAATCCCGCCCTTTTAGCAACATCAGCATTTGTATCTTGTTGTTCTTTACGACATTCACTGTGCCCAACAAGTGTCACCGATGCACCCGCAGCAGCCACCATTTCAGCAGAAATTTCCCCAGTATGCGCACCAGAATCATATTTACTGACGTTTTGAGCGCCAATCATAACAGCCACATTTCCTGAACGCAACATAGTGTATGGCACGCATAAAAACACCCTATTTTCAGTGTGTAATTCGCCCAATGCCCCAATCATTTCATCCAATAATTCTGGGGTTCCATTCATTTTCCAGTTACCTACAATTATTTTCATAAAAAAACCTCTTTTTTCGTTGCGTTAAATTATCACATTTGCTAGGATACTGCAAAAGGAAAAAAAATGCTAGAATATTTACGTAATGCTTCAGAAAAACCATTAGCTAAATTTTTAATTGCTATATTGGCGTTTTCGTTTATTGGTTGGGGTGTCGCTGAATGGATTTTTGGCGGCGGTGTTAGTGAAACAAACTTGGTTCGCGTTGGCGATGCAGATGTTACTGTTAATCAGTTTAACAACCAAAAATCTCAGAGTTTGGCTGCTATGACACGTGAACAACAACGTGCAATTTACACAGATGCCGCAACAATGAAGAATTTTAATAACCGTGTTATGAATTCTGTAACAGGTCAACAGAAAATACAAAATCGCGCACGTGATTTAGGTTTCGTTGTATCAGATCACCGCGTTGCTCGTGAAATCCGCCAGGTTTCAGCATTCCAAGAAAACGGTCAATTTTCCGAAGAACGTTTTGATTCTGTTTTATCATCAAACGGTTGGTCCGAGGCTGCTTTTGCCGCTATGTTGCGTGATGAAATTGCTCGCTCAATGGTATCTGTGCCAATGGCTGAACAGGTAAAGGTTCCTGAATTTGCAGTTGATGCATCATACAATGCACGTTATGCCACACGCGAAATAGATTATAAAGTAATCAAATTCGATGATTTTAAGGTAAATGCCCCAACTGATGATATGTTGCAAACTTATTATGCACAACATCCACAAACTTTACCTGAGACACGTCGTGTATCTTATGTGTTCGTATCTGCAGATATGTCAAAACCTGATAGTTATGACGAAGGTATGGAACGTATGCAAAAAGTCGAAGATGAAATCATTGGTGGTGATACTTTGGAAAATGCTGCAAAAAAGCATGGTGCAAAATTCGTGCAGTTGAAAGATTTTGCACGCAACGGCGCGACAAATGATGCAAATATCACACCTGCGATTGTTGCACAAATCTTTGGTATGGAAGAAGGCGCCGACAGTGAAACTATCGAAGGTGCCAAAGGTTTTATAATCATGCATTTGGACAAAATAAATCCTGCACATAGTGCTGAATTTAATTCTGTGAAATCAACTTTGGTGCCAGAATGGACCAAGGCTGAAAAACGCAAACAAGCATATGAAAAAGCAAATTCAATTTTGGTTGATTTGAACAAAGATAAAAAATGGACTGGGGCTACGACAAAATCTGTAACACGCACAGAAGGCGCACCAGTAGCAGTGTTAAGCGATGCGTTTAACAACCCTGTGGGTACGAACAAAATTGTTGAAACCCCAGATGCATTTTATGTTCTGTCTGTTAAATCTGTGAAAGCGCCAAATGTTGATAAAGAAAAGAAAGACAAATTGCGTAAAGAAATGGAAGGTACAGTTATGTATCAAATCCAAGCAGATTACGACAAGTTCTTGGAACGTGAATATCCAGTAAAGGTAAATCAAAAAGTTTATAATCGTTTCATTGAAAAATAATAAAAAACTCCCAATTGGGAGTTTTTTTATTTAGATATACCGGATTGTTTGGCTAATTGCATTGCCCTGTAATCAGCCATCATTTTTGCAACAGCCCCAGGTAAATCTTTTTTTATCGCATCTGGTGTTATATAGGCATTTGCAAAAGATTTTTCAAACATAAGTTGAACTGGCTTTTTAATAAATTCATAACAAATCAAATCCACAATACGTTCTTTTAAGTCTTGGGGAACATCATATTTTAAGATGATTGGTTCTTGTATTAACATATGAACAAATTCATGAAACATAACATTAAGAATTTTTGTCGGATCATCTGGATAACGCGACATACGAAATGGCATTACTGCTAAATCGTCACTTTTTCGCAAATAATTTGAACCGCATCCAAAACTGCACCAAATTTGCAATTCTTTTGGCATAATTGCATTCCATGATGGTATCAAAGGAACCAAATATTTATTTACAACTTGTTCAAATTCTGGCTTTACTTGGTTTTCCACAATATTGTCCAGACGCTGTAATTTTTTTACATCATAAATTTTCGTAGCAAAAATATTTTTATAATGTTCTATATCTTGTTGAGTCAGATTTTCTTTTTCAAACATTTCTTTAAAATCGTCAGTCAATGGTATAAAAGCATTATAACCATATTTATAATGTTTTAATTTTTTATGATACATAGAGTGATTGTTCATTAACAAATTCCAAGCTTCCTCTATAGTCATTGGTCGTATTGTGATTTTCATATAACATAGCCTTTGGTTTTATAAATGATTTTTCTGTTTCATGTCATCGGGAATAAATTTCAAAGCAATATCTGTCTTTTGTTTAATGTGCGACAAATAATTCTCTGCTTGGGATAGCTGATTTACAGCAAATTCTACTTCTTTTTTTATTTCACCAGAAAGATTCTGCATACAGTTAAGCGTATGTTTTGAAATTGCAATAACATCTTGTGCTTCTGCGATAGTCTGAGAAATACTTAGTTCTTTTGTAGTTATCATTATTATCCTCTTATTCTGTATTATATCAGGATTATGTGTTTTGTTCAAAGGTGTATTTGTTTATCTATCTTTATATTTTTAGCAAATATTTCATCGTGCGACACCAATAATATTGCACCACGATATTGATTTAATGCATCTTCTAATATAGATATACTTTTGATTTCCAAGTTATTTGTTGGCTCATCCAAAATTAATAAATCTGGCTGAGTATCACTGCCCAGTACTGCTGCAAGTGTTGCTTTTAATAATTCTCCGCCTGATAACACGCCTGCCTTTTTATTTGACATATCACCACGAAAACCAAAATTCGCAGCAATTACATGCGCATCGTGTTTCAATACACCGGTGATATCCATTATGTTTTCAATAATACTTTTGTTTCTGGCCAGCAATGATAAATCTTGATTTAAGTATGCAATTTTACCAAAAGTTTTTATTATTCCAGACTTGGGTTGTAAATCACCACAAATCAATTTTAATAAGGTTGATTTACCAGAACCATTTTTTCCAACTATGCGAATTCTGTCGCCGCCATACATTGCAAAATTAAAACCCGTAAATATTGCCCCTGCCCCGTAATCAAAACATAAATCCGATATTTGAATCAATTCTTTACTATAAAAAGGTTTATTTGGAACAGGTATTTTTATTTTGTCGTCATGCATTTGCGCAGATAGCATTTGTTGCGTATCAATTTGCTGGTTTAATTTTTTTTGAATAATTGCACGTTTTTTTGCCTCGGTCTCAATGCTTTTTCCTTTCAAAGAATTTGCTTCTAGGCGGCTGCGTTTAGAATTATTGATATCTTTGGCCTGTTTTGCTTCGTGATGTTGACGAGTGTTTTGCGCAATATTTAATGTGTTATTCAGATGAGCAATTTCTTTTTTAGTATTAACATATTGTGAGTATATATTATTTTGCTCTGCCTGTTTTGTTGCCACATAAAAATCATAATTACCGCCATATATTTTTATTTTTCCATTTTGGATTTCGATAATTTTGTCCATTTTTTGTAACAGTTCTCTATCATGAGATACAATTACTGCACCAAATGGATAAGACATTAAATCATAGAAAAAATTTTTCTTGGCATCACTGTCCAAATTATTTGTAGGTTCATCCAACAATAATATCTGGGCATTGGTATCGAATGCGTGTCTTAATTCTGTGCTTTGGCGTTCACCACCACTTTTAGAATCCAGCACATTTATTTGATTTAACAGGTAAACACTCGTATTTCTGACAATAGTACCTTTATCTGGCACAATAATACCAGCCAACAACTTTAACAAAGTTGTTTTTCCAGAACCATTATCGCCAACAATTGCAACTTTGTCTGAGTCATTAAAAACAACAGACACATCGTCAAAAATGACATTTTGGTAATCATATTCAAAAAACACATGTGATAAAGAAATTACAGACATAACAAAAACCTTTAATATTGCAATCAAAACAAGCACATATTTCTATGTACGATTTATATAAAAATCACAATATTACATACGCATCGGTTTTTGTCCTTTCGTTTTATATTCCTGTTTATTTTAACACTATTTCTATAAAAGTCAACCTATTGTTAAACAACACGTTTTAGACACAATAACATCACGAATCGGAATAATGAATTTTATCTGTATTTTTATGGTAAAATACACCGATGACGGTTATTTTAGGAATATTTCCCGCAAAGGTTTAGACAGCCTGATTATCGTTTAGGTTTATTACATATCTTGATTTTCAAGAATATTTACACAAAGTTGTAAAATATAGGAAGATTATCGTATACCGCTATAACATATTGAATAATATGGTAATTATGTTATAATATAGTTTAAGAATAAATACTTATCAAGAGGTTATTATAACAATGATTACACATCAAACTTTATGGTCTGGCATAGATAAATTAGCCTTGGCAAATCATTTAAGTTGCAGCGGACTGGCGCGACTAGCAGGTTTAGATCCAACTATATTTAATCCTTCAAAACGCGTATCTAAATATGGTCAACCCAGATGGGTATCTATTGAAACATTAGCAAAAGTTCTGAATAAAACACACACATCTTTACATGAATTTGCTAAATATGTAGAAGAAGAATAATCCGTAATGGAACAAACATATTTTATAAAAAGGTGCCAAACGGCACCTTTTTACCTGTCATAGTCAAAATTTGGCAAAATACCTGATATACTTTTGTTGCATAATTTTGCAAAGATTGGTTTATCCAGACCATATGCTTTTATCAGGGTACTTGGTTTCTGATTACACCATAAATCATTGTATGTAACAACGCCGTTTTTGATTGTTTTAATCAGGCCACTTGGCAATTCGGCACGCCCGATACACGAAGACAGATAAACAAAACATTCATCGTTGTCGGCCAGATTTTCGCAGGCTAAGATACGTGCGTATACATTTAGGGTTAAATCTGCCTTGCTAGCATCCTTTGTCCATGGAGACCCACCACCAATCGGCGCAGCAGTAGAATAAAAGTCACATGCTAATTTTCGACCTGTAATACCACAATCTGCAACCGAGCCATGATATGTATAACGCCCTGTGCCGTTTACAATAATTTGCGTTGGCTTTTCACCCAATGTTTCAATGATAAAGTCCGTTAAATCTTCATCTCGCAGCATTGGAATTGCAACAATAGCGGTTTCTATCCGCTCATCATTCAATGTGATTTGCGTTTTAATATCCAGCCCCAAATTATCAGATTGACGTGCCTTTTCATACAGGGCTTTGCCAACAAATACACCTTGGTCACCCCAACCGTCATTATCAACCCCATTGGCGATATCAGCAGACTGCACACCAATCATGTTGATAACTTTGATTTCTGTCGGATCAATAGCATACTTGCCCCATATAGATGCATATCGTTCATCATATCCGATTTCAGCTAACGCATCTTTCACATATTGATTCAGTTCATTTAAGTTTGCCGTTGTGGTAATTTCGCCACCAAGGACAACTGTATTATCTTTTATCATAACCTCAACGGCATATCTGGCGTTTTTGTCTTGTGTGATTATACGGTCAAGTATATAACAGGAAATATAATCAGCTGTTTTATCTGGATGTCCAAGCGACACCGCTTCTGCTGTTCTTTGCATAATTTACTCCTTTGGTTTTTGCAAATTGAACCAAAGGTGGATTGCAGTGTTGCACCACGCATAATAATCGTTAAAAAACGGGAAAATCCACCTTGATTAGTGTGTATTATAACACACTACATAAACACTTCAATAAAAATTATATAGTTCGAGTCCAGTTATCCCTATTTTATTTAAAATGTATTGATAATCTACTTTGTATTTTGGTATTATATTCATAATGGATATAGAGGAATATAACATTTTTATTAAAGATAAAGATGTCACACAGGATGTCTTTTTAGTTGAACCAGACGGTCAACAGATAAATGTTATGTTCAAAAATGGTCGTTCTTATTCGTACAACAGAAACAACGTCAGATTTGTTCCTAAAAATCAAGATGAGATAGATGCCAAGAATAACTTTAAGTATCTACAAAGTCTGGCCGAAGCAGTTGGCTTAAGTAATGAACATGGTCAAAATATATTGTTAAAGAACCTTAATCGCATTGATGCATCAAACAAGGAATCTGTTTTGTACGATTTTTTATCAGGTACAGCAACAGAAAACGATAATTATATAGAAGATAATCCTGTATACCCATTCGGATTTAATTTGAGTCAAAGACAAGCTGTGGATAACGCGATATCCAACAGATTATCCATTATTCAAGGTCCGCCAGGAACAGGAAAAACACAAACTATTTTGAATATAATTGCAAATATTGTAATGGCAGGTAAGACAGTCGCTGTCGTTTCAGCTAATAATTCTGCAACTGCCAATGTATTAGAAAAATTACAGAAATATCAATTGGATTTTTTGGCTGCTTTTTTAGGAAGCAACGCTAATATCGAAGCTTTTAATTCAAGTGATCATAAATTACCAGATATGTCAAAATGGCATAAAGATAACAGATGGTTAAAAACAACTAATAAAAAGATCGCTGATTTACATAAAAATTTGTTAATAATGTTAGAAGAGCAAAATCGTCTGGCACAAAACAAAGCAGAAAACGACAGTCTAAATACAGAATACCAACATTTTGCTCTTGAACACCCTAATGTCGATACAGGTATTATATCGCATTTGTCTGCGGAAAAAGCTATAGGATTGTGGTTAAAATATGAACAATATTTATCTGCTAACCGTAAGCCTAACTTTATAGAAAGAATTGTGATGTACTTTAAGTACAAAATTAAAGATAAGGCATTTTTATTTAACAAACCAGAAGAAATCATAACTATTTGTCAGGCACATTGGTATAAGCAAAAATTATATCAGTTAAAACAAGATATAACCAGAGCAGAACATAAGTTATCTAAGTTTAATTTTGAAAATAAAATTAAAACATATACAGATTTATCCATGCAGTTGGTAAAATCTAAATTAGCAACAAAGTATGGCAAAACAACCAGAGAAAATAATATCGTATTAAATAAAGATTTTCTTAAATCTTATCCTGTAATTTTAAGTACAACTTATTCTTTAACAAATTGTTTGTTTGATGGTCTTTATGATTATGTTATTATAGACGAAGCCTCACAAGTGGATTTGGTTACCGGTGCACTAGCTCTTGGTTGTGCAACCAATGCTGTAATTGTTGGGGATTTAAAACAATTACCAAATGTTGTAGACGAACAATCTGCAAATATAACAGATGCTATTTTCGATAAATTTAATATTAATGAAATTTATAGATATAAAAATCACAGCATATTATCGGCTATCTCTAAAATGTTTCCAGAAGCACCATCTGTTATGTTGCGAGAACATTATAGATGCCACCCAAAAATTATTGAATTTTGCAATCAACGTTTTTATAAAGGTCAACTTATCACTTTAAGTAATAACAAATCTAAACGAGAACCATTGATTGTTTACAAAACCAAACCAGGTAACCACGCTAGGAATCACGTAAACAACCGTCAAATAGATGTAATAATTGACGAAGTAATTCCACAACAAAAACTTGATGTAAATAAAGATTCCATTGGTATTGTTACCCCATATAGGAATCAGGTCGCTGCTTTGCAAAAAATGTTCAACGATACAGCAGTTCAAGCGGATACAGTAGATAAATTTCAAGGACGAGAGAAAGACATTATTATTTTATCTATGGTTGACAATAATATCTCGGATTTTGCAGACCAGCCAAACAGATTGAATGTTGCTGTATCTCGTGCGATTAATCAGTTAATAATTGTTACAAATGGTAATGAAGAAAAAACAGATACGAATATTCAATCTTTAATAGATTATATAAATTACAATAATTTAACTATTGTAAATAGTGATATTGGTTCCATATTCGACTGTTTGTATAAGTGTTATGAGGAAAACAGACAAAAAATGATAAAATCACATGTGTCTGAATTTGATAGCGAAAACCTGATGTATGATTTAATAAAATCTGTACTGAACGGTGAACGTTTCAACGTTTTTGATGTTGCCTTACATGTACCATTAAAAACAATATTTAAGAATTTAACTCGATTATCAGGTGAAGAATACGAATATGCTAACAATATAATGACTCATTGCGATTTTATAATATATGATCGAGTTACAAAGAAACCAGTTTTGGGTATAGAGGTAGACGGTACAAAATATCATGGTGAAAATTCAAAACAACATGAACGAGATGTTATGAAAAATAATATATTTGCTACCTATAATATGCCTCTCATTCGTTTTAGAACCGATGGCAGTCAAGAAAAAGCAAAGTTGATTAAAGCATTATCAACTATTCTTGAAACCTAATATACACTATAAATCATTACGTGTTGTCTGACCATTGGTTCAAATACAGCTCACAGATTCTGGATAAGTGTTCAAAATCTTCCTTGTTTTCTGCCAGATATGTGCGAGTTATGTCGAGCCACATTTTACAAGGCTGCCTTTTAAGACAGTTTTTTGTTTAGAATTCTAGGATTTTCTTGGTTCGATAACCCAATTTTAAAATTCTACCATCTTTCTATGGATAAATATTATACAATTGAACAAATTTTTTCAACAAACAACTGGACAAGTGACGAAAGATTATGCCAATAAAAAAGGTGCCAAATGGCACCTTGGTTTTAATACACCTTAACAAACCTCGGCATCAGCAAATGCAAATTGTGTTAATGAATTTTCTTTTGCCTGGACACAGATATATTGCATTTCAGTTGCGCCAGTATTTTCCATCGCGCGTTTCGCACCGGTTGCAACACGAATAGCTGTTCCTGGTTTAATCTCAATTTTTTCATCATCAACCGTAAATGTACCATTGCCAGTTAAAAAGATATAAATTTCTTCGTTTTGTTTATGAATATGATTAAATGGTGATTTTGCCCCAGCCGGCATAACACTAACCGAAATTTCTGCAGATGTTAAGCCAAGTGCATCGTGCAGGAAAGCCTTACCATATTCTGTTTTTGCGACATCCGCCATTGTTCCAATATTTGTTGATGAATATTTATTCATAATGTTTCTCCTTTATTTTTGTACAAGTATAATATATACTATTGAGAGATATTTGTAAAGTAGGCACAATTTTATAACATAGTATCATAAAAGATACTATTGACAGAAAACAAAGGAAAATAAGATGAAAAAAAGTGAATTACCAGAATGCCCGGTGGCAACTTTGTTGATGTTAATTGGCACAAAGTGGAAGGTTTTGATAATTCGTGATTTACTAACTGGCACAAAAAGGTTCAAAGAATTACAACGCAGTGTTGGATGCAGCCAAAAAGTTCTGACCGATAATTTGCGTGAATTAGAAGACAATGGTTTGGTATCAAGAAAGGTTTATGCTGAAGTTCCACCACGTGTTGAATACAGTATGACAAAGTTGGGTGCAACATTATCGCCCGTATTAAACGCTATGGCAACATGGGGCAATGAATACAAGAAAAATCTTAAATAGTACCGATTCTTCCGAACAAATGACTGGACAAGTGGTGAAAGATTATGCCTAAACTTTATCAACAATGTTTTTTGAATAATACCGATGGACGATGTCCGGATCCGGAACGCATTTTATCGGTTGGCACAACTTTGTTTGCTATTGTCCTGCGAAATGCGGCAGGAATCATTTTACGGCCCAAAATTATTTCATAAACCTGTTGTAATTCGCCCAATGTGAATTCACTTGGCATCATATCAAACACTATGTCTGTGTAT
>CACYHY010000008.1 GCA_902774305.1 uncultured Pseudomonadota bacterium
GGCATCGATAGTCGCCAAGGTGACGCGTGACCGTTTAATGCATGAATTGGCGCAAAAATATCCCGAATACGGATGGGAAAAAAACGCCGGATATCCAACCGCGGAACACTTGCAAGCGATTAAAAAGTATGGTATAAATGAACATTATAGAAAATCATTTGGACCAGTGAAAAAATTGTTAGAGGTGTGAAAATGAGTGAACAAAAACGTGAACCAAAACCGTTTAATTATCCAGATTTTTCAAAAATGGATCCAAATGATCCATTACTTAAAGCACTTGAAGAGCGTAGACCGTATAGTTCTGGTGATTTTAAGGACAGACCTAGAAATTATATGATACCAGATTTAAGATGGACATTTGGTAATAAACAATATGGTGGTTAAATTATAAGGGGTGTAAAAATGTCAAAAGATAAATCAGTTGTAAATATAGATGCACTTAAAGATACTCTTGTGACAGAACATAAATCTTATGGAGAACAAATGAATTTGGCGACATTCAAAGAATTTTTGGATGTTGTAAATCAACGTGTGCCATACAGTTCTAGGGATTTTGAAAAACATTATTTCATAGAAAATATTGCGACAACACCAGAGCAGGCGGCTTTGTGTCGTGCACGTGGTGAATTTTGTATCAAGGCATATGGTAATTAACAGAGGTTTGAATATGAGTGATAATAAATCAGAGAATAAACTTAACAAATCTGTCTTTGAACATCGTCATGTTATAAGACATGATTTTATTGGCGAAACATTGTCTGCGGAAGATTTTGCAGAATTTCAAAAAATTGTTAATGAACGCAGACCTTATTGTCCAAAAGATTTTGTACCGCAACATTTTATTCCTGATTTATCAAAGGTAAGAGGTTGTTAATATGGCAGAAAATAATAAAAGAACTTGCCCGTCTATAAACAGTGGTATGTTGGATAAATTAAATAATTTTGTTGCCCCCAGAACCAGTTTAGATTTTGGTAAATTAGGTTTTGCGGAATTCGAAGAATTGGAAAATGTTGTGGATGTTCGCAGACCTTATACCGCCAGAGATTTAGGTAATCCAAAATTTAATCTGCATAATATGGGCAGGGAATATGGTGATTAATTTTAAAAGGAAAAAATAATGAAAAAATTGACTGCTGCTCAAAAAAAAGATATTGGCGATTACTTTGTATTGGGGTGTTTTGGTGTGTTTATTTTTGGTATGATAGGTATGCATATTTATGCTGATTCCCAGCTGGTTTCAAATAAAAATGTTATCGTTGAAAATAGCGATAATAAACTGGTGGTTCGTGATGTTAATACCAACGAAGAAAGAATAGTGGAAATCATCTGGGGATACCATTGTTATAAAAGACTATCCAGAATGGTATGCCAAGAAAAAAGTTTTTTCAGATAAGTCTGACAATGTAAATTTTAATGATGACAGTATATGGGCCAGACAACAACGTGAAAAATTTAATGTCGCAAAACAATCTATGCTGGCAAAACAAAGATAGAGAAAAGGGTTTGTTATGGTAATAGAAGAGGAAACAACATACAGAAGTATTTGGGCGCTTAAGCGCGATGAAAATAAAAAAGCCTTGGATGTTTTGATGACTGAAAATTCTGGGTTGTATGAAAATTTCTGTCCGCGTGATACATATGTTGCACAATATCAATTTAATGATGTTGAAAGTTTTAATTTATTTTATGGACTGATGCGCAGATTGATGGATTATCGTATCTATGTTGATAATGTGGCAAAGGTTTGGGAAAATAAACAATTGCGTAAATTGGTAAAACCAAAAGTGGATTTATTTATTAAATCTTTACAACAAGATTCTGGCGCGGTGGTTCAAAATGCTGAATTACCTGTGTATAACGTGAATTTTGATATAAACAGATATCCATCGAAATTAAATCCCGAAACGATTGTGTTGGCGTATGCACAAAAATCTGATGAATATGGAAAATACCTTTATACTTTAGCAATGAAAAAATCAGAGCCGGCGACAATAAATGTGCCGTATCCGTTGGAGAACGAACCAGAAAAATTCGGATATTATTTTGCAAATGCAACAATACATATTACTGCTTTTTCACCAGACGATAATCAATATGATGAATATAAAGAATTGGTGGATAATCAGTTTAAAACAGCTTATCCAAGGCAAGAAATTTTAGATCATAATCGTTCCAGACTACAAAGATTTCAAAATTATTTTGCAAAAACAAGATAAAAGGTATAATTTATGCCAGATACAAACAAGAGTACAAATGTAAAATATGTTAATGTAATGCCAGATGTATGGGATGATTTGTCGCATCTAACTTTGGATGAAAAACGTGAATATTATAGAATGGTATTAGAACGTCGTGCAAGACAGCGGTTCTATAAATTTCATGATATTGGCAGAGAGTATATGTAATTTATAAAAAAGGAAAGGAAAAATGAAATTGCGTAGTGTTGATTATGGTCGTGTCAAAGGCAAATATGTTTTGTTGCGCGTGGATTTTAATGTTCAAATTGAAAATGGAAAAATTTTGGATACTTTTCGTATTGAACAATCTATGCCGACCATAAATAAATTGCGTGAGGCTGGGGCGCGTGTCGCAATTTGTGCACATCTGGGACGTCCAAAAGGTGAGCATGTGCCGGAATTATCGTTGCGCCCGATTGCAGATTATATGAAAATATCATTTATTGATGATTGCTTGAAGCGAGATTTTTTGGCTGATATGCATGACTCTGATGTTGTGCTGATGGAAAATGTGCGTTTTTATTCTGGTGAGGAAGAAAACGATTTGGAATTTGCAAAAAAGTTAGCAACTGGTTTTGATTTGTTTGTGAATGATGCGTTCGCTGTGTCGCACAGGGCGGCGGCATCTTTGGTTGGTGTAACTGAATTTTTGCCGTCTGTGGCGGGTGAATTATTAAATTCCGAAGTCGAAAATATTTCCAAAATAATGGAAAATCCAAAACGTCCGATGTTGGCAATTGTTGGGGGGGGCAAGGTATCCGGTAAAATTGGTGTGCTGAAAACTTTATGCAAATTGGCAGATACGGTTATTGTTGGTGGTGCGCTGGGAACCACATTTAACTATGCATGTGGAAAAAAAGTTGGCAATTCTTTGTATGAACCAGATATGGCAGATATCGCTTGCGAAATTATGAAAGTTGCCGATGATAACGGATGTAGATTTTTGATGCCTTTGGATAAAGGTGTTGGTACAAAATTTGAACCATCAGCACAGCGAACAAACAAGTCGGTTGATGAAATCGCGGATATGGACGTTATTATTGACGATGGTCCAATGACAGCTGAGCGCAATATCGCGGAAATCGACAAAGCGGCGACTGTGGTTTGGAACGGAACGTTTGGTATGGCGGAATGGGGCGAGACCTGGGGACAGTCCAGTTTCGCTGTTGCGCGCGCTATAGCGAAACAAACGACTGCTGGTAAATTGGTTAGTGTTATTGGTGGTGGTGAAACGGTGGCTTGCCTGGATGCAATCGAGGTTTGCAATGATATGACTTATGTTTCAACTGGCGGTGGCGCGTTTTTGGAATTTATCGAAAAAGGTACTTTGCCGGCTATTGAAGTTTTAACAATTTAGATTATATTGTAAATAAAGTGGCGGAAAATTTGCGAAATGCTTTTTTTTATGCTATAATTACAAGAAAACAAGTGATTTTAAAGGTGGTAATATGTCTTTGATACCTATGGTTATAGAGGAATCACCACGTGGTGAGCGTTCCTTTGATATTTATTCACGTTTATTGCGTGATAGAATTGTTATGGTTACTGGCGAAATTGAAACTGGTATGGCGAATACCATTGTTGCCCAGTTATTATTGTTGGAATCTGAAAATCCAAATGCTGATATATCTATGTATATAAATTCCCCAGGGGGTGATGTTTCTGCGGGCGAGGCTATTTTGGATACAATGAATTATATCAAGGCACCTGTATCTACAATTGGTATGGGATTGGTTGCATCTATGGCATCTGTGTTATTGGCTGGGGGTGAAAAGGGTAAACGTTTTTGCTTGCCAAATACCAGTATCATGATTCATCAGCCAATGGCAGGAACCCAAGGACAAGTGACCGATATGGAAATTCATGTCGCAAAGTTCAAGAAAACAAAACAGTTGTTAATAAAACAAATGTCTGAATTTACTGGTCGTAAAGAAAAAGAAGTTTTCGATGCGATGGAACGAGATAACTGGATGACTGCCGAAGAGGCAAAAAAGTTCGGTTTAGTTGACGGTATTTTGGTGCGTAAATAAATTTTAATCGTAGGGATAAAAGATGAGTGACGAAAAAATGACTCCATCAAAAGAAAAAGATAACCAACAGTTTTGCAGTTTCTGTGGCAAAGCTGTGTACGAGGTTAAAAAGTTAGTCAGTGGTCGTAATGTTTGCATTTGCGATGAATGTATTGCATTGTGCAATGATATTATGGCTGATGACTTAAAGGCTGATGTTGTTAAAAATGGTACTGCAAAATTACCAACGCCTCATCAAATCTATGATTTCTTGAATGAGTATATTATCGGTCAAACGGAAGCAAAACGCGCATTGTCGGTCGCGGTTTATAATCATTATAAACGTCATACAGTCGCATCATCTGTTAATGTTGAAATACAAAAATCAAATGTGTTGTTGATTGGTTCTACGGGTACAGGTAAGACTTTGTTTGCACAAACGTTGGCGCGTATATTGGATGTGCCATTTGCAATTGCTGATGCAACAACATTGACCGAGGCTGGCTATGTTGGTGATGATGTGGAAAGTGTTTTGCAACGTTTGTTACAAAATGCGAATTTTGATGTAGAACGCGCAAGTCGTGGAATTATTTACATTGATGAAATTGATAAAATTGCACGTAAATCTGAGAACCCATCGTTAACACGTGATGTGTCTGGCGAAGGTGTGCAACAGGCTTTATTGAAATTAATAGAAGGAACGGTTGCAAATGTTCCTGTCGGTGGTGCAGGGCGCAAGCATCCAGGCGAAGCAACTGTGCAACTGGATACTTCCAAGATTTTGTTTATCTGTGGTGGTGCATTTGATGGATTGAATAAAATTATCGGAAATCGTAAGAGTGTTCGTGCAGGTATTGGTTTTGGCGCAGATGTTCAATCCAAGAAAGAGCGTGACGAGAAAAATAATTTGGATGATGTTCAACCCGAAGATTTGGTAAAGTTTGGAATTATTCCAGAGTTAATTGGTCGTTTGCCAATAATTGCAACATTGCAGGAATTGGATGAATCTGCATTGATAAAGATTTTAACAGAACCAAAGAATGCTATTGTAAAACAATATACGGCTATGTTGGATTTGGATGGCGTAAAATTGACTATAACCCAAGACGGTTTGCAAGAGATTGCAAGATTAGCTGTGGAACGCAAAACTGGTGCGCGTGGGTTGCGTAGCATTTTAGAAAAATTATTATTACAACCGATGTTTGATGCACCAGAAAAAGAAGGCTTGAACGAAATTGTAATAGATAAAGATGTTGTGTTGGGTAAAAAGCCCTATGTCGAAATTTTTGCAGAACCTAAAAAAGTAGCATAATTTATTTTTGATAATATGGCGCCGTTTTTTATTTCCTACGGTGTTGTTATGTGCCCGCAAGAGTCTGATGAGCTGGCATCTTGTTGCCAGTGGGCGTACAGCGTTGTGTTTTCTGCGATATCCCATTTACGTGTGGCTTGTCCATATTCATTATAGTATTGTATGCCACCTGATTCTTTTGTGTAATATCCCACGAAAGTGCAACCAGAGGGTTCTGTTGGTGTGTTTACATTTTGCATTATTTCACCGTATGTAACAACAGCCGTAGATGTCGATCCAGCTGCTTCAAATGTTACAATATATGTTGGCGCAGCGGTTGTAGGAAGTTTACAATACCCCCATAATTTATTTGTTCCTGTTTCGTTATAAAATTGTTCTTGCAATGCGATAGATGTATCTGTGTATGGTGTTGTTACCCAAATTCCACCAAAACGTTCACATTCTTTGGATAATTCTTGACCCATAGATATGCGCATTTTATCCATAACAATATTGATGTCTTGTAATACTAATGTTGGAACCTCTACTGTTGATATAGTGTCTGTTGTTTTAGCCAAGTTTTCATATTCAGATGGACGGATGCAAACCTGCATTGCATAATTAACAAAACGTTGATACAAACTGCCTATATAATCAGTACCGCAATTTGCGTTGGTTGAAGTTGCAGCATTACATTCAGAAATAGCGGCATATTTTTGATCACCAGGTGAATAAACGCGGCATGTATAAGGATATGCGTGTGTTGTATCTGTGGATTGAACAGCACACAGATTGTTTCCAAATTCTATAAGTGAATTCTGGCATTCGGCAACTATGCGCTGATCTACGATATCGCGCATTGTGTTAACCAATGAAGCCAATCCTTCGGGACCACCACCGTAAAGATTGCTGCATGTGTTTAATTTTTCACTGCATAAATCTTCGACAGTTTCCATGGTTAGTCCCAGCAATGTATTATCTTTGACACTACTAAAATCTTTCAAAGAATTTGTTTGCTCATCATAGCATTGATTAACCACACTAAGACAATCTGTTTTTACGTTTCTGATTTTTTCTTGTTGTCTTTGGTGAATTTCAATAATTGCCTGGCGCATAAATTCATCCCATATATCGCCAGATAAATCACGACATTTATCTAATGAATTTTTAGCAAATGCTTTTTTTGCATTTAATGCATTTACAACCATGTGATTTGTCTGGTTATTCAAAATATTTCCAGATAAAGAAATTTGATTTGCTAAATTGTAAAAATTCGAACTGTAAATAGGTTCACCTGTGTCGATGTTCAGGTATAACCCAGTTACGTCTAAACAGTGAACAAAATCAGTTCCGCATGCTGTGTTGGCGGTTAAATCTTTACGAACACTACTGATACAATCATTGATAGATAACGAATTATGCGCATCGTAATTTGCCAGACGGGCAACCGCCATTTCACGACCTGTTTCACGAATGGTGGAATTAGCAGCATTTTTCTTTTTAGATAAATCTGTTGACATAGTTGCACAATCATTTTCAATGTACATACCATAAGCGGAAATAACCATATCCAATATAGAAGCCGGACATACCGATGTCATCATTTCTGAGCATTGTGCATTAACTGCATTGTATAATGATTCGCCAGTTAAATTCGCGATGTTCGCCCCAGATGCTAAATCGGTCGTGTTCCAAATCGCTTTTATATCACCACCCGCATCTAATGTGCCGGCAGTAGATAAAGACTTACTTTTTGTTTTTGCTAAAACATCACTTATTGCTGTCAATTGTTTTGCAGAGTCAGAATCGTCTTTACTTGATGCCGCAATTTGTTCGCCAGCCGTTGCAGATGTCATTGCTTGGACTTCTTCTGCGGATTTGTCTATTATATCCAAATTAAAATCGTGAAAATTTGCCAAAGAGTCCGATGTTTGAGATAAAGCAGACTGTTTCTGTTTTATTTCATTTAATCTGGATGAACAAACACAGCGACGATACGTTTCGTCCACGGTTGCGCAAAACTGGTCCATACATGTAAAGTACGCATCACGGCAAGCCTCGTATTCGGAACCCAATGTTTGGGCGGTCGATGTATTTGTTGCCACACGACTGACAATACGTTTTGTACTGTTGGGCAAGGATAGCAGACCAGAACGACTGGATGTTATTTGTCTGGTCTTTGTTTTTGGCGCAACAGATTGAGTTGTCGCCGATCGGGTAACAGACGAAGTGGTTATTGCTGACCTTTGAACAGTATTTTGAGTTTTGGGCCGAACAGATATTCTGGCGCGGGTACGAGATGATGCGCTGGGGGCGACTTCACGTGCAGAATTTAGCCCAGAACGAGCAGCACCGTCAGCATAGCCAACAGCGATAAAACACGCCAATAATAAAAATAAAATTCCCTTCTTTCCCATACTTAATTCAGATGTTACCAAAAAAACTTTTTTATGAGCAATAAAAAAATGCACCTTGCGGTGCATTACATATATATTTTTTAAGCATTCGTAGAATCTGGTGCGGCAGCATTACGTTCTACAAAAGTAATGCGTCCTTTGTCCAGGTCGTACGGTGTCATTTCCACGCGGACTTTTTTGCCAACATTGACCCAAATGCGTGCTTTGCGCATTTTTCCGCAAACGGTTGCAATAATATCGTGTCCGTTATCCAACTTTACACGAAACATAGTGTTTGGTAATTTATCTGTAACGGTACCGGTAAAAACGATAACATCATCTTTGGCCATAAATATAATCCTTTTATTTAAGTTGATTTTTATGATATATCTTGCTGGGTCAAATATCAAGATTTTTTTTAGTTGTGCTTGATAAGTTATGTTTTTTTTGATAAAATTATATGTGATTATAGTATGTGGAGAGAGATATGAAAATCAGAAATATCACATTAATCTTGTGTTTATTGCCTGTTGTTGCATGGGGGACTGCGAATAATGCGCGTGTCGGAATGGCTCGTTCAACACCATCAACTGCAAGAATGCCAGCCATGTCATCGGTGACAAATAAAAAGGTGTCTTCAACGCCTGTGGTGGAACAACGGGTGACCAAGTCTAATAATACGGATGATGTCGATGATTCTGACGATGTCGAAGATACAGATGATACACCGGCGGCCAGTGAAACCAAAAGTTCCAAGACAACAAAAAATACTACTCCAGAAAATTGCCGTGATGCGTATCGTGCGTGTATGGACGAATTTTGTTTGCTAGATGAAACCGAAGGCAGTCGTTGTGCGTGTTCGGATAATATTGAAAAATCTAAGAAATTAATTCAGGAAATCCAGAAAATTCAATCAGAAGCCGATGATTTGTATACGACTGGGGTTGAGCGTGAAAAATTGGGTGCCAAGGCAAAATTGGTGTTTGGTGGATCTGATGCTGCTAAAAAGAGTTCTTTGAAATCAGGTGTTGATTTTTCTAGTTGGTTAAATTCAGGTGCCGATGACGGAGAATTAGGAGAAGATGCAGATATTGGTCAAAATTTGTATGCTATGGCGGCAGAGGCTTGCGCAGAAGAATTAAAAAGCTGTGGCAGTAAGGCTAAATCTGAAGAAACATTATATGGTCGTATGGTTGTTAATGATTGTAAGGCGTTTAGTACATATTTGTCTGACCAAAAACGTGAAGCTGAAATGAATAAGAAAACTGCCGAGGCAGCGGTTCGCAAGGCTAGATTAGAAATGTTGGATACAACAAACAAGTATAATCGTGGTGAATGTTTGTTGGTCTATCGTTCTTGTATTGCCGATAAAGGTGGTTGTGGCGTTAATTTTGAAAATTGTTTGGATGAAGGTTTGTTGGCACGTCGTTCACATGCTTGCGAAGATGTCTTGGATCAATGTATGGCTGTTCGTAAAGATGTTATAAAAGATTGGCAGGAAGAATCTGTTAGTGTGTTGAAAGAGGCTGCCAAGTATGCTGATAAAAATGAACGTGCAACATGTTTGGCAAAAATCCAAAATTGTTTGGAAGAAGGTTGTTCGACATCTACGGATTCTACGTGTTTGAGTGATGTAAATGTTGCAGCTGGAATTTGCCCAATTATTACGGAATGCAATGAAAAAATTCCAGGATTGCAAAATGTTATAAATGATAAGTTAGGATATTTGCAAGTAAAATTCTGTGAAAACGATATTGATTCTTGTTTGAAAGATAAATGTGGAACCGACTTTACAAAGCCAGAATGTGTGGGTAAGGGCGCCAGAGATATCGCGGATACTATGTGTCCACAATCTTTATTCCCATCTTGTAAAACAATGGCGGCGGATAATTTTGAAGTCATTATAAGTTCTGCAATGTTGCATATGGATTATCAGTTGTTGACAGGTTGTATTAATCAATTTAGTGAAAAGTTGACAGCGGTATGCGGCACAGATATGACTTGTATCCCAGTGTCAGATTTGCTGATGGCAAAGGATAATGCAAAGTTGAAAAAATCTGAATATGTTGATATGAGCAAATGGGTTGATTTGAACAGCGCCAACGGTAAAAAAATGCAATCTTCTATCAGAACTTCTGTTCGTGGATTGGTTGATGATTTCTTTGCTGATTTCGAAAAAGATTTAACATTATCTGCTTGTAAAGATATATATGAAGGTAGTTCTACCAAGGTCAAAGGACGTAACAGTGTTAAAACCAGTGTGTTTAACACAGCAAAACAGATTGCTTACGAGGCTGCGGTAAATAGAGCTGATAGAGAACTGACTTCATTGATGGATGAATTAAAGATGAAGGAAGAACAAAATAGAAATGCAAAGTATTGTATGAAGAAGTATAAGGAAGAAAATAAGCCAGATGATTCTGATTCTAAAAATTATAGTTACATTCGCAGTGTGACATATGAACCGAGTTTGCATAATTGCCATGTTTGTCGTATGCAACAGGTTTGTGAGAAAGGTGGCGAAAAGAAATCAACATCTGCGTTAAAGGCTGCGGCTGGTGGATTGTCTGCTGGTGCATCTGCTGGCACAATGGTCAGTCCAGGTTGGGGAACAGCGATCGGTGCTGTTATTGGTGGTGTCGGTGCCGGTGTAATGGGGGCTATATCTGGTGGTGAAGAGGAATTTTGCCAAGAATTGGAATCTTGTGAAGACATCAATGTTGGTGATATAACCGAAGAAATGTTAAACGATTTATAACGATTTTCATACTTTAGGAGAGAGAGCATGAGAAAAATACATATAGGTTTGTTTTTAGCGGCATTGTTCGTAGTTATGCCTGCGTATTCGGCAACGAAAACGACAGGTAAACAATCGGCAATTCAACAAGGAACCAAGGTTCGTGCTAAAACAGATGCCTCTGGCTTGTATAATCAAGAATGTTATGATGCCTATTATGGTTGTATGGATCAATTTTGTATTTTAGATAACGAAGATGGTGGTTCTTGTGCGTGCAGTGATAAAAATGCAGAATATGAAAAGCGTTTGGAAAAAATCAAAGATACATTGTCGGAAGCCGATAGATTAAGAACCGAAGAAGTTGAACGTGTCCAAGCAGGTGCAAATGCCGATATTATATTTAATGGTGCTCGTGAATATAATAAAAAAGGCGAGGTTGTAAAAAGTACTGAAAAATCTGCTGCAGATAAAAAGAAAGCCTTATTGTCTTTGTGGGATGAAATGTCTGATGATGACGAGGATGCGTTTGGTGATATGTTAGAATCTATTGGTGATAAAACAGGTGATGCATTGTTTAAGGCGGCGGATCAATTATGTCGTTCGCAAATGGATGAAGATGCCTGCAAAAAAGATATTCCATTGTTAAAGCAAATGTATTCGCGTCAAATTGTATCTGATTGTAAAGGTTTCGCAAATAGTATTGAAAAGAAAGAAGCTGAAGCTAAGAATGAAATGAGTTCTGCAAATGCGGCAGTGCGTGCTGCATTGAAAGAATCTTTTGATTCTGCAAACAAATACGATCGTGGCGAGTGCATGGTTGAATATAAAAAATGTATGCAGAAAGAAGATGCTTGTGGCAAAGACTGGGAAAATTGTGTGTTTACTATCGCAAGTGAAAATATGCAAAATAAACAGGCTGTCAGTACAGCAAAAACAAAAGTTAAAACTGTAAATACATATGATATTACAGCATCTACTATGGAAATTTTGGAATCGAAACGTTATATTTGTGAACGTGTGTTAGATTCTTGTGTCGCGGTGCGCGATAATGTGTGGCAAGACTTTTTACGTGAAGCTGCACCAACAATTAAATTGGCAGAAAGCAAAATTGAATCTAAAAAACGTCAATCTTGTTTGAGTGATATTTCTAAATGTATTCAAAAAGCATGTAAAGATGATATCGCAGGCAAGGGCAAAGACACAATGGATGCGTGTTTGGCGCGTCCTGATATGGCCCGTAGTTTCTGTAAAGTTGAAATTGATCCTTGCGAACGTATGGAACCGCAAATTTGGGGATATGTAAAAGACAAATTGGCGGCTATGCGTGTTGATGCATGTACCCAAGAAGTTAAAGATTGCTTTACTGATGACACACGTTGTGGTGAAGATTTCTCGAAGTGTATAGGTATGGATTATGCTTATATCCATGATATATGTCCAATCGATAAGTTGGTTGTATGTAAGCAAGCAAATCCAAAATTCTCGATGTCTGATTTGGATTCGATGTTGATGGGATTGTATTTGAATATAGATAATTCTGCATTGGAAACATGCCAAAACTTGGTTGCTGAAAAGATGACCGAAGTGTGTGGTTCCACAACGGATTGTAATAAATTTGCAACAGATGAAGTGATTGGTACTGGTTCATTACGCTCCCAAAAATCGGGTAATACATATCGTGTGACTGGTATGATTTCATTCGGTTCAATCAAGATGGGTGAAGCGTCTGGTAAAACCGAAGACGGCGAAAATAAATTGGCACCGGGCGAAATTGGTGTTGATGATTATATTGCCTCTGTACGGACACGTTTTTCAAATGAGCAAGATGCGGATACGATTATTCCAACAATTGAAGAAGAGTTAAAAAATATTGCAGGGACAATCAATCGCACTATTGAAATGATTGAGCAAGATCAAAAAATTCAATATTGTATTACTGGACGTAATCTGGAACAAATCACAGGTAAAAAAGGTGATAAAACAACGGCGCGTTTCCCGAACTTGTTGAACCAGGTTAAAATGGAAATTGCAATTGCGGCGTTGCGCCAAGCTCAAGATAATTATAACAAAAAATTCACTGAGCAAGTTGCCACAGCAACCAAAAATGCATCTGCTGATTTAGCGCAATATATGTGTCAAAAAATTGGAACATTGGGAAATACCGGCATTGGTGGTATTGCACCAACAGAACCATTAACGGCACCATATGCGATCAGTTATGATGTGGCGGCTGGTGTGAATAATTCTGATTTGACAAAAGGTGGTACGGGAATGGCCAGTTGGTTGAATAACTTAAAGAGTGGAAATTCCAGTTCTTCGGCTGGTGGATTGACGAAAACATCTAATGCTGTATTCAATCGCGATACCAGAATATGTCATTACTGTACATCAACAACAACACAGAATTGCAGTACAAAAGGTTCTAGTGTTTTGTGGGGATTGGTTGATACGCGTAAGACTGTTTGCGATGATCCAAAAACTGCAGAAAAGTGTGAAGATATTCAAATGTAAAATAAGGATTGGTTAGTTATGGAAAATACAGATGAGATTATTGCGGCAGGAATTCAAAATAAATTGCAACATGTGGCCGATGTTCAACATGAATTAGTGACAACACCACCAGAAACCGCTGAACAGTGGCATGATTTGATTCAGAGTCTGTTAAGTGGTGCAGTTGATTTTTGTTTGAAATTGATTGCGGCGGTTGCGATTTTCTCTATTGGTATGTGGATTGCAAATAAGATTACAAAATCTATTAAGTTTGCAATGGAAAAACGTGAATTAGAACCATCGTTAATTTCATTTTCAGCATCATTTATAAATATTCTGTTGCGTATATTTGTAATCGTGATTGTGTTAACAACAGTCGGTGTTCAGATGACATCAATTGTTGCGGTCTTGGGTGCAGGTGCTTTGGCGGTTGGTATGGCATTGTCCGGGACTTTTCAGAATTTTGCTGGGGGAATAATTATTTTGTTTTTAAAGCCGTTCAAAGTTGGTGATGTTATACAAACTGCATCGGGGCGGACTGGCACGGTTAAAAAGATTATGATTTTCACAACGGAATTACATACATTTGATAATCAGGTTGTGTTTATTCCAAATGGACCATTGGCAAATGGCGAGATTACAAATTTATCGGATAGGGGTGCGCGTCGTTCGGAAATTCAGATTGCGATTTCTTATGGTGATGATGTTGATGCTGCACGTCGGGTTATATTAAGTGTGTTAGCAAAAGATAAACGTATAGCAAAAAATCCTGCGCCATCTGTTTTTGTCAGTGACCTTGGCGATAGCGCAGTTGTTTTGACCGTTTGGTATTGGACAAAGTATGCTGATTGGTTTGCAAGTCAGGGTGATATGCGTGAGGCATTATATAAAGAATTGCCACGCAAGAAAATTCACTTTCCGTTTCCACAAATCGATGTGCATGTTAAGAAATAAAAAAATCCCCATTTGGGGATTTTTGTTTGCGGAATCAATCCTATATGTTTTGAGGACCTCTAAGAGTATAATTTTTCATGTGTAAGTTAAACCTTAAACAAAATGGAGAGACATATGAAAAAAATATACACACTGGCATTGGTGTCGGTTTTAACATCTGGTGCTGCATGGGCAGGATCAGGTATGCATAATAATACAGTAACTGTAAAAACAGTTGTTGAACCTGTGGTTGATGCGATTGTGACTGTTAATCAAATACCGGTTATGGTTGATAATCAAAATGTTGTTATGACAGGTTATATTGTGGAAACATTGGGCGATGATATGTATGTGTTCCAAGATTCTACGGGGGCTATTACTGTTGAAATCGAACCTGTGGTGTTGGGTGAAATGATTCTTGTCCCAGATACAAAAATGAAAATAAAAGGTCAGGTTGATAAAGGCGATGATAATGAACAGGATGTCATAGAGGTTGATTATATCACGACTATGTAGTTTGTTGTTGTTATGTTTGTAAAAAAATACCGCCATATACGGCGGTGTTTTTTTTTAACGATTGGTAAGTTGTAATTCTATTCTGCGGTTCTTTTGAAGTGATGCCGCATCTTTACCCAATTCAATCGGGTGCAAGTCACCAAATCCACTTGGAACCAGTCTGCGTTTGGATACGCCGTTTTTTGCCAATTCATCGACCACAGCACTGGCGCGCAACATAGATAATTGCAAATTATTGCGATATGCATGTGTCCCAGGAACCACAGGTTTGCTGTCTGTATGACCATCAACACGTATTATCCATTTTACGTTTGGATCAATTTTGGTTTCAAAGTCTTTGATAGCACCGGCAATTGCCGCAAGTTGTTTTTTACCATCAGCGGACAAAGTATATTTACCAGATGGGAACAAAATGTCGCTGGATACGATGAAACGGTCACCGTCTGGACGCATAATAGTGCGTTCGCCCAAGGCATCTTTGATTGCCTTGTAAAATGCGGATTGGTATTTTGCCATTTCATTTAACTCTGCCACTTTGTCAGCCAACGCTTTGTTTAATTCATTTGACATTGTTATATATTCAGCCTGAGCAGCAGCGGCATCTGCGCGGGCAGTAGCCAATTCAAATTGCAATTTTTCCATTTCTGCTGTTGATATAGCCGTCTGCATTTCAGATTGTGCATCCAATTTCTTTTGCAAATCATCGATTTGTGCAACCAGATTAGCACGTTCATTTTTCTGGTGATTAACTTGTTTTTCCAGTTCTGCGATTTTATCTTCGTACTTTGTTGTTAGATTACGATTTTCTTGCAGTTCTTGAACCTGAGACTGTAAAGTCGAAGTCTGTTTTTCCAGTTCTTGGAGTTTGATTTCATAAGCATTACTTAAATTAGTAACAGCCGCGTTATAATTAGATTCGCTGGAAGTAATTTCTGCGCGCGCAGCCAACAAAAGATTTTTTGCTTCGCGTTCATCATTTTCCATTTGTTTAATCAGTTCGGCCTGTTCTGCGTTTGCCTGACGTAATTGGGCCACAGTACGTATACCGCTGTTTTTATTAAACACGCTGGTCGTTGTCCACAGGAACACGAATACTATCAACAAGAATATTAAAATGATAGCCAAGTTCGAAAATAAATCCACGAACCCAGGCCATGCATTTGTTTTTTCTTTATATCTGATGTTTAACATGAAACCCTCTCCCTCGAATTAAGTTATATATTTGATGCGGTGTTATGTTCAATGTTTTTCACAGCCGCGGTTATCTTTTTTGTATTCAAATCTATACTTGGTAATATTTGCGCAGGAACATCATTATCAACCGTATGTGTGTGTTCCGCCAAATAATCGCCTAATTCTGTATAAATTGCATTGTGTGCTACACCAACCATATGATCTAAAAAGCCCATAATTAAACTGGCGCCCAGACCCAACAATGAACTGGTGAATGCGGTTGCCATTCCAGACAATGGTGCGGATAAACCGTTTTGCATTGATGCAACCACATCTGTACTTTCCAGATTTAATCCAGCAATCAGTTCGCTGAATCCGCCCAATGTCGTAACCAGTCCCCAAAATGTTCCGAATAATCCCAAGAATATTAAAGTGTTTGTTATATAACGAATCGATTCGCGTGCAGAATCAAAGCGACTGGCAATCATATCCATCAATCCGGATAGGGCATCTGCATAAATACGGCAGGGACGCTTTTGCAATATCAACGCAATTTGGCGCAAGATACGCGGTGGCAATTTTATATTTCTGCGTCCACGAATGTATGCAGATAACCAATTATATTCTGGCAACAGGCGAAACATTTCATAAAAACATAAACCGATTCCAAATAAACCTGTGCCGATAATGATACCATTTATAATATAATTAGTTGTAGCCAATTCCATAAACTGAACATGAAATATACACAGCAAAACAAATACCGCCGTAGTGAACAGCGTCATAATGTTCAACGTTCTGTGAAACTGGTTTGTCATCAGACTTCCTTTACTCTCTTTTGATGTTAGTAAATTTTGTAAGTCGCTGTCAAATGGTTTTACAATAAAAAACTTGTTTTACATTTGAAAAGATAGTAGAATCTGTAAAAGGAACAAGGAGAAAAATATGCCAATAAAAAAACGTGTTGTAAAATCTGCTGGAAAATCAGCTGTTCGCCGTGCACCTGTATCGCGTGATAGTGGTACTGAATTTGTATCTTTTGGAAAAGCTATTTCCAACTTTGTTAAAAAATGTTTTCAATTTAATGGAACTGCAACACGTGCTGAATATTGGTGGATGTTTGCATTCATAATTGTTGTAAGTTTTTGCGCGATGTTTACTGCTATCAAGTTGCAGGTGGCATATCCAGTTGTTGCCGGTTTAATCGCGATGTTGTGGTTGGTATTTTTAATTGCGTTCATAGTGCCATGGTTTGCTGTTCAGGCACGCAGATTGCACGATGTCGGGATTACTGCCAAGTTATTGTGGGTTAGTGTTGCGTTTATTGTATATGCTTTGTTTGCACCAGAAAGTGTTCGCAGCATACGGTTACTGAACTGGTTAAATTTGGCGTGGGGTATATCTATGTTGGTATTGTATTTATTCCCATCAAAAACAAAAAATAACCCGTATCGGGATTAACGATAATAATTTATTTCAAAAGGGCGCCTGAATTCAGGCGCTTTTTTACTTGATTTTTCTAAAAAAATGTTCATAATTTACCTGTTCCTGCTGGTTGCAATGGTGCGGCCGGCCGATATAACAAGTAAAAGACCAAAGGAAATAAAATGGCTTACTATGAAAGTGTACTGGTTTTCCGCCAGGACTTGACCGAGGCGCAGGTTAAAGAAAAAGCGTCTAAATTTACAGATATTATCAAAGAATTGGGTGGCAATGTTAAATCCGCAGAATTTTGGGGATTGAAAAATTTGGCATATGTCATTCGTAAAAACCGTAAGGCACACTATGTTTTGTTAAACATTGAATTGCCAGGTAATCAAATCGTCGAATTAGAACGTCGTTCCCGTATTGATGAAGACGTTATCCGTTTCTTGAACGTTCGCGTTGAAGAATTGGCGACAACTCCATCTATCATGATGAAAAAGAACACAGATACCGAGGAGGCAGAATAATGGCAGTTCGTGCAGCAATTTATCGTAAAAAATCTAACCCTTTAAAGGGCAAGGTTATTGATTACAAAGATGTTAAAACTTTGTCACATTATATCACAGAACGTGGTAAAATCGTGCCAAGTCGCATCAGTGGGGTTTCCCAGAAAGATCAACGTTCTTTGGCAACGGCCATCAAACGTGCAAGACACTTGGGATTACTTCCTTTCGTCCGTAATAACTTGGGTTAATTGGTTATAACGGCATATCTGCTTGTTGTTTGTTCGTTTATGTACTATTTGTACACTGCACTCACAAACAACGGCGCATCTATACCGTTCTTCCCAATTTATAAAAAGGAAGAATAAATAAAAATGTTTGGGTTGAAAAAAACTCTAACTTATAACAAAAAAAGGACAGACAAATGAAAGTTATTTTAACAGAAAAAATTACAAAATTGGGTAATATCGGCGACACTGTCGAGGTTAAAACAGGTTTCGCCCGCAACTATTTGTTACCAAATAACAAAGCAATGCGTTGGACACGTGAAAATGTTGCTTTGTTCGAAGCGAAAAAGGCTGAATTGGTTGCCCGTCAGGAAAAAGCAAAAGCACAGGCGGAATCTTATGTGGATGCCGTTAAGAATGCAAAATTCTATATGATTCGTCAGGCAGGTGATACCGGTCAGTTGTATGGTTCTGTGTCATCACGTGATATCGCACGCACTTTGAAAGAAGTTGCAGGTGTATCTATTGAATCTGCACAAGTTTTGTTGGGCAGCCCAATTAAAACAATTGGTGCGTTCGATACAAAAATCGCTTTGCATGCCGATGTTATTGTGCCTGTGAAGATTTATGTTGCACAAACACAAGAAGAAATCGATGCTTTGGTTGCTGGTAAAAAATTGACTTTTGGTACAAAAAAGGTTGAAGAAGAACCAGCCGAAGAAGTTGTTGAAGAAGCGAAAGCAGAAGTTGTAGAAGAAGCAAAAGCTGAATAATTTCTGGTTGTTATTAAAACACCGCCCATTTGGGCGGTTTTTTATTTGTTTGTATTTTTGTGTTTTTTGTGCTACAGATTTATATAGATAAGGAGTCGTGATGGCAGATACGAAAGGTTTGGTTGTAAAAAAGGTTATAAGGGTGCCTTATATATGTACGGTACCAAGAGGGGGAGTACAGGCGGTTAAATGTTACCCCGATGCAGAAATTTTTCTTATCAAGGGCAGGAAAGTAGGATACTCTAAGGAAGAAAAGACATTGATTATTCCCAAGAGTATCAAAGGGCGTGATATCACCATGTTATTAGAGGCATTTAAAGATGAAAGACGTGCAAAGCAAAAATAAAAAAATCCCCCGGACAAATGTTCGGGATTTTTTTTATTTGTTATAAATTTCCTTTATGGCATAATTCGGTTATGAAATTGGAATCAACAGGCATTATTATCAGTTTGCGACCTTTTGGAGAAAGGGATGCGGTTGCGCATATATTTACTGAAAACTATGGTGTGTTGTCGGGAATGCTGCGTGGGGCGGTGGTTGCCAAAAATAAACCTATGGTTGGTCAAATGGGGGTGGTCGCGTGGAATGCGCGTTTGGATTCTCAATTGGGGGTATTTCATTTCGAGGCACAAAAAAATTTGGCACTTGCTGCGATGATGGATTCATCAAAATTGGCGTATATGAATTCTATGTTCGCATTAATTGAAACTTTGTTGCCTGAACGCGAAGCATATCCAAATTTATATAATTCGACATTAAAAACTTTTGCAGATATAAATTCTGAATCTTATTTGCATTGGGAATTGGATTTATTACGTGATTTGGGTTATGCGCTGGATTTATCGCATTGTTCGGGCTGTGGCAAAACAGAAAATTTAATTTATTTGTCACCACGTACAGGTCGCGCGGTGTGTAGTGATTGTGGTGAGCCGTACGCGGACAAATTATTCAAATTGCCAATAAATTTACATACAACTTTGCGTTTTTTGGAAAGTGTTTGTCGTGGGCTGGATGTATCTATTCCAGAATTTAGAATTTTTTTACAAAATCGTTAATTTTTTATTTGCGTTTTTGTTAAATTGTTCTATGGTTATATCGTTCAACAGAAAAGGAGAAAACTATGATTTGGACAATTTTGATTTTGGTTGTCGCAATTGCATTGTTCTTGGTCGGCGGTAAAATGCTGGGCATGGCTGGCAAAGGCGAATCCATGTTACAAAAATGCATTAACTTGGTTGCTATTGTTTTGGTTGCAGGTTGTGTTGCTCGTTTGGTAACACCTTACTACCTGACATCTGTTAATCCTATGATTTTGCAAGATATGGCAAATGGCTTGCAAGAACAACAGGCTGCAGAAAAAAATAAAGCGATTCGTGCTGCTGTTAAATCTGGCGCAGAATCCATGATGGCTGACGCCCCAATTTTGGGTAATGTTGATGCTAAAAACACAATCTTTATTTGGACAGACTTCTCTTGCCCATACTGCCGTCGTGTTCATGGCGAATTGTCAAGAGTGTTGAAAGAACGTGATGATGTTCGTATTGTTGTTAAAAACTTCTCTATCCATGGTGATTTGTCTGATGCTCCAGCTCGTGCTGTTATCGCTGCTAAGATCCAAGATAATGCAAAAGCTGCCGCTTTGGTTGAATCTTTAATGACAAAAGAATATTATTCATCAGATGATATGAAAGACAGAGAAAAATTGGGTGAAAAAGTCAAAGCTAACGTTTTGAAATTTGCAAAAGAAGCTGGTTTGGATACAAAACAGTTAGAAGCAGATATGCAAGGCGAAGTTGTTACACGTGAATTGGCAAATGTACGTGGTATGGCTCAAGAATTCGAAATCAACGGAACACCTTTCTTGATTATCAATGAACAGGCTTTCCCTGGTGCGATTCCATACAAACAAATTGTTGATGCTTTGAATAAATAATTAAGTAATGCAAAATTAAATCGCCTGAAGTCTTTCAGGCGATTTTTTTATTTGTTTTTTATCTGGTTTCTAATTTTTTTATTATGTATGGTAATGGACTTGTCTGGGGTTCAATTTCAATAAGTTTACTAGGTACCAGTTTTGTGTCACGTATTTCAATGATAAATTTATCGCCCGGTTTCAGACTTGCCGCGATATTATAGTCTTCATCGCCTTGGAAAATTGTCACAGTTTTTGTTTGACGACCAACCTTGTATTCAACGGTTATCGCATTATCTCGTTTCTTTGTTAATAGGCATATTGCTTGGCTTTGCATATTAAATCTCTTTCTTCATAATTATAGCATCGTGGCCATTGTCATAATAATGTGGACGTCTGCCGACATTGAAAAAACCAGTTTTTTTATATAATTCGATTGCAGGTATGTTTGATTCATCAACTTCCAAAAAAATTGTTTTAACACCCAATTGTTTTATGTCTTGTTCGATAATTTGCAACAGTGCACTGGCTGTGCCGCTGCGGCGTGCAGCCGGTACAACACCAATGGATAATATTTCTGTTTCATCGCCAATATTACGCCATACGACAAAACTATTCTGGCTGGCAATTATTTCGCACCCAGATTTTTTCAAATCAGAAAAATCATTTGCTGTCCATTTTTGTTTTTTGTCTGGAAAGCACAATGCATAAAGGTTTTCAAGTTCGTCGTACATTATTATTTCCTGGATTCGTTTTCTTCGGCATAACTGGGGCGCAAATACATCGGAATTGCAGGTTCTGTTGTGCCAGATTCCAGTTTTGTTTTTATAATGTCCGTAGCTAATTTCAAATTAAATGGTTTGTGACCTGTGGTTCGTGGCCATTCCATTTGTTTGGTTTCCAGTTCTTCGATTCCCATTGTTTGTGGCTCAAAGTTTTTCGCTGCAACAAAAAAATCACCGCGTCCAGATTCTATTGCAACAAACGCATCGGGTGTTTCTGCCAAATAAATTTCAAATGCATTTACTGGAATCACAGGAATATTTAATCCAATTCCCAAACCTTTGGCATACGCAATACCAAGTCTGATACCTGTGAAACTGCCAGGTCCAACGACAATACCAATTGCTGTTAAATCAGACCAATTTGTGTTGTTTTCAGATAAAAATTTTTCAACAGCCTGGGGCAGGGTAATTGCCTGTTTGTCTGCATCTGTGTGACTGATTTTGTCACCCAGCACCAAATCAATACCATTACCTGATGTGTTTATAACAAGAATCATTTTTGTTTGCCTATTTCCTTGTATTTTTTGTTACATGCTTTGAAAATTGTCTGGGCAAATATTCGGTCGAATAATTTGCGCCGCTTTGGAAATCTCATAACGTCAGATTCGCGGTGTAATACAAATCTGTACCGAGTTTCGCCCACCAATAACACATTATATTTTATTACTTCAAAATATAAATCTGGTGTTTTAAGCATGAACTGGTCATTTATCTTTATAGTACCAGAATAAATCCAAGTTTCAAATTCTAAATTACTGCCATATTTTTCTATCTGGCGCAGTATGTTTTTACAATCTGAAAAATATCCTATAAGTTCACTAAATACAGTCATATTTTATTGTGCGCGCATTCCAAAACCAATTTTGTGTGCGGATTCTGCGCAATTACGAATTGATAATAAATCATCAATCATTTTAATGGTAAATTCTGTTTTGTCGTCTGTGCCGTCATTTGCAAGTAATTGTCTGCGCAATAATGTGGCCAATTCGCGTTGCAAATTACGTACACCTTCTTCGGATGTATAGTTACGAATAATGTGACGAATTGCATCATCAGATATAATTATGTTTTCAACGTTCCAACCGTTTTCATCAGCAACGCGCTTTATCAGGTGTTCGCGTGCAATTTGGACTTTGTCGTCTTCACTGTAACCTGGGACATTTATGATTTCCATACGATCTTTTAATGCAGATGACATATTCAAAGAATTTGCAGTTGCAATAAACAAAACATTTGATAAATCAAAATCAACCTCTAAATAGTGGTCGCGGAATGTTTTGTTCTGTTCTGGGTCAAGTATTTCCAATAATGCTGATTCTGGGTCGCCACGCCAATCGCGTCCCATTTTATCGATTTCGTCCAATACAATAACAGGATTATTTGTTTTGCAACGTTTTAATGCATCCATAATGCGCCCAGTTTGTGCGCCAATATAGGTTTTTCTGTGACCGCGGAAATGTGATTCGTCAGAAATTCCACCCAATGATATTCTTTGGTATTTGCGTCCCAAAGCATTAGCAATGGATTTGCAAAGTGATGTTTTCCCGACACCTGGCGCGCCTACAAAACACAAAATACTGCCACGCGGGGTGCCCGTTTTTTTCATAACGGCGATGTGTTCCAAGATTCTTTCTTTAACTGGTGTCATTCCAGAATGTTCTGAATCTAAAATCTGACGGGCGTTTTTCAAATCAATAGGTGCCTGGGTCGCGCGTGTCCATGGCATAGATAATAATTCATCTAAATAATTCTTTATCAAACCGCCTTCTTGAGACATTGGTGACATAGAACGCATACGTTTCCATTCTGATTTTGCCTTTTCTAGTACATCGGCAGGCAAGCACGCATTTTCAATTTTTTTACGCATACTGGCGGTGTCCGCTTCATCATTATCTTCGCCCATTTCGTGTTGAATAGCGCGCAGTTTTTCCTGCAATATTGCATCCCTGCGACCATTTTCCATTTGTTGATGAATACGACGATTTATAGAATCTTCTATCTTTGCAGTTTCTGCATTCAGGTTGACCTGTTCCAGTAAAATAATCAGTTTTTCACGCCATGTGGTTGCCGATAAAATCTTCACTGCTACTTCGGTGTCAATATCCAGCATTTGAATAACACTATCGATAAATGCGGGAAGAGGATAATTGCGTACGACATTATAGATTTTTTCCATCTTTACTTTTTTCGAACCAGCCAAATTGCGCAAGTTTTCAGTGATTTTATCACGCAAAGCAATTGTTTGTTCGAATTCGCTGTCGTCCAACAATTCAATTTTTGTAACATCGCCCATAAATATACCGTCAACCAATTTGATATCGGATAACTTTACGGCATCAGTTGTGCGAACAATAGAATGAACAGAGCCGTCAGGTAAATTTAATATCTGGACAATTTCACCAATCGTGCCAATATCATAGATGTCTTCAACGGATGAAGGGTATCCCCAAGAACGTTGGGGTGCCAAAACAATCTTTTGACCGAAACTGGATGCGGTTTTTAAGCAATCGACCGATGCAGGATTGTCCAAGTAAAGCGGCATAGTCAAGCCAGGATGTACAACTAAATCACGAAGAGGCAAAATATAATTTTTCATAGCAAGATAAATATAGATTGTTTTTGCATTTTTTCAAGATAAAAAACCTCAATAAAATTTATTGAGGCTTTTTATTATTTTGTATATTACTCAAAATTAACGGCGACGGAAATTGTTGCCAGAAAAAGATGAGTTGCTGGATGCAGAACGTTTTGATAAATAGCGTGCAGCAATCAAAACCAACCATTCAACAGATAATGCTGCCAATGCAATCATTTGCGCTTCGCAATCATCCAATACAGCCAAAATGTAAACAAGTTGAGCGATAAAAGAAATGTACAAAATACCAAATACGCCTGTAAAAAATACTTTTTTAATTTTTCCGAACATTTTTTATTCCTTTTTATTATTTTTTTGTTCAAATGTCGGGTTTCTGGTGCCAGGTACCCGACGAACCCCGCAAAAGCTAAACAGATATAACCAACAATCGCCAATTATATCAAATGCTTATATTAAGCAGCCATTGCAAGGCGAACATTGTCGTTCGCAGCGATTCTATCGCCATTCAGTTTTTAGTCAGTGTTTAACGACAACCATGTCGGATTCATCTCTAAGCTTTTACTGCGCCTGTCGAAACTATGTCAGCCCCATAAAAGTCAAAATTCAATGGTGGAGCTGTGGGGTACCGCCCCCCAGTCCAAAACGACTATTCTGCATAGGATTCAGAATCATCACTGCATTCGCAGCAGGGAAATTATAAATCTTTATACTGGAAATTGCAAGTTTTTAAGTTTATAATGCTGACAATGCTAGCAAACGGGGCGAAAAATGAAATTCTTGGACAAGGCTAAAATTCATATCAAGGCTGGTGACGGTGGCAATGGCGCCGCGTCTTTTCGCCGCGAAAAATATATAGAATATGGTGGCCCAAATGGTGGTGATGGTGGTCGTGGCGGTGATGTGATTTTCCGTGCGGTTCCAAATGTAAACACATTGATTGATTATCGTTTCAAAACACATTTTGCTGCTGAACGTGGTCAAAACGGTATGGGTAAAATGCGAACTGGTTTTTCTGGCGAAGATTTGATTTTGCCTGTGCCAACGGGAACTGTTATTTTATCTGAAAATGAAGAAATTGAATATGCCGATTTGAATCAGGATGGTATGGAATATTTGGCTGTGCGTGGCGGAAACGGTGGTTGGGGAAATTTGCATTTCAAAAGCCCAACAAATCGTGCGCCCAAACAGGCCAATGATGGTTTGCCGGGTGAAGAAAGAACAGTCGTCTTGCGTTTGAAATTGATTGCGGATATTGGTTTGGTTGGGTTCCCAAATGCGGGTAAGTCCACATTATTGGCGGCGGTGACATCTGCGCGGCCAAAAATTGCGAACTATGCTTTTACGACATTAAATCCGCAGCTGGGGGTTATGTATGCGCATAATCGTGAATTTGTTATGGTTGATTTGCCTGGCTTGATAGAGGGCGCACATACCGGTGTTGGATTGGGTGATAGATTTTTGGGGCATGC